>CAVINS010000004.1:0-70616 GCA_963643925.1 Bacteroidaceae bacterium
TCAGCATCCACCACAGAAGGTGAGCTCGTCTCCAAGAAATCACTACAAGCGGCAACACTCATCAGTGCTGCAGCACCCAGTGTATAGTATAATATCTTTTTCATAGACTGTTAATTCTTTAATGTGATTAGAATGCCAAGTTAACACCAAATGTATAGGTTCTTGCCTTCGGATAAGACTCGTAGTCGAAGTTCGGAGTGGGGAAACCATTGCCACTGGCATCGCTGTTGGTGTTGACATCCGGGTCGATACCGGAGTAACCGGAGATGCAGAAGAGGTTAGATCCAGTGAAGTAGATACGTGCATTCTGCAAACCTACTTTCTTCACCCAGTTCTTCGGGAAGGTGTAACCTACAGTCAAGGTGTTCAGACGAAGGTAAGACGCATCCTCGATGAACTCTGAGCTAACGATACCATACTCAGAGAAGAAAGAAGCATATTTGGTATTTGCGTTCAACCTAGCCAAAGCGTCCGGATCGGAAACGAATACCAAGTCACCATTGGCATCGATGTCGTAGTATTTGTAGCACTGAGAAGTGAAGCCCAAACGGTTGCGGCCGGCATCGTTATCCTTATTACCCATCATAGAGAGCATAGAGTTGGCATTGTAGATTTTTCCGCCAATCTGATAGGTAAAGCCAACAGAGAAGTCGAGTGACTTGTAGTTACCAATGATGTTCACACCGCCATTGTGTTTTGCCATAGCCTCACCAATGATAGTTTTGTCATCTACTGTAACGACACCGTCATCATCCACATCAGCGAACTTCGGCATACCGGGAACAGCAGTCTGACCATCAGCAGCCATCGTTGCAGGACCATAAGCAGGATAGTTCACCACACCCTGGATATCAGGCACACCATTTTTCAGTTTATACTTGCCCCCTACATAGTCGAAGTCATCGATGGTGTAGTAGCCCAAAGACTTGAAGCCCTGGATGGTACCTACGGGGTGACCCTCGCGGATGATGTAGTCGTAAGCGGGAACTGCCATAGATGAGCCCCACTTGCCAGCGGCACGCGCATCAGCCAGAGCATCGTCTCTCACGTCGTCCACATTATTCTTATTGAAGTTGTAAGTCAAGTTCACACCCAAGTTGAAGTCTTTCTTGCGGAAGATGTCAAAACCGAGAGCCAACTCGAAACCCTTGTTAGAGGTCTGACCTACGTTCTGGAACTGATAACTGAAACCAGAAGCTGCGTCGATAGGCACTTTCATCAAGATGTCCTTAGTAGTGTTCCAGTAGAAGTCCAAGCTACCACGAATCCAGTTGTTGAAGAAACCAAAGTCGATACCGACGTTACGGCTGACGGTGGTCTCCCACTTCAAATCAGAATTGCCCTTCATCTCACCCGGCACGTAGGTTGTCACCTTGTTACCGTCTACCGTAATCTGCTCAGTTCCCCAAGTCTCTTTCCAAAGAGAGGCATCGATGTTATCGCTACCAGAGGTACCGTAAGATACGCGGAGTTTCAAGTTGTCCAACCACTCTTCTCTTGCTGACTCGAACCAATCCTCATCAGAAATACGCCATGCAACAGCGGCTGCAGGGAAGTAACCCCAATGATTGTTGGGAGCGAACTTGGAAGAACCATCGGCACGGAACGTAGCGGTCAACAGGTACTTGCCTTTATAAGAGTAGTTGGCACGGCCGAACCAAGAGAGTGTACGGCTCGGAGTACCGATAGTAGCCTTGAAGTAATCTTTACCCAAAGAAGCGGTAGTCATGTTGATCATACCGAAAGCATCCTTCATGGTAAACTCATCCGGATAACCGGCACCATAGATTTCAGTAGAGTTGCTCTTGGAAGCCAGCACCTCGTTACCTGCCAGGAAAGAGAGACTGTGGTCATCACCGAGTCCCTGAACTTCATAGTTCAATGTAGTAGACCAACGGGTAGAGAAGCCGTCACCCTTGTTCCATTTTGCGGTACTAATATCGGTAGAAACCTGACCACCATCCCATGTGCGGGTGTCTGTCCAGTTACGGCCGAGAGAGAGTTCAGACTTAGCGGTCAAACCTTTGATGATTTGCCATGTTAAACCAAACTTAGCGCGCAAGCGGTTGGTTTGTTTCTGATAGGCTACAGTATTCAAGTAGTAAATCGGGTTCTCAGAGTCTTCCATGTGAACGTCACCCTGACCGAAGCCACTTGTAGCAGAAGAATCACCACCAATCTGGTCTACATATTCAGGGTCAATAGGACGATAGCGGTAAGCAGAAGTAGCGTTACCGAATGCAGAGCCCTCAATCATAGACTCCGTATAACGAAGATCTATGTCGGCAGTCAAGTTCTTTGTAATCTTCTGGTTCAACTTGAAGTTGGCATTCCAACGAGAGAAGCTTGATTTGCGACGGATACCCTCATCGTCTGTGTAGTTGACAGAAGCATAGTAGGTAGTCTTGTCGTTACCACCGGAGAGAGACAAGTCGTGGTTCCAAGTGGAAGAGGTACGCATCAAGTCGTTGATGTAGTTGTGGGTCGGCACGTTCTTATACTCGTTCAAGTGGTTACCATAGGAAGAGCCGAGGCCAAAGTACTTGGCAACACCATCGCCATAACCATAAGCAGTCATGTATGACCACGTATTATATATGTAGTCATAGGCATCTGTTACATCCAGTGTCTCAGGGTTCTCCTTAATCTGATAGTACATGTTGTACTTCACTGACACGCGACCCTCTTTACCGCCCTTGGTAGTAACCAAGATAACGCCGTTGGCACCACGGGCACCGTAGATGGCCGTTGAAGCGGCATCCTTCAGTACGTCGATGCTCTCGATGTTGTCGGCAGGAATATCGTCGATGCTACTAACCTGCACACCGTCCACGATGAACAACGGGTCGTTGCTCTGGGTGATGGAACCACCACCACGTACACGGATAGACATGCTGGCACCCGGACGACCGTCCTGAGCCGTCACGCTCACACCAGGAAGCTGGCCTTGCAGGGCCTGTGCCACGTTGGCAACCGGGTTGGCAACCAACTTGTCACCAGATACAGAGGCAACGGAACCGGTCAAGTCACGACGTTTCACCGTACCGTAACCGATGACGACCACCTCGTCCAAAGTCTTGTTGTCCTCTTTCAGCACAACGTCGATCTTTGATTTGCTACCTACCTCAATCGTCTGGGACAGGTAACCGATAAATGAAAATTGAAGTTTTGATTTGTTGGATGCTTGAAGAGTGTAATTACCATCGAAATCGGTCACTGCACCGACTGTGGTTCCCAACACTTGTACACTAACGCCAATCATCGGCTCACCGGTTACATCCTTCACGGTTCCGGAGATTTTTCGATCTTGTGCGCTAACTTGTACAGCAAGGAGAATAGTAAGCAACCAAACTACTCCCCCTTGTAACATTCTTTTACATTTCATAAGAAGTGCGTTTTTAAGTTAGTATTACATTAGGTTCGTTAACACGCTTAACGTGGCCAAAAGTATAGGTTTAATTTGTCAGTGAAAAGAGACACAACGTTAAAAATACCAAATTAACAAAGTTAGGACTATCCTAACAATCCTACAACATTGCATGCTTCCGCATATTGAACTTAGCAAATAGAAGCCGAAGGAGTCATATTTCCACCTATTTTCATGCGCATTTGCGCCCTTAATGAGCAGAAGTATAACTCCCAATAAAGTTCGAGACCACTGCCTTTGCACGGTGTGTCCGTCATCCCGACGGACATACATCGTCACCAATAGTTATCGGTTCAGACCCTTTTCATCTTTATCGACTTGATGGCGCGGTTGATGGTCTCCGCCTGTTGGTCGGTAAAATACATTATATCCGTCACTGGAGAGTAGGCATAGGGGATGAACTCGAAGAGTTGCAGACCAACGAACTGCCCGTCGACCGAACTGAGCACTTCCATCTTCACACATCCGTTGGAGACGCTCTCGACAGGTTCGGGCAGCGTAAAGTCGCCACTCTCGATGCAATGCTGCAGCACCGGTTCGCTCTTCAGGTCGAAGAAGAGGACGCGTTGCTTCAGAAGACTCTCCGTGGGCAAGTAAACGTCCTTGCGTGAGCAGAAGCATACCCTAAATATGCCAACAGCCAAGAGCACTATGCCTATCACAAAGCAGAGCATGCTCAACGCCACGTAGCTCTCGCCCAGCACAAAGGCGATAATCAGTATCACAACGCCGGCCTCGGCATACACCGATGACAACAGCGCGGCTTTCAGAATCAGTTTCTTTACAATATCGGGATGCGAAGAGGTAAACAAAGTAAACCCTTCAGATGTCGTTTTTGTTTGCATAATGTGTCATTTAATGTTATACGGTTGCGCCACACCGCGGGCCACAGGCCAAGCACGGGCACGGGTCCGCTCCCACCGGTCCATAGGCCAGCGGCATGTGGCAAGAATGTTGAGCGGTCGTCAGACCATCGCACTACTTAGGTAAAGAAGCGCGCACAGCCCCACCCTCCCGGGAGAAGAGCGAAGGCATTAAACTTCCGCAACTACTAAATGACGATGTGTCGCAACGCATAGACATAATAGGACCGATGCGACTTGGGGAGATGAGAGAATATGTGGTTATAGCGTTCGCACCGCAACGAGATGAGCGGTGCATTCAAGAGTGACATCCGGTAAAGGATGTGTCGGAACGAGGTGGACGTTCGCTGCACATAGGTAGGGTTCACCTGCGTACGGCTGAAGCGGCCTACAAAGCTGAGCATTCCGTTCTCGGTATCCACGTCGAAGAAGATGGGCCAGCTGTCGCAGGGAGACGTCACCTCACGCTTTTCATCCAAGAGGAAGACTGAGGGGAACGAAGCATCGTCAGTCAGAGCTTGTGACGCAGAGAGGGTCACCTCCTCCAAAGTGGGCACAGCGTGGCCACAAACCTGGAGGTTTGCCGTCCCTGCCGCCAAGAGGAGCAGGAAGTAAACAAATATGGCGACATGTTTCATCTCGGGTCTTTGCTTAATCTGTGGACAAAGATACAAAATATGAAACACGCCGCCAAATTCTTGACAATATTTACGTTTTATACCTTATATATAATAGGTATAGGGGAGAAAACTTATCAGTTGACCGACCCGGCACCCAGATACCACTGATAGAGGCGGTGGATGCCCTCGTCAATCTCCACCATGTGGTGCCAGCCCAGGTTGTGGAGTTTGGTAACGTCGGTCAGCTTGCGCAGAGTGCCGTCCGGTTTGGAGGCGTCCCAACGCAGCTCACCACGGAAGCCCACCTCGCGGACAATCTTCTCGGCACACTCACGGATGGTGAGCTCCTTGCCGGTGCCCACATTGATGTGGCAGTTGCGCACCTCCTTGCTACCCGGCTCGAAGGTATCCTTGAAGCTGACGTTGAGCAGCACGTGCACACTGGCATCGGCCATCTCTTCGCTCCAAAGGAACTCGCGCAGCGGCTTGCCTGTGCCCCACAGGGTGACAGCCTCAGCCGAGATGCCATACTTGGCAAGGGTCTCTGTGATGACCGACTCCGAAGCCTGTCCGTCCACACCTTCCACAGGGCGGAGGGAGAGGTCGTGACGCACGGCCTGCCAGTCGCCTTCGTTCAAGCACTTGGCCAGATGGATCTTGCGAATCATGGCGGGCAACACGTGGCTGTTCTCCAAGTGGAAGTTGTCGTTGGGCCCGTAGAGGTTCGTAGGCATCACGGCGATGTAGTCCGTGCCATACTGCAGGTTGAAGCTCTCGCACATCTTCAGTCCGGCAATCTTGGCGATGGCATAGGGCTCGTTGGTATACTCCAACGGGGAGGTAAGCAGACACTCTTCCTTCATGGGCTGGGGTGCCTCGCGCGGATAGATGCAGGTGCTGCCCAGGAAGAGGAGTTTCTTCACACCATGACGATAGCTCTCGCCAATGACGTTCTGCTGTATCTGCAGGTTCTGGTAGATGAAGTCTGCCCGGTAACGCAGGTTGGCCATGATGCCACCCACATGGGCGGCCGCCAACACCACGGCATCGGGTTGTTCTTGGTCGAAGAAGTCCTTCACGGCAGCACCGTCGAGCAGGTCGAGCTCCTTGTGGCTGCGTCCTACGAGGTTCTCATAGCCGCGTTGCTTCAGGTTGTTCCAAATGGCGGAGCCCACCAGTCCATGGTGACCCGCCACATATATCTTCGCTGATTTGTCCAACATCGTCTAGTCCTCCATCTGTGCTTTCAAGTGAAGCTTCTTCACGAACTTCATGTCGTGCTCCACCATGATACGTACCAGCTCGGGGAACGGGGTCTTGGTAGGATTCCATCCCAGCAGGGTCTTGGCCTTGGTGGGGTCGCCCAGCAGTTGTTCCACCTCGCAGGGGCGGAAGTATTTCGGGTCTACCTCTACCAGAGAGCGGCCGGTGGCCTTGTCGATACCCTTCTCGTTCACGCCCTCTCCCTGCCATTCGAGTTCGATACCCAGGTAGCTGAACGCCAGCGTACAGAACTCACGCACGGTATGCATCTCGCCGGTAGCGATGACGAAGTCCTCGGGTTGGTCGTGCTGCAGGATGAGCCACATGCACTCCACGTAGTCCTTCGCATAGCCCCAGTCGCGCAGGGAGTTGAGGTTACCGAGGTAGAGTTTGTCCTGATAGCCCTGTTTGATGCGGGCTGCCGCCAGGGTAATCTTGCGGGTGACGAAGGTCTCGCCCCGACGCTCACTCTCGTGGTTGAACAGGATGCCGTTGACGGCGAACATGCCATAGCTCTCGCGATAGTTCTTCGTAATCCAAAATCCATACTGTTTGGCTACGCCGTAGGGCGAGCGCGGATAGAAAGGAGTCGTCTCTTTCTGGGGAACTTCCTGCACCTTGCCGAACAGCTCGGAGGTGGAAGCCTGATAGATGCGACAAGTGTGTTCCAGTCCACAGATGCGGACGGCTTCCAGCAGACGCAGTGTTCCTACCGCATCAGCCTCGGCCGTATACTCGGGTACGTCAAAGGACACCTTCACATGACTCTGTGCAGCGAGGTTGTAGATCTCCGTCGGATGAATGTCGCTGATGATGCGTATGAGCGAGCTCGAATCGGTCATGTCGCCATAGTGGAGATTGACCAACCGCGTCTTTTTCATGTCGCGTACCCATTCATCGAGATAGAGATGCTCGATGCGAGCGGTGTTGAAGGAAGAAGAGCGGCGCAAAATGCCGTGGACCTCGTATCCTTTACTCAATAGAAACTCTGCCAAGAAGGACCCGTCTTGGCCTGTGATGCCTGAAATAAGTGCAACTTTCCTCATTAGGTAATATGTTTTAAGTTAGAAAATTCAGTCTCTTATGGTTGCCCGCCGACAGG
Source organism: Bacteroidaceae bacterium (assembly GCA_963643925.1). GTDB lineage: Bacteria > Bacteroidota > Bacteroidia > Bacteroidales > Bacteroidaceae > Phocaeicola_A. The sequence goes on from CAVINS010000004.1 coordinate 7,276, forward strand.
CCCTCCAGTCCCTTCGGCATGCAGTTGGCAAAGGTAACCATTATTACCGAGCAAACCAAATTTACTCCTTCCGAATGACTGACCGCCCGTCATGCACATAACCTGCTCCCAATAGATTTGGACGATAAACCCACAAGATGACAGGTGAACGAAAACAAGTGCGGGCTGCATCGCGGACTTGAAGGGAAGTCCGGCAATGCAGCCCGCTTATGGATAATCGATATATAGTAAGGTAGACTATTTCAACGTCCAGGTACAGGTGTCGGTGAGGGTCTTCTTGCCGCTCTTGCCTACCACCTTGATGACATTCTCGCCCGGCGTGAGGGTGACATTCCACAGCATACGGTTGATGTCGTCCTTCTTGGCGGACCCTATCTTCTTGTCGTTGATGTAGAGCGTGGCCTCCTTCAGGTTGCTGTAGACACGCACCTGGGTGTCAGCCTTCGTACGCATGGTGAAGCGACGGCTGGTGATGTAGAGCATCGGCTCGGGGTTCCAGTTGGCCTTGTAGAAGTAGAACACATCCTTCTTCGTCTTGCGGTCGTAGGTGACGGAACCTTTGTCGTTGATGCCCGGCGTGTCGCCCTCGTTGCGGAAGAACGACTGCATATCGGAGAACTGCCAGATGATTTTCGCCCACAGATAGGGACGCTGGGTGTAGGCTCTCCAGTAGCCTTCGTGACAGATGGCCTGATGCTCCTCGGGGTGATAGCCACCCTTCGCCACAAATGCCGTGTCCAGCGGGTCTTCGTGCTGCAGCGGACTGCCACCGGCTCCATACTCACTCACTCCCACAGGCTGACCGTTGGCGGTAGCGTGGGCGTTGTCGAAGAACTCGCCGGCCATCCGCTCGGACTTGGTCCAACTGAAGTATTTGTTCCAAGCTATCAAGTCGCTGCATCCCAGGTAGGGCACCTGGTCCACACAAGTGGCGAAGGTAGTGAGGCGCGACGGGTCGAGTTGTTTATAGAGTGCGTTTATCTCCTTGACGAAAGCCACCGGGTTGTCATACTCCTGGAAGCGGTTATTGTCGCTCAGCAGCAGTTCGTTGAAGATACCCCAGAAGCAGATGGAGGGATGATTGAAGTTTTGATAGACCAGCTCGTGTGCCACCTGGCGCGCGTTCTCCTCGAAGCCTTTGTTGTGGAGGTAGCCCGTGTAGGCATAACCGCCAGGACCGCACATCGGGATCTCGGTCCACAGGAGGATGCCGTTCTTGTCGCTCAGGTCATAGATGGGCTTGCCGTGGGGATAGTGTGCCAAGCGCATCACCGTAGCGCCCACTTCGTTAATGAGCTGCATGTCGCGCTCGTAGTCTTCCATCGTCAGCGCACTGCCCTTTCCCTTCACATCCTCGTGGCGGTTATAGCCGTGCAGGTCGAGGAGCTTGCCGTTGAGGAAGAAGCCCTTGTCTGGGTCGGCATGGAAGTAGCGGAAACCGGTGCGCTCGGTCACGCGGTCCATCAGCATGCCGTTGTCGTAGAGCTCGGCGGTGACGGTGTAGAGGTAAGGGTTCTGCTTGCCGTTCCACAGCGTGGGGTTCTTGAGGGTGAAGGGTTGCTTCACGTTCTCGCCCGTCACAGCCGTCTCCTGCTCTGCCACCCGGTTGCCGTCGAAGTCGGTGATGATGGTCTTCACGGTCATCCCGGCCTTCTGCTCTTTCAGCGAGAGGATGGTCTCTACCGTGAGGTCGGCTTGTGTGTCGGTCACTTTATCTTGGTGTATCAGCAGTCCGGAAGAGGCGTAGAAAAGGGGGGAGATGCAGTTCTTCTCTGTGATGATCAGATGGCAAGGTCGATGGAGTCCGCCATAGACATTGAAGTCGCCACTGATGGGGAGAATATCGGTGCGGTAGGCGTTGCTCACCCACACCTCCAGGTCGTTGGTGCCGGGGTGCACGTAGTCTGTGATCTCCAGGCAGAAGGCGGTGTAGCCACCCAGATGAGAGCCCACGGTGCGGTAGTTCACCATCACGTCAGCAGCGGAGTTGGCTCCTTCGAAGTAGAGGAAGAGGCGTTTGTCCTTCATGGCTGAGGTCACGTTCAAGTCCCGTTTGTAGATCATCATCTCCCGGTTGTACTGGGTAGTGCCTTTGATGTATTCGGCGTTCCATGTGTGGGGAAGCGTCACGGGCGTCAACGGAGCGTTGCGTTTGTTTACGGTGATAGGCTTGTAGCCCCATCCCTTGTCCAGGAGGACAGAGGAACGTGGATTGTCGTTGCCGAAAGCTGCTGCGCCACCCATAAGCCATACCAGGGCAGCACACAATGCAGTGAGTTTGGTTCTCTTGAGATTCATATTGTTATAACTAATGATTTTTCGATGTCCGATGCCACCCCCTTGTGACTCTCCGGAAACATTGCCACCGAGAGGTTGCATACATTATTAAATACGAAAGTAAACGTCAAAACACCTAGCTCATACAAGGTTTCTTCACAAAAAAAGAACCATTTGGCACAACCTTTGTGTAGTCATGGTGGGGTGAGGAAGCTTTTTTTGCGGCCCACCTTTCGGGACAAACCGAATAGTTTGGTACCTTTGCGTGCCTAAACGACGTAGACAAACTTATAATATCACACATATATGGAGAAAAAAGAGACACCGGTGCTGCTGCTTACCGGTTACCTTGGAAGCGGCAAGACGACGTTGGTGAACCACATCCTTTCCAACCAACGGGGCATTAAATTCGCCGTCATCGTGAACGATATAGGCGAGGTGAATATCGATGCGGACCTCATCCAGAAGGGTGGAGTCGTGGGCAAGAAGGACGACAGTCTGGTGGCGTTGCAGAACGGTTGCATCTGCTGCACACTGAAGATGGACCTCATCGAGCAGCTCAACGACATACAGAAGATGCATCGGTTCGACTACATCGTGATAGAGGCCAGCGGCATCTGCGAGCCGGAGCCTATCGCACGCACCATCTGCTCCATGCGCCGCATGGGTGGACAGTACACGCAGTATGGCGTGCCCCGCTTGGATTGCGTCTGCACGGTGGTGGACAGCCTGCGCCTGCAGAGCGAGTTTGCCTGCGGCGACAGTCTGACGAAAGAGCAGATTGACGACGAGGACATCGAGAACCTCATCATCCAGCAGATAGAGTTCTGCAACCTCATCCTGCTCAACAAAGCATCGGAAGTGAAGCCCAAGGAGCTGGAGCGCATCAAGCATATCATACGCGTGTTGCAACCGGGAGCCAAAATCATCACGTGCGACTATGCCGACGTGGACATCGCGAACCTTATCAACACCAACCTGTTCAGCTATGACAAAGTGGCAACCTCTGCCGGCTGGATTCGTGAGCTGGAGCGTGAGGTGACCGAAGAGGAAGAGAAAGAGGCTCACAACCCGGGCCATCATCACCATGACGACGAGGACGGGGAGCATGAGCACCACCATCATCACGACGAGGATGAGCACGAGCATCACCATCACGGCCATGATGATGACGACGACGATGATGAGGACGAGCATGAGCACGGCCACCATCACCACCATCATCACCACGACGAGGGTGAGGCGGAAGAGTATGGCATCGGCACATTCGTCTACTACCGTCGCCAGGCCTTCAACCTCCGCAAGTTCGAGGCTTTCGTCAACGACCGTTGGCCGAAGAACGTCATCCGCGCCAAGGGTGTCTGCTACTTCAGCAGCAACACCGACATGTCGTACCTCTTCGAGCAGGCCGGTGTGCAGAAGAAGTTGATAGAGGCCGGCCAGTGGTACGCCACCGCTCCCGAGGAGGACCTCATCCAGCTCATGAAGCAAGAGCCAGGCCTCATGCGCGACTGGGACGAGAAGTACGGCGACCGCATGGAGAAGATTGTCTTCATCGGCCAGCATCTCGACAAGGAGCAGATTACCTGCGAGTTGGATGCCTGCCTGGAGTAAGCGACTGACTCACCACTGGACGAACACCGTTCGCCTATATAATAAGGTAAAGGACTCTTCCATAGAGGTTCCGCGCAAGCGGGCTTCTATGGAAGAGTCCTTTAATTTCACGTGGACCGAAGGTCACTACTTCTTGTCCTCGTCGATGGCTTGCCCGATTTGTTGCAGCAGGTCGTCGTAGTGGTAGGCTTCGAGACTACCGGACTGGCTGGCGGCACGCTGTTCCTCGATGTAACGCTTCACCCGGTCGAGGTGCATGCGCACGTACACGGGTACATCCGACTTCGCCTCGGGGTAGGCACTCGGCTTGGCAGCCTCCGTCGGCTTGAGTATCTTGCAGAGGCTGGTGACGTAGGTGCGCTCGTTCTGGCGGATGAAGTAGTTGCCCGTCTCATCCTGGGCATCGAAAGGTTTCCACACGATGGCAAACACATCGTTCAGATATTCGTCGAGCTTATAGGGCTCGGCAGCATACTGGGCGGCCTGGTTCATGTCCTTCAGCAGGGCATTGGTGAGGAGGCCGCTGACGGTCACCGTCTGACGACCGCCCATATCGCGCAGGATGTTGTGACCCGTCTTGGAGGTTACCTCTTCGGGATAGAGCCAATATTGTGGGGTGAGCACGTTGCGGCCGTACCAGTCGACGGCTTCTTTCTGAATGCTTGCCGGCACGGGTTCCTCAGGCTTCAGGTCCGAGGCCGTGTTGTGATAGACACCACCCACATTGCGGTTCACGTGCGTCACGTAGCGGCCGTATTGCATACACACCGCATTGTAGATGTTGCTCAGGTCGGTATAGTCGCCATCGGGTTGTGCGGTCCATTCGAGTATGTGCTCCATCACACGCTTCAGGTTCTTGATACCGTAGTCGCCGGCCTTCATGCTGTTGTCGCCCAAGTCCTCCATCTGGTCGCGCGGGTCCTTGCTCATGCCCTCGTCGCCGACATACATCAGCCGATGGTCAGCGAGCAACTTTCTGGTGACCTCGGTCCGCAGCGCCTTCTTCTCGGCAAAGGCGTCCTTATACTCAGGGCGGTACTTGTAGCCCCAGTAGATGGCCCACAGGTCGTAGTCGCCGATGCGGGGGAAGAGCCCTTTGGGCGAGATGTTGTCCTCGGGCTGTGCCACGTAGTTGAAGCGGGCATAGTCCATGATGGAGATGGTGTGTCCGTGAGCCTCCACCCACGCTTTGTCGCGCAGTTTTTCCACCGGCGTGGCGGAGCTGGCCATCATGTTGTGGCGAAGTCCCAGCGTATGACCCACCTCGTGCGAGGAGACGAAGCGGATGAGCGTACCCATCAGCTCGTCGCTGAAGGTCATCGTGCGCGCCCGCTTGTCCACGGTGCCGCACTGCACCATGTACCATTTCTTCAAGAGGTTCATCACGTTGTGGTACCAGCAGACGTGGCTCTCCATGATCTCGCCGCTGCGGGGGTCTACCACGCAGGGGCCGTAGGCGTTCTCCTTCTCGGAGGGCAGGTAGCGTATCACGCTGAATCGCGCGTCGTCGATGTCCATCGTCTCATCGTCGGGCCACTCCTTGGCCGTGATGGCATTCTTGAAGCCTGCTGCCTCGAAAGCCTTGTTCCAGTCCTCCACACCGGCTATCAGGTAGGGCACCCACTTCTTCGGTGTGGCGGGGTCTATGTAGTATACAATCTGTTTCTTGGGTTCGGTAAGTTTGCCACTGCGGTAGCGTGCCTCGTCCTTCGGCTCCAGGCGGTAGCGGTGGGTGATTGCCATCTTGTCCGTCACCTGCTGCTCGTCGGAGAAGAGGGTGATGGGGGTCTCGAAGTATCCCACCCGCTCGTCGGCATAGCGCGGACGCATCGGCTCCTCGGGCAGCAGCACGATGCTGGTGTTCAGCTTCAGCGTGACGGCACCGCCCTTGGACGCCGGCATCTTGCCGATGTTGACACTGTAGGTGCGCACCGTCACCACGGAGATGTTCTGCGGGAAGGTCTTAATGGTGTCCACCATGGAGCGGTCGGGGGCCAGACCATTGAGGGAGAGCTCCGTGCGGTTGCGTGATGTGAAGCCGAAGAGTTTGTTGTCCGCCAGGGCCTGCTTGGATATGTTGACCAACTGGGCCTTCGTGTTGGGGTTGCGCCCTATCACTTCGAACTTACCGAGTATAGGATCCACGGTCGACTCCTCCACCGCTTTGTAGATGTTGTCCTCGGCAGGTGCATACTGGGTCTGTGCATATTCTCTCAGCAGCAGGGTCTTGTTGTCATACTGTTCCCAATAGACAACGCTGGTGTTCACCTCTTCACCCGTCAGCTTGCCCAAGCCTTGCGGCACGGCCTTGAAACGGGTGACGGCCAACAGCAACCGTCCCATCAGCGAGTCGGGCACCTCCACGTACCAGTCGTTCTTGATGTGACGCACCAAGAAGAGGCCGTCGCGTTCCGACCCGCCCTCCTTAATCAGTTTCTCGTAAGCATCGGGTTTCTTCGCCTTCACGGAGTCTTTGGGAGCCTCAGCCTTCACGGAGTCCTTGGGCGCCACTGCCTTATCGTTGTCACTACCCGCAAGGGCGAGTGGACAACAGCATGCGAACATCATCGCATAGACAAACAGTCGTTTCATATAATATAACAGTATATTGAGTTATGTATTTCTTTCATAGATACGGACGACAAAGGTAGTGATAGTCGGCCAACAAGCAAAATTAAAGAAGGATTCTTCGTAAAAGGATTGTATTCCCGTCCAATTTTGACTACCTTTGTTCGTTCATTGTGGACCCGACGGGTTATCGTCGGCCACCAAAAACGTAACATCATGATAGACTACATCAAAGGAGAAATAGCGGAGATCACGCCGACGCAGGCCGTCGTAGAGGCCAACGGCATAGGCTATGCACTCAACATATCGCTCAACACCTACACCGCCATACAGGGTAAGGGCAGTGCAAAACTCTACGTCTACGAGGCCATCCGCGAGGATGCCTATGTGCTCTACGGCTTCGTGGACAAGAAGGAGCGGGAGCTCTTCCTGCTGCTCATCTCCGTGTCGGGCATCGGTGGCAACACAGCCCGCATGATTCTGTCGGCCCTCTCACCCAGTGAGCTGTGCGACGTCATCAGCTCGGGCAACGACAAGCTGCTGAAGACGGTGAAAGGCATAGGACTGAAGACGGCCCAGCGCATCATTGTGGACCTGAAGGACAAGATAGCGCTAACGGGCATCGCCTCGGCAGGTAACCTCCTCTCCCCCGAGGCATCCGAGCTGCAGGAAGAGGCCGTGGCCGCCCTCACGATGCTGGGATTCCCCGCCGCCGCCTCGCAGAAGGTGGTGCAGACCATCCTGAAGGAGGAGCCCACCGCCACGGTGGAGAAGGTCATCAAGCTGGCGCTGAAGCGGCTGTGAGCAGAGCCGGGCGGCGTCGGCCCACAACCTCGAGGCGGAAGCCTGCCTATGAGTGGATTCAGTCGACGCTACGGACGAAGTTGACAGAGCGTTCGTTTCCGATTATTCACCCCATCAAAACAAGAGTTCTGTTCAAAGGCTTTGAACATGTATACAAAGGCTCTGAACATGTGTTTAATGACTCTGAACGTCTGTTCAAAGACTTTGAACAGAGATATCGTGCGGGCTCGTGAGGCATTTAGTATATCCTCAAGAGGCATCGCGATCATACGAAAGAAGTCATCTACCGTTGGTCTTATTCCCCATCGGTAGATGACTTCTTTGCTTTCTATGCTATGTATGGTGCGGGTGCTTGCGTACTATTCCGTCGCGCCTAACCGCCTTTGTTCCTCAGCCTTCAGTTTGTTGAAGAGCGACTCCTTTACCTTGAAGATGGTGCCATGCTTGTGTCCTTGGGGGAAAGACACACGTTCGTCGCACGGCGTGAAGGTCTTGAAGTCCTTGGTAGAGACGGCTCCGTAGCGTCCTTCGCGATAGACGTCGAAGTAGATAATCCACTCATTGCCCAACTTCACACAGCAGGGGCCCTCGGAATAGGTAGGGGCGAACTTCTCCGTAGGATTGCTGAAGGGGCCTTCGGGCGACTGGCCGAACACGCAAAACAGGTCGCTGAAGCCTGGCTTGCGGTTGTCCTTCACGATGTAGACATAATCCTTGGGGGCACGTTTCACCAGGAATCCGTCGATGGAGTTGAAGCCCGGGTCGTAGTAGGTCTTTGCCGGGGCAAAGGTCTTGAAGTCTTTCGTGGTGGTGTAATAGCCGCGGTGGCAGGAGTTGGTACCCAGCGTGTCGGCAGCGGTGTAGCGGTGCTTGGGGATGGCCGACGACCAGATGATGAAGAACTGCTTCTGCTCGTCGTCGTAGAAGAGTTCCGGTGCCCACACGTTGTTGGTGAGGGAGTCCTGCATGACGGGTATCTCGCGCTGTTTGCTCCAGTGGATGAGGTCCTTGGACGAGGCATAGCCGAAGCCCTTGGAACCGGACCATCCGGTGGTCCACACGTAGTGGTAGGTACCGTCGGGCCCTTGCACGATGGAGGGGTCGCGCATCATCGACTGTTTGTAGTACTTCGGGGTGTCCACCTCGTGTGTGTAGATGTTGACGTAGAGTGACTGGTTGCCTACCTCTGGCTTCAGCCACACGCCGGCCAAGCTGTCCCAGTGGAGGCCGTCGTAGCTATAGAGCAGGTGGAGACCATCCAACGCCGGTTCGCGGTGGGAGGTGAACATGTAGATTTCTTTCTCTGGTTTGGAGCAGGCTGCCATAGAGACGAGCGCCACAGCCGCCACGACTGCCTTGCCCAACACGGATTTCATTTGCTTCATCGTTGTTCGTTTTTACTGTTTATAATGTACTGATTCTTTTCTTCTATCGATACCCTCGAGGGCACCGCAGGGTTCGTACGCCTTTGGTCCGGCAAACCGTCATGTCCACCGGGAGGTGAACCTTTCCGGGCGTCTCCGCCCGGCTCGCCGTTCGCCCGGCCCAACATATCGTCCGGGCGAGAGGACCGCCCTTCATGGGTAGAAGTAGGGGTCGCGAGGAACCGCCGTCACTTCTCCGGCTGCTCGGCCGATGCCTGCTCCTCCATGCGCCGGTTGATGAACTGTATCTTGCGGTTGGCCTCGGTCTGCTGGGCCTCTATCTCCTCTATGGCGGAGAGCACCTGTGCCAGTTGGAACACCTTGGCGATGGCCTGCTTGTCGGCAGCGGACATCGTCAGCCTGTGAGTACGGTCGCCTATGAACTCCAGCTGTATGGTGCTTGTCGCGTTCTGGGCGATGAAGGCGGCCAAACCTCCGTCCTTACCCATCGGATAGTCGGTCTTCTCAATCTTCCAACTAAGGTCTGTGGTCTCATAGATGTCCGTAGAGACGGGTGTCTCTATCGTCACGTCGCCGCAATAGGCTTTCACGGCTTTGTGGTGTATCCAGGCATGGCCGCTGTAGATGCTGGTCAGCGTCAGTTTGCCGTCCTCGCTCACCTGTGCCCGCAGGAAGGTGCGGTTGATGTTCTTCTCGGTAGTCTGCGATGGGTCGAAGTAGTTGCCTATCTCCTGGTAGGCGGTGTCTTTCTCCAGCACGTACTGGCTGCGCATCTCTTGGAACTTCGCCTGTTTCTCCTGCATCATGCTGTCGAGGAAGACCAGCGACCGTTGCTGCTCGTCGAGCTCCACCTTCTGCATCAGCCGCACGCCGTTGCGTCGCGCCTCTATCGCCTTCGGGTAGACGATGCGAATACTGTCGATCCACTGTTTGGCCACGTTATAGTTGCCGCTTTTCCACGCTTGTTCCGCCTGTGTGAGGAAGGCCCCGGCCTTCTCCTCGTCCGCATTTCCGCAGGCAAACAGCACACAGGCCAAACCTGCCGTCATCAGTATCTTTTTCATTGGTATCATCTGCTATTTCATTATATTTCAATAGAGTTGGTTTTCAAATAGACTAGGTTGGCCTTTTCCCTTCATGCGGAAATAGTTCCGGTTTTTAACCTTGATCTTCTCCACTTGAGGCAGACCTTCAAGGTATTTAGTCATCTTTTCGGGTTTCCAAGGCGACCCTAAACGGCTAATTATCTCCGCAGGCGTTATCTGCTCTGCTTTGCGTAGCATCTCTATGATTGCCGAGCGCTGCCGTTCCTCCTCCAGTTGTTGAGGACTATATTGTTCTTCCGCTGAAAGCGTTAACGCTTGACCATTGATATCTACAGCTTGGGCCCCTTTTTGAATAAGCAGCAGATTGGCGTTCTTCTCATTTTGTTGGGGATACCTGACAAAGATAGGGCGTTTCTTTCTTAATCCCTCCGTCACTCCAGCCCAGGTTCCTCCCTTATCGTCGCTTTGCGCGACAAATATCTCAGAAGCCATACCATATATAATAGAGTTGCGCGCCATAGCGAATTCTACAGACCACGGGGCCTTAGGCGCAAAGGTACTCATCACCAAGACCTTCCCTTGGACAATATCCTTGAAATATTGTTTAAACCCTGAGCCAAACGTCATGATTCCCTGCGGCAACACAATGATACTTTTACCATTAGCCACAAGGGCAGAGTCCAATGCTTTACGGTCCACCCCTTTAGCAAAACCGCTGATGACCACCTTATTGCTTGACGCGGTCTTTTGTGCGATATTCTCCGTAAAATGCAGGGAGACATCATCCGCGTTCCGACTGCCGACAATAGCGATGGAAGGGGCTTGCAGGAGTGATTTGTCACCTTTGGAATAGATGACTGTAGGCGAGTTGTATCCCAAATTCTTCTTTAACGTTTTGGGATAGTCATCACAGGTAATAGGCAGGATTTCATACCCCTGGGCTTTCAGTTCCTCGACAAGGAATGAATTATTGGCCAATTGTGTTTTAGCGGCCCTAAACTGCTCTTTCTCTTCTTCATTCAAGCCTACGAGATCCCAATTAGCCTCGTTCTCAAACATTTCTATTATGGAGATTTGTGGATTATGCCGAAAGCAGTTTACGTATATCTCATTCTTGCGTTTCGTCCACATCTTGGGAATTAGTGCAAGCGTCATCCAATATGTCAATTCTTGATTTATCATAGCGTACCTCCTATTGTTTTAGCGATAACTATCGGAACAATGTATCTTGCTCCTTTCCGTGTAAGTAAATTCCCGACTTCATTAAGGGTAGCTCCGCTATCGTAGATGTCATCGAGCAAAAGGATGGCTTTCCCCCGAACGACCTGTTCATCAACGTCAAATGCTCCAGCCACATTATCCCTTTTGCAAAATTTGTTCTGGAACACCTTCTGTTCATCGGTGACGCGGACCTTAACCAGGTCGTGACTAATAGGGACGCCTATAACCTGTGCGAACTTAACCGCGAAGTTCTTCACTAAATCGCCCGATTTCGTAGGCGGCAAATACATCACCCTATCAAAGTGCACCCCTTTGAACTTCTTACCGAACACCGATAATGTCATTCTTAAAAGGAAATCAGGGAAATCACCTCCATTTTCATATTTGCTTCTATGCAAAGCCGCGCCCACATTGGACACTCCATAATATGATGCAGCGTAACCATCTACTAAACGAGACGCTTTGCCCAGAAGGTCTTTTATTATCTCATTTTCTTTTTCGGTGTAGTCAGAAGAAGGAATCCCATTATGATACTCAGTTACAGTGCGAACGCTTCGCCGCTCAGCATCATTTTCCGTCTTCTCCAGCTGTATCCTATCGGGATAAGGAATACGGAGGCGGAAACCTCTTTTTTTTGCGGTCCACGACGAGAGTTCCAAGCTAGGGAAGTCTGTCTCCCTGAATTCTTTTAGCTTAGCTGCGTATTCGGGTGTAACCGTCACTGTTATCTTCTCCAGATTGGTGTTATCACAATTGGCGTAGTTCACCTGCTCGTCGCTATCGAGGAAAGAGCAAAGGTATTTCATCCTCGGCATATCCGTATAGACGTATTGCTCCATGGCGTGAAGGTCATTTAACTTAGCCTCCCGCTGCTGGTCAAACCGGGTTGTGTCGAGTTTCGGTGCGCCAAATTGATACTCAAACTTCTTGGACTTGCCATATAATACATCCTTTATTATACCTTGATCCATCAAGTCGGCCTTGATGACCCTCACTTGGTTCATCTTAAGGTTGGTCCTTTTGATGATTTCTCTTTCAGATAACGGTTCGTCCCGCAATAGAGATATGACCTTCTGGTATTTATCTGCTCTGGGGCGTGCCCCTTCGATGAAAGAGAGCGGCAGTTGTAAATCGACGGCAACACCTATCGTATCGTTTATCTTCTCATTATAGAAAAGGATAACATGTGTGGGTTTGCCATCGCGTCCTGCACGTCCAATCTCTTGATAATAATGAATTGGAGACACCGGCATTTGGGTATGAATGATGAAACGAATGTCCGGCTTGTCGATGCCCATACCGAGCGCATTCGTCGAGACGACGCATTTTCTCCTATTTTGCCTTAAGTCCTCTTCGATTGATTTACGTGTCTCAGCATCGAGGCCGGCATTATAGTCTATCGCGTCAATCCCAGCGAACCGAAGCCACTTAGCATAAATCTCAGTGTTCACTCTCGTTCCAGTATAAATCAGTCCCGTACCTGCGAATTCCTTCAGATGCGAAGCCAACCATATCATTTTCTCGTCTTCAGATTGAACCCTTATGACTTGCAGACATAAGTTGGGCCTTGCTAAACAACCTCTGATAGTTGTAAGCTGTCCGCCTATCTGTTCCTCTATGTCCTGCTGCACTCTTCTCGTGGCTGTCGCCGTTGTGGCGAGAACGGGCAAAGTCTTGGGCAGGAGCTGAACGAGATTGATTATTCGGCGAAATGAAGGTCTGAAGTCATGTCCCCATGTAGATATTGTGTGAGCCTCATCTATGACAACCATAGAGAGTTGGATATCGCGCGTGGCTCTAATCCATTCGTCATTTTCTTGCCTTTCGGGAGCTATATAGAGGATTTTGATTTCTCCCCGTAAGGCTCGTTGAATGGTGCGTTGATTGTCCTCGGGCGACTGTTCTGAATTGATATATGCTGCAGGTATCCCTATTTCACAAAGGGCCCTCACCTGATCGCGCATCAATGCAATGAGCGGTGAGAGTACGACTGTGACACCGGAGAATTGACTTGCAGGGAACTGATAACACAACGATTTTCCGAAGCCCGTCCTTTCTATCAGAAGGATTCGCTCACCTCGAAGAATTCGCTCAATGGCCATCCACTGCTCATCATAGAAATGAGGCAGACCAAAAATCTTTTGTAGTTTATCTTCAGCTTCAATTCTCGTTACAACTTCTTGCATAGGCAAAGACCTCTCGTAAAGCATCCTAAATACGGCAAAGTTAGGCATAAATTCCGAAACGCCGACCCATCCCGAGGAAATAATTTCACAGACAATGCATTTGGTCATGTTCGCTCTACAAAGAGAACCACCAACACCCCACCCTCACCGGTATAACATTGGGTCAATGAGAGATTACCAATGCCAGTGGCTACACTAGCGACGTGAAGCCGGACATATGCCTTTCCCCCTACGTGAAAGCCATACATCCGTGTGTCTTTCACGCTTGCAAATATAACCATATTCCCTGATAATTCTATTACAAAGGAAAAATCATTGTCGCAAGCAGGCACAAGAGATGGATATTTAAATTCATTATCCATGACCTTTATGGAAGTTAGGAACCGTATGAGATATACAAAAAACAATAATCTTTTTTGTAATCTCGAAGAACCACTCTACATTTGCACACTACAATCAAACTTAAATGAGAATTATAGCGAGAAGTAAAATAATAGAATACTACTCAGCGCACAAAGAGGCGGAAATTGCCTTGGAAGAGTGGTATCAAAAGACGAAGCGAGCAGAATGGAGTTGTTTCGCAGATATGAAGCAGACATTCAACAGCGTTGACAGCGTAGGGAATCAGCATTACGTATTTAACATCAAAGGCAATAATTTTCGTTTGATTGTGGTTATCAAATTCACTATTAAGACCGTGTTAATCCGTTTTATCGGGACACACGTGGAATATGAAAACATTGACGCTAAAAACATATAGGATATGGCAAAGATTCATAGCAAAACAGAGTACGATGCAGCAATGGCAAGAATAGAAGAACTTCTACCATTGGTGGACGACAACACTTCCAAGAGTGATAGGAATCTGATTGAGCTCGACCTCCTTTCCAAATTAGTCTCCGAGTATGAGGATGAGCATTTCCCCATAAAGATGCCCTCTTTGATAGATGTCATGAAATTGAGAATGTATGAGATGGGACTCAATCAAACTAAACTGTCGGAGCTGTTGGGTGTAAGTCCTTCTCGCATCAGCGATTATTTTGCAGGCCGTTGTGAACCGACACTAAACGTGGCGCGCAAAATAAATAAAGAACTAAATATCGACGCCAACATCATCTTGGGAGCATAGTCATCTCTTAAATATCCTCATAATCTTTGTCTAAAGCATCCTTGATTCTGGGTACAAATATAGGCAAATAGAGGTTCCCTCACAATCTTTTCGGGCAAAATCCCCGATATTCTCACAATCTTACTCGAAGAGGAAGTGATTGAACTTGGCTTGGTCGGTGACGCCATGCACCGGGAAGGTAAGCTTGCGAAGACGAAAGAGGCGAAGTAAGTGGCATCTCGGCCCGTGATTTCGAGTGAGCTAGAATAATTTGCATTATATTTGCACCCCAAAAGTTCGTAATATGAGAATGGTTGAGTTGACACAAGAGGATTTGAAGAGGTGTTTCGCGGATAAGTTGTTTCACCAAATCTCCGACACGGCCGATGAGCTGGGGCTGGAGTGTTATGTGGTGGGCGGCTATGTGCGCGACCTGTTCCTGCAACGCCCGTCGAAGGACATCGACGTGGTGGTGGTAGGCAGCGGCATAAAGATGGCGGAAGCCCTGAAGGAGAAGTTGGGCAAGGGAGCTCACCTCTCGGTGTTCCACAACTTCGGCACAGCACAGGTGAAATACCATCAGACGGAAGTGGAGTTTGTGGGAGCCCGCAAGGAGTCGTACCAACGCAACTCGCGCAAACCGATTGTGGAGGACGGCACGCTGGAGGACGACCAGAACCGACGCGACTTCACCATCAACGCCCTGGCGGTGTGCCTCAACAAGGCACGCTACGGTGAGCTGGTGGACCCCTTCGACGGACTGGAGGATATGCGCCAAGGAAACATCGTGACCCCACTGGACCCCGACATCACCTTCAGCGACGACCCGCTGCGCATGATGCGCTGCATACGCTTCGCCACACAGCTGAATTTCTACATCGAGGAGGAGACCTTCGAGGCATTGGAGCGCAACAAGGAGCGCATCAACATCATCTCCAAGGAGCGCATCACCGACGAACTGAACAAGATACTGATGACAGCGCGCCCCTCGAAAGGCTTCGTGGAGCTGGACCGCTGCGGACTGTTGCCGCTCATCTTCCCCGAGCTGTCCGCCCTACAAGGGGTGGAAACGGTGAACGGACGCTCGCACAAGGACAACTTCTACCATACACTGGAGGTGGTGGACAATGTGGCGCAGAAGAGCGACAACCTGTGGCTACGCTGGGCCGCCCTGCTCCACGACATAGGCAAGCCGCGCACCAAACGGTGGGAGTCCCAGATCGGGTGGACCTTCCACAACCATAACTTCATCGGCGAGAAGATGATTCCCGATATCTTCCGTAAGATGAAGCTGCCGATGAACGAGAAGATGAAGTATGTGCAGAAGCTCGTGACGCTGCACATGCGCCCCATCGTGATAGCCGACAACGAGGTGACGGACTCTGCCGTGCGGCGCTTGCTCTTCGAGGCGGGCGACGACATCGACGACCTGATGTTGCTGTGCGAGGCGGACATCACCTCGAAGAACCAGCTACGCAAGCAGCATTTTCTGGACAACTTCAAGCTGGTACGCCAGAAGCTGAAGGACCTGGAGGAGAAGGACCGCATCCGCAACTTCCAGCCGCCCGTCACAGGCGAGGAGATCATGGAAGTGTTTGCCCTGCAGCCCTGCCGCGAGATAGGCGTACTGAAGTCCGCCATCAAAGATGCCATACTGGACGGCGTCATCCCCAACGAGCACGAAGCCGCCTACCAGTTCATGATGCAGAAGGCGGACGAGATGGGGCTGAAGGCAGTCCGCAAGAGTGAAGAATAAACGACCTATACCTCAATGGCCGATGAAGTATACTTCAATGGCCTGCGAAGTACACTTCAACAGTCGATGAACTATACTTCTATTATCCCCGTTCTTGCCTGTTTCAGCAGTCCCTGTAGGTTGGCATAAATAAAGCGCAATGCTCTAAGCCGGATATGGCCTGGAGCATTGCGCTTATGTTATGGACAGAAAGCCCGTTTCTATTGGGCACTCGTCGTCTTATACCAGTCGGTGTAGTCCGTACCGTTGGACTTCACCCAATCCTCGTAATGGGGATAGAGTTTGCTGATGGGGGTGCACTCGTTTTTGGAATCCAACAAGGCCTTCAGGTCGGTGACGGTGGCACCGGCCAGTTTGATGGCAAACGGATACCACGGACCATAGAGGTAGTTGTTGATGTTGTTGGCACGGACGTAGAAGCAACCCTTGCCGTTGCTCTCCACCGTGGCAGGCAACGAAGCGTCAGCAGTTCCTGGTTTGGACCAGAGGGTCTTCACCATGTCGTTGGTAGGAGCCTCCAGGGGGATGTGCACCTCGTACGGCTTATTGGTGCCCTGCATCACGTTGACGTAGGGATAAACCGCCGACTCGGAAGCCATGTCGGGCTGACTGCCCTCCTTATAATATATGGTAATGCAGTACTCCGCGCAGTGGCCGGTAGAATTGTCCTTGCGGGTCTTGACGTTGTCGTCCAACCGCACTACGTCATACTGTCCCGTGCCATAGTTGTTGTAGGCAAAGTCGCCGTGTTGCTTGTAGATGTCCGTTTTGTGCCAGGCCTTCACAGGGGTGAATTCCTCGAAAGAGCTGCTGCCTGGGTTCTTGACGGTGTAGGCGATGTGGTCGATGGCCGACTCGTTGGCCAGACTAAGGATGCAGGCCAGTCCGTCGTCATACTCAGCATAGTTTTGGAACGCCTTCAGGTAGAACGACTCGCGGCTCATCTTGTTCGACTTCTTCACCTGAATGTCTGTGGTCTCGCCATAGACGTTGGTGGTGATGGTGGTCTCCACCGGCATGGCCTTCTCGTGGCAGACATCCACTATCACGTCGTTCATATCGTAGTCGCCTTCATAGGGCCAGATATCCTCGAATGCCCAGATTCCGACCTGCGTCTTGGTGACAATCTCGCTCTGCGTCACGTCGGTAATCTCGGAGATGGACTCGATGGGATTGGCCTTGAGGGCGATAACCACGTCGCTGAAGTTCTCGTCGGTATCGTAGTCCTCGAAGGAGATCATCACGTAGTTGTTGTACTTATAGATGGCAGTACGGGGAGCGTTGTACTTCGTGCCGTCCGGCTTCAGACTTAGGCCGGAGTTGGTTGTCGAGCGGGACTTCTTCGCTCCGGAGAAGTTGCTGGTGGTAGCATGGCTCCACGTGTTGGTGGAGAGGACGAAACCGATACGCGTACCCTTGGGGAAGACGGTGGTAGACCCGGTGGTGTCGCCCTTGGCCAGGTTAGGATAGTATCTCAACTGTACGCAAGTACCGCGCTCCACACCTTTACACTGGGCAGCTGCCGTAGGGTTGTTGCTCCAGGTACCATCCTGCGTGTTGGGGAACAACACGATAGGGTTAGCCTCGGACAAGGAAGAAGGAGCTTCGCCATCGGTATAGTAATAATAGCCCAACGAACAGTTCCAGCAGGTGTTGGTACCGAGGAAGGTCACCGCCATCTCGGCATCGTCGTTGATAAGCATATCCTTGCTGCTGCGGTACTCCTCGGGGCAGGAACTGTTTGTACTGATTACGGCTGTATGTGCCTTATAAAGTTCAGCTGCGGTCGACTCGTCGATACTCAAGTCGTAACCTTCACCATTATAGGTGTACGCATAACCCGGATGATAGGTTTCCGTGGTCGATGAAGAAGATACCTCTACCTTACGATAGTAGTAGGAGCCATTGGAGCTCTTTTTGCCATTCTTGTTATAAAAGTCTGTCACGTAAACCCTTTCGTAGGTCTCTGGGTCGTAATAGTAATACCTCGAGCTTTGCGACCACCAACCGCCCCATGTTGAGTATAAGGGATACGAGCTCGTACTTACCAGTTTGGTCTCATAAGCCGTCGTGCTTTCACCTACTTCGGTAGAGGTGAATCCTGTGATGATGCCGGTGGACTCGTCCCACTCACCCAGCAGCTTGTGCCACTCGCCGCTCTCCACTACCGTACACTCGTACTCGGTGCTGGTGCTTCCCGCACGGGTAGCCAACCGGGCCAGCAACTTGGTCGCGTTGCTCTCCACGTCGGTCGCATTGATGATGCCGCCATCGCACGAGGCCTTTATCAATGTCTTGGCGAAGAAGGCGGGGGTGTAGATGTAGACATCCTTCAGATAGGAAGGTACCGTCAGCTGAGTCGTGTACTTTCCGTCCGTGCCGGTGTAGGCGCCAAACAGGGGAAGCACATCCGTCTTCTTCACATAACAGCCGTTCACCTCGTCGACCGGCATGGTATCATACACCTCGAAGTAGACCGATGTGGCCACAGGGAGGTTCTGATAAGTCAGATTCAATGTAACGGAAACATCCGTCGTAAAAGTAAACTCGCAGTGCGGACGCTCCCACTCGGCGTCATAATAGTCCTTATCGGCATTACACGAAACCAATCCGCTAACCGCCAACACCGACAATCCTTTGCAACAAAGGCGCACCCATTCCGTCTTTTTCATAACCATTGGTTTTAGACAATAATTCCTTGCTGGACGAACTGCATCCATCCAATCTGTTGCAAAGGTACAAATTCTTTCTAACAGAAAGAGTTACATTTGACTATTTTATCTCTTTTTCTGTCCCAGCAGGCTTCATCACCACACCCAAGTTGCGCTTGCCATCCATCTTCACCACCAACGGGGTTTCGAAGCGGACATGGCGCAGGTACTGCGTCTCCTCCACCGCAGGCAGGGAGTCGAGATAGGCCATGTCGTACACACCATCGTTGCGGAAGGGGTTCACCGTGAAGTAGCCTACGCCAAAGGAGGTGAGGTTCTGGAAGAAGTGAGTGCCCTGCGAAGGGTCTACACGGTAGTTGGTGAGCCCCGCCTCCACGATGACGCGGGCGGCGGAGATGTGGGGCCACTTCACGGGGATGCCCAGCCAAGTGTCGCTACTGCCCCAACGGCCCGGACCGATGAGGATGTAGTTCTTGTCCTGGTCGAGGAACTGGCGGTTCCACTTCTCTATGTCGTAGGCGATAAGTTGGTTGTTCGACGGCGTGTAGTTGTCGGTCTTCACGTAGACGATGTCCTGTATGTCGGAGATGATGCCATGGCCCAACGAGTTGTTGGAGCGCAGGACGGTGTCCTCGTCGTGGATGAGCGAGAGGTCCTCGTCGAGCATCTCCTTGCTGTCCACGATGGGACGAATCTGCAGCAGGTAGAAGGTTCCCGTCTTGTCGGGGTTGAGTTTCACGGCAAACTCTATCTCCACTGCACGTCGCATCTCCTCTTGTCCGTACTTCTGCGCATAGCGGAGCAAAGCGGCCAAGGGGAACACATCGTGTTGCAGGATGTTGGCGAAAGTGATGACCTTGCGGCCGCCCGGATAGAGGCCATCGCGGATGACCATATCGTAGGGGTCGTAGGTGGAGGCGATGAAGTTGAGCGACCCATCTTTCTCGGCCTCCTTCACCGGAAGCTTCAGGATGTTGAAACCATCGTCGATGGAGAAGTTCTCGCCCACGTTCTTGGTGTCGAGGGCATAGAACTGCGTCTGCGTCTCGCGCAAGGCGAGGTCGAGCTCGCTGGTCTGCAGCACCTTTGTGGGATGGTAGGGACAGACACGCAGGGTGAGTCCGCCGTCGACAATGTATTTGCCAAGTCCGAGGGCAAGGCTCACCACGCCCTCCTCAGCCTGCTCGTCGCCAATGGGATAGTAGTTGAGCGAACGGGCCACACCCGATATGGAGGGGTAGAAGCGGTCGCCGTACTGTGTGCCGACCACCTCTTGCAGGATGACGGCCATCTTCTCCTGGTCTATCACGTTGCTGGTAGCCTGCATGTAGGCCTTGCTGTCGCGGTAGAACACAGAGGCATAGACCCCCTTGATGGCATCGCTCAGCATGCGGAGCATCTCGTACTTGTCCTGTAGATAGGGAATCATATAGGTGGAGTAGATGCCAGCGAAAGGCTGGTAGTGAGAGTCCTCCAACAGACTCGACGAGCGGATGGCAATAGGGGCCTTCACCACATCGAAGAAGGCGAAGAAGTCGTCCACCAGGCGGTCGGGCAACTTGGCCCGCAGGAACTGCTTGAGGATGACATCGTCGGGCACATCGCTGAGGGCTATCTGATAGAGGTTGTTGGTGTCCATAAACTCGTCGAACAGGTCGGTACAGAGCACCACGGTCTTGGGGATAGCCACGTTGGCATTCTCGAACTGCTCGAACTCGACGTGCCGCTTCACAAGGTTGTCGATGAAGGCAAGGCCACGGCCCTTACCGCCCAACGAACCTTCGCCGATGCGGGCGAAGTTGGAGTAGCTGTCGAAACGGTCGCGCAGGAACTCGGCCACCACACCACGGTTCTTCATCTTGCGGTACTTCACGATGGCATCGAAGATGATCTGCCGATGGGCATCCACGTCCTGCAGCGACTCCCAAGTAATCTGTTTCAGGAACTCCGCCACAGGGAACATGGCACGTGAGTAGAGCCAACGGGAGACGTGATTGCGGCTGATATGGTAGAGCATCGACTCGCGCGGCACGGTGAAGATGATGTTCTGCAGCTCCTTCAGGTTGCGCACGCGGGCAATCTCTTCCATCGTATTGGGGTCGCGGAAGATGAAGTCGCCGAAGCCGAAGTCTGCCGAGACGGCTTCGCGCAGGTCGATGTTCATCTTCTTGGAGTTCTTGTCGATGAAGCTGGCCCCGAACTTCTCCGCCTTCTCCTTGTTCGATGCCTCCGACGACTCCATGATAAGGGGCACGTAGGGGTCGCGCGAGCGGATGGTCTCCAACAGGCGCAGACCGGCATTGGGATCTTTCTTGCCCTCACGGGGGAAGTTGGCATCGGTGATGACTCCCAGCACATTGTTGCCATATTTGTCGTAGAGCATCATGGCCTCCTCGTAGGTGCGGGTGAGCACAATCTTAGGCCGTCCCCTCATGCGGAGCGTACTTTGGTGGGCATTGAGTGCCTCTGTAGCGAACTCCTTACTTTGGTTGAGGACGAATTTATAGAGGTTGGGCAGTACGGACGAATAGAAGCGGATGGAGTCCTCCACCAGCAGAATCATCTGCACACCCACCTCCTTCACGTCGTGCTCGAGGTTCATCTTGTCCTCTATCAGCTTGATGATGGAGAGCAGCAGGTCGGTGTTGCCGAGCCAGCAGAAGACGTACTCGAAGATGCTGAGGTCCTCGTTCTCCATGCGCTTGGTGATACCATGAGAGAAGGGGGTCAGCACCACCAGCGGTATAAGCGGGTGGCGCTCCTTGATGCTGCGGGCAATGTCGAACGCGTCGTTGTTGTCCGTTCCCGGCATACAGATGACCAGGTCGTAGGTCATAACGGAGAGTTTCTGCCAGGCCTCTTCCTTGGTGGAGACCTGTGTGAACCTGGGCGGATAGCGAAGGCTCAGGTTCATATATTCGTTGAAGATCTTCTCGTCCACGCGCCCGTCGTCCTCCAGCATGAAGGCATCGTAGGGATTGGCCACCAGGAGGACATTGAAGATGCGTTTCGTCATCAGGTCGACGAACGATGTATCTTTAAAGAAGATTTGGTTCAGTTTGAATTTGCTCAGCATAGCATTCAGGGTTACGTTATTTATTCAAGACAACAAAATTCGTCATAAATAGCGTAACTTGCAACATTCCGCCCCAATTTTGTTTACGGGACAGAGAACACCTTATGGTAAAGGATCTTACACAGGACACAGAGAGGAGGCTTACTCCCCGTAGTCGACATCCGAGTCGTCCTCGTCATCATCGTCACCGAAACTGAAACCGAAATCGTCGGAAGCGAAAGGTTCGGAGGTGAACTCGTCGAGGCTACGACGGTCTTTCTTGGTGGGTCGTCCGGTGCCGCGTGCCCTGTCTACGAATCCGCTGATCTTGCTCATCTCCAGCAGTTCATACTGGTCCGGGGTGGTGACATTCTCCATAATCTCCGGCACCAGTTTGGCTCCTACCCGCTTCTCTATGGCCTGCAGCACCTTGAAGGAGTAGGTCACGGGGGGCTTGCGCACCTGCACCACCTCGCCCGGCTTTATCATCTTGGAGGGTTTTATCTGCGCACCGTTCACACTGACACGTCCCTTCTTGCAGGCCTCGGCAGCCAGCGTGCGGGTCTTGAACAGGCGGGCAGCCCACAACCATTTATCTATGCGTGCTTCGCTCATTTCCCATTGAATTGGTTCATAGTGATTTCCAGCCCTGCCAAGCAGAAGCTCTTGACAATCTCTATGGCACGGCTCACCCGCTCGTCCATCGTCTTCAGGTCCTCCTCGGAGAACGTTCCCAGCACGAAGTCTATCTGTCCGCCCTTAGGGAAACCGTTGCCGATACCGAACCGCAGACGTGCATAATTCTGGGTGCCTATCGTGGCTGCGATATGCTTCAGTCCGTTGTGACCGGCGTCGCTCCCCTTTCCTTTCAAGCGCAAGGCTCCGAAGGGCAACGACAAATCGTCCACCACCACGAGCACATTCTCCAAGGGCACCTTCTCGTGCTGCATCCAGTAGCGCACGGCATTGCCGCTAAGGTTCATGTAGGTGGATGGCTTGAGCAGTATCAGTTCTCGTCCCTTGAGCGACAGTGTGGCAGTGAAGCCGTAACGGCCGTCGCTAAAAACAATATTGGATGCCTTAGCGAAGGCATCCAATATTCTAAATCCTATATTATGGCGGGTGCCTTGGTACTCGTCACCAATGTTACCCAAGCCCACAATCAGATATTTCATCAGCAGAAGTGACAGCTACCGTATAACTTACTTACCAGCTGCAGCACCTCTTGCCGCACGCGTCAACTTCACGCCGCAGACAACAGCTTCTTTGGCATTGAGCAACTCCAGTCCGTCGAAAGCGAGCTCGCCTACCTTGATGGTCTTACCCAGACCCAGGTTGGTAACGTCGATAACCAGCTTCTCAGGAATCTTGTCGTAAGCAGCTTTCACTTTCAGCTTACGAACCTGTAGCTGCAACTTACCACCGGCACGTACACCTTCTGCCAAGCCCTCGAGCGCAACGGGCACTTCCATTACGATAGGTTTGTCCTCGGTAATCTGCAGGAAGTCAACATGCAGGATGTTGTCCTTCACGGGGTGGAACTGAAGTTCCTTCATGATAGCCATGCAGCTCTGTCCGTCGATGTCGAGGTTCACAGCGTAGATGTGCGGTGTGTAAACCAGATTGCGGAGGCTGTCGTTTGTCACAGTGAAGGGAGTAGCTACGGGTTTGCCGTTCTCGTCCTTCTTGACGCCATACAAGTTACAAGGAACGTTGCCTGCCTTGCGGATTTCGCGAGTTCCCTTCTTTCCGAGGTCTGTTCTAGCAGTACCTTTCAAATCAAATGTCTTCATTCTTTAGATAATTTGTGTTACTCTAAATTAAGTTTTAAGTCTCATGCTTAATTCACCATCACACGATGTGCAAAAAAGCGGCGCAAAGGTAACGCTTATTTTTGTAACCCACAACAATCAACGGACTAAAAATCAATATCAATCTTAATCTCGCCCTCCGTGGGGACATCCGATTCTTCGTCAACAGCGATGGCCGGGGTGCCGGCTTCGTCCCCAAGCCCTTGCGGCCTCTCCGCCTTGATGAAGCTGATGGTCTCCAAAAGCCCTGACATAAACTTCTCGAAGTCCTCCTGGTAGAGGAAGATTTTATGTTTCTCGAAACTCACCTGCGAATCATCCCCATCGCCCGACACCACCTTCTTGCTCTCGGTGATGGCCAGAAACATCTCATCCTTGCGGTTTTTCTTCACGTCCAGGTAGTAGATGCGTTTGCCCGCCTTGACAGACTTAGAAAAAACTATCTCCTTATCCGATTCCACAACACTTCTCTTTTTAAGTTCATCCATAGCAAATATACAGTTTATTATTTCTGCATCAAAATTGACCATAATTTTCAGAATGAGCAAAAGAATGGACAAGAATCTTTCCCATAGACGGAAGAATTTACCCAAAGTTCCGTTTCACCTCTAAAATTTTGTTATTTACTTGTGACAAGTAGAGATTTTGTCTACTTTTGCAAATCCTTTGAAATAATAAAGAATATGATAAACAGAGTTCTTATTCGTCTGAAAATAGTACAGATAATATACGCCTATTATCAGAACGGAGGCAAAAACCTGGAAACGGCCGAGAAGGAGTTGTTCTTCAGTCTTTCCAAAGCATACGACCTTTACAACTACTTACTGTTGTTGATGGTAGAGGTAACACACTACGCACAAAGACGACTCGACGCCAAGAAGAGCAAGCTGAAACCTTCCAAAGAAGAACTTTCACCCAATACCAAATTCGCAGACAACCGCTTCATCGCACAACTGGAGGCCAACAAGCAGTTGAAGGAGTTCGTGGAAAACCAGAAGAAAACCTGGGACGACGACGAGGAGAGCGTGAAAGGCATCTATGACCAGATTACGGAGAGTGAATATTATAAGGAGTATATGGCCGACGAGACTTCGTCCTACGAAGCCGACCGCGAACTGTGGCGCAAGCTCTACAAGAACCTTATCTTCAACAACGAGACGCTGGACGAGGCGCTGGAGGACAAAAGCCTCTACTGGAACGACGACAAGGAGATTGTGGACACCTTCGTGCTGAAGACCATCAAACGCTTCGACGAAAAGAGCGGAGCACTGCAGGAGCTGCTGCCCGAGTTCAAGGACGAGGACGACAAGGACTATGCACGCAGGCTATTCCGCCGCACGATACTCAATGCCGACTACTATCGCCACCTGTTGAGCGAGAACACCAAGAACTGGGACCTGAGCCGCGTGGCCTTCATGGATGTCATCATCATGCAGATTGCCCTCGCGGAGATTCTCAGCTTCCCCAATATCCCCATTAGCGTATCCATCAACGAATACGTGGAGATAGCCAAACTCTACAGTACGGCCAAGAGCCCTGCCTTCATCAACGGTATGCTCGACCACATTGTTAATCAATTGAAAAACGAGAACAAGCTGACAAAGAATTGATATCTTTGTGCAACATAAAACAACTTGAATCATTAACGTATAAATACTAGAACTTATGAACGCATTAGCAATTCTGTTACAAGGTGGTGCCCAAAACATGTCTTTCCTAGTGATGATGATAGCCATCTTCGCTATCATGTACTTCTTCATGATCCGTCCGCAGAACAAGAAGCAGAAACAGATCATGAACTTCCGCAAGAACTTGGAGGTAGGACAGTCCGTAGTTACCGCAGGCGGCATCTATGGCAAAGTGAAGGAACTGGACGGCAATGTAGTGGTGCTGGAGATTGCTGCGGGCGTGAAAATCCGCATCGACCGCAACTCCATCTTCGCTGATGCTCCAGACCAGCAGCAAGGTGCCAAATAAGAGGCAGACATGCAATGATAGGAAAAGAGGAATTAAAGAAATATAGTTCCATCACCATACAAAGAATCGGGAACTTCCTGTTCAGTGAGAAGAACAGGAAATTCTTGATTTTTTTGTTTTTCCTCATGGTCTCCACCATCTTCTGGCTCATACAGACCCTCGACGATGACTACGAGACCGAAGTGACAATGCCGTTGCGGCTGAAGAATGTGCCCGACAACGTGGTGCTGACTCTCGAACCGCCCCAAGAACTACGTGTGGACGTGCAGGACAAAGGGACGGTGCTGATGAACTACCTCTTCGGACAGACCTTCTACCCGCTGAACATCGACTTCACGGAACATGCCAAGGCAGGACGCATACAGATTCCTGTCTCCTCCTTCCAAAAGAGCATCAACGCACAGCTGGTGAGCTCCACGCGGGTACTGGCAGTGAAGCCAGACACGATAGACATCATCTACACGCAAGGCGAAGCGAAGAAAGTCCCCGTGCAACTAGCGGGCAAATTCACAGCCGGGAAGCAATACTACATCTCCAAGGTGCACGTGCAGCCCGACTCCGTCACAGTGTATGCGCCCCACAACGTGCTCGACACACTGCGGTCCATGCCCACGACCTATACAGAGGTGCTGGATATGGGCGACACCACCGAAGTGGACATTCCACTGAAGCACATCAAGGGGGTGAAGACCATCCCCGAATCGGTGAAGACAAACTTCTACCTCGACATCTACACCGAGAAAACGGTGGAAGTGCCCGTGGTGGGCGTAGGCTTCCCGAAAGACAAATCGCTCAAGACGTTCCCCTCAAAGGTGAAAGTCTCCTTCCAAGTGGGCCTTCATCTTTTCAAAAGCATCAATGCCGAACAGTTCCGCATCGAGGTGCCCTACGAGGAGCTACGCCAGTGCACCACAGACAAGTATTCACTCCATCTGAAGATGAAACCGAAGGACGTGAAACGCATACGCATCTCACCCGAGAGCATCGATTACCTGATAGAACAAAACTCCACCTATGGCAATTAAGATAGGTATAACCGGAGGCATCGGCAGCGGAAAGTCCGTCGTCTCACACTTGCTGAAGACCATGGACATCCCCATCTACAACACCGACACGGAGGCAAAGCGACTCATCGTCGGCGACGAAGAGATTCGCAAAGACCTCTGCACACTGGTGGGCGAAGAGACCTACCTGCCCGACGGAAGCCTCAACCGCCCCTACTTGGCACATTACCTCTTCGCTGGCGACGAGCATGCGGCACAAGTGAACCGCATCATCCATCCGCACGTGAAGGAGGACTTCCGGCTGTGGATGCTTCGCCACGACGACTTCCCCATCGTGGGCGTGGAATCCGCCATACTGATAGAAGCCGGATTCACCGATTTGGTAGATGCGTTGCTGATGGTCTATGCCCCACAGGAGCTGCGCATCCAGCGCACCATCGCTCGCGACCATACCACCGAGGAGGCCGTACGCAACCGCATGGCACGGCAGATGAGCGACGAGGAGAAGCGCGACCGCGCGGACTACGTAATCTGCAACGACAACAACCACCTGCTCATACCCCAGACGACGGATTTCGTGCGATGGATTCTGCAGAACAGGCAACAAGATTGAAACTTTTAACGGACATACGTTGGCTATTCTATTCCGGAATGCTAACTTTGCACACATAAACGACTATTTTATCACAAAACAAATTCTAAAATTATGGTTGATATAATTTTATCTATCTCAGGAAAACCCGGATTATACAAACTGATATCTCAGGGCAGAAACATGCTCATCGTAGAGGCATTGGACGCTACAAAAAAAAGAATGCCCGCACGCGGTAACGACAAAGTTACCTCGCTCAACGACATCTCCATCTATACCGACGAGGACGGCGTGCCCTTGCTCAACGTGCTCGACTCGGTGAAGAAGAAAGAGAACGGTGGACCCGTGTCCATCAACATCAAGGAGGCAAGCGCCGACGAGCTGAAGGAGTACTTCGCACAAGTGTTGCCCGACTACGACCGCGACCGTGTCTACTTGAACGACATCAAGAAGTTGCTCTCGTGGTACAACATCCTCGTAGAGGCAGGCATCACAGACTTCGTGGAAGAGAAAGAAGAGGAGAAGGAAGAAGAGAAGGCAGCTGAATAAGCTATACCTTATTATATACATAAGGAGTACAAGGACCTGCGCATCCATAGCAATCCATGGAGCGCAGGTCCTTGTTGCGTGTTACACACGGGTTACAATTTATCCAAGCTATCTCACCAGAATAAAGCCAATTATGTCACAATGTATAAATAATACATAATTACGATGCGGAAATTTAGACAAAGCCTTTGTGTATCCAAGAAGATTTGCCATATTTGCTGAAAAACTGCTACTATGAAATCGATACATAACTTTCAGCAACTGATGTCATTGCTCGCCTCCCTCCCACAAAGGAAGCGAGTGGCTGTAGCTTGTCCGCACGACTCACACACCGAGTTCGCCATCAAGAGGGGACTCGAGAACAGGTTTGCACAATTCAGTCTGGTGGTTACACGCGAGTTTGTCGACCGCGCCAACCTGCTACGTGAGGCTTATCCCGACGATGTCCGCATCTACACGGCAGACAATGTGGATGCCGCGGCCCGCAGGGCAGTGAAGTTGGTGCGTGACGGTGAGGCGGACGTGCTGATGAAGGGCCTGCTCAACACGGACAACCTGTTGCATGCTGTGCTCGACAAGAGCTGCGGGTTGTTGCCCAAGGGCAACGTGTTGACCCACATCTCAGTAGCACAAATCTCAGAATATCCCCGACTGATATTCTATTCCGACGCAGCCGTCATCCCCCACCCCAACTACGAACAGTTCAAGGCAATGATAACCTACGCTGCACGACTGTGCAACAATTGCGGTATCGCACAGCCGAAAGTCGCCTTGATACACTGTACCGAGAAAATCAGCGAGAAGTTTCCCCATACGTTGGACTATGTGCGGCTGAAGGAAGACGCCAAAGCGGGGGCGTTCGGCTCGACGCTGGTGGACGGACCGATGGATGTGAAGACCGCCTTCGACCTGCAGAGTGCTATGATAAAGGGACTTGAGTCGCCCGTGGTGGGCAATGCCGACGTGTTGATATTCCCCAACATCGAGTCGGGCAACACCTTCTACAAGACCATCTCACTCTTTGCCCATGCGGATATGGCATCCGTCCTGCAGGGGACAATCTGTCCGGTGGTCGTCACCTCGCGAAGCGACTCGGAACTGACAAAACTCTACAGTCTGGTGATGGCCTGTTTGGCGGACTGACTAGAGATAATTACTTTCCTAACCAGAGAAAATTATTTTCCTAACTAGGAAAAAATATTTCCTTAACTATAAAAATAAACTTACAATAAATGCTATGAAGATATTTGTCATCAACCTGGGCTCCACATCCACCAAGATAGCTCTTTACCATGACGAGCGCCAGCAGTGGATAGAGAACATCCACCACACACCCGAAGAGACCTCACGCTACAACTGTGCCTTGGACCAATACCCATTCCGCCTCCGACGCATCAAAGAGGCACTGGAACAGGCCAACATCCCACTCGACTTCGATGCCATCATAGCCCGCGGGGGACTACTGAAACCTATTCCTAGCGGAGTGTACCGCATCAACAAGGCGATGAAGCACGACCTGCTCCACGCCAAGATGGACCATGTATGCAACTTGGGGGCCTTGTTGGCCGACGAGTTGGCACAAGGCATCGGTTGCCCCACCTTCATCGCCGACCCAGTGGTGGTGGACGAGATGCAGGAGAAGGCCCGCCTGACAGGGATCCCAGGCATCGAGCGCCGCTCCGTGTTCCATGCGCTCAACAGTAAAGCCGTGTCGCGCCGCTACGCCAAGCAGGTAGGGAAGTCCTACGAGGAACTGAATCTGATAGTCGCCCACCTGGGAGGAGGCATCTCGGTGAGTGCGCACCGCAAAGGCAAAGTCATCGACGTGAACAACGCCCTCAACGGGGAAGGTCCCATCTGCCCCGACCGTGCCGGCACCCTGCCCTCGGAACAGTTTGCCGAACTCTGCTTCAGCGGCCGATACACCTTCCAGGAGGTACGCACCATGATTTGCCGCAAGGGAGGAGTGATGGCCCATCTGGGCACGAGTGACATGAAATGCATCATACAACGGGTGGAAGACGGGGACAAACAGGCACAGCTGGTGGTGGACGCCATGCTCTACACCATAGCCAAACAGATTGGGGCCATGCACGTAGCCCTCTGCGGGCAGACAGACGCCATCATCCTCACCGGAGGAATCGCCTATAACGGCTTCTGTGCGGACGAGTTAACCAAGCAAATCAGCTATCTGGCACCGGTGGCAATCATCCCGGGAGAGAACGAGATGGAGGCCTTGGCAATGAATGCCTTTTGGGCCATGCGAGGGGATTTACCGCTAAAGGAATACGGGAGCAAGCCAATTCCAAAGGAAATAGATAGTAAATTGTAGATTTAAAAGATAAAAAAGTTTCATTTTACTTGTTGCGTGTTTAAATAATATATACTTTTGCAGCCGTAAAAAAGAAATAAGAGATGATTAAGCGTTTCATGAATCTATCATTGCAAGGTATTATTATTCTACTAACGGGGTTAGTTGGAAGTGAGTATCGTGCATGATTGTTGATGAATCCAGATATAGAAAAGCCTTTCTCACTTCCACGTGCGAAAGGCTTTTTTGTTAGTTACACGAAGAAACAATATAAAAACTAAGAATAACGATGAACGACAGACTTTTTATTTTTGATACCACCTTGAGGGATGGTGAGCAAGTGCCCGGGTGTCAGCTTAACACCATTGAGAAGATTCAAGTCGCCAAGCAACTGGAGGCGCTGGGCGTGGATGTGATAGAGGCAGGATTCCCTATCTCCAGCCCGGGCGACTTCAACTCCGTCATAGAAATATCGAAAGCCGTCACATGGCCTACCATCTGCGCACTGACACGTGCCGTGGAGAAGGACATCGACGTGGCTATCGAGGCACTGAAATATGCCAAGCACAAACGCATCCACACGGGTATCGGTACTTCAGATTCACATATCAAATACAAATTCAACTCCACCCGCGAAGAGATCATCGAGCGTGCCGTGGCTGCCGTGAAGTATGCCCGCCGCTATGTGGACGATGTGGAATTCTATGCCGAGGACGCCGGACGTACCGAGAACGAGTATCTGGCCCGCGTGGTGGAAGCCGTCATCAAGGCCGGAGCTACCGTGGTGAACATCCCCGACACGACAGGCTACTGTCTGCCCGAGGAGTATGGAGCAAAGATCAAATATCTGGTAGACCATGTAGACGGCATCGACAAGGCCATCATCTCCACCCACTGCCACAACGACCTAGGCATGGCAACCGCCAACACCATCAACGGTGTGCTCAACGGAGCCCGTCAGGTGGAGGTGACCATCAACGGCATAGGTGAGCGCGCCGGCAACACCTCGCTCGAGGAGATTGCCATGATCATCAAATGCCACAAGGACATTGACATACAGACCAACATCAATACACAGAAGATCTATCCCACCAGCCGCATGGTATCGAGCTTGATGAACATGCCAGTGCAGCCCAACAAGGCCATCGTGGGACGCAACGCCTTCGCCCACTCATCGGGTATCCACCAGGATGGTGTGCTGAAGAATGTGCAGACCTACGAGATTATCGACCCCAAGGACGTGGGTATCGACGACAATGCCATCGTGCTAACCGCCCGCAGCGGACGCGCCGCACTGAAGCACCGCCTCCATGTGCTGGGTGTGGAGATGACGCAAGAGAAGCTCGACAAGGTGTACGAGGACTTCCTGAAGTTGGCCGACAAGAAGAAAGAGGTGAACGACGACGACATCCTGTTGTTGGCAGGTGCCGACCGCAACCAGAACCACCACATCAAGCTAGACTATCTACAGGTGACCAGCGGTGTGGGTGTACGTTCCGTTGCCAGCATCGGCCTCACCATCGCCAGCGAGAAGTTCGAGGCAGCCTCATCGGGTAACGGTCCGGTGGACGCCGCCATCAAAGCCTTGAAGCAGATTATCCACCGACAGATGGTGCTGAAGGAATTCACCATACAAGCCATCAGCAAAGGTAGCGATGACGTAGGTAAGGTACACATGCAGGTGGAGTACGACGGACACGTATACTATGGATTCGGAGCCAACACCGACATTGTGGCCGCTTCGGTAGAAGCCTACATCGACTGTATCAACAAATTCATCCATTGATGGGGCACCCCCAAAAACAGTGATGAACGACTTACTAACGATTCATACATATTATATAATAGTATAATGGCAAATACATTATTCGACAAAATCTGGGACGCACACGTGGTGCAAAACGTGGCCGACGGTCCCACACAGCTCTACATCGACAGACTCTACTGTCACGAAGTCACCAGCCCGCAAGCCTTCGACGGCATGCGCGCCAGAGGTTTGAAATGTTTCCGACCGGACCACATCTACTGTATGCCGGACCACAATACACCTACCCACGACCAGGACAAACCGATTGCCGACCCTGTATCACGCACACAGGTGGAGACCTTGGCCAAGAATGCGGCCGAGTTCGGGCTGGAACACTTCGGGATGATGGACAAACGCAACGGCATCATCCACGTGGTAGGTCCCGAGAGAGGACTCACTCTGCCGGGCATGACCATCGTTTGCGGTGACTCCCACACCTCTACCCATGGGGCCATGGGAGCCGTGGCTTTCGGCATCGGCACCAGCGAAGTGGAGATGGTGTTGGCCTCGCAGTGCATCCTGCAGGCACGCCCCAAGACCATGCGCATCCGCATCGAAGGAGAACTGAAGAAGGGCGTGACGGCAAAGGACATGGCCCTCTACATGATGTCGAAGATGACCACCAGCGGTGCTACAGGTTACTTTGTCGAATATGCCGGCTCAGCCGTACGCAACCTCACCATGGAAGGACGCCTCACCCTGTGCAACCTCTCCATCGAGATGGGTGCCCGTGGCGGCATGGTGGCTCCGGACGAGACGACATTCGCCTACATCAAAGGTCGTGAGCACGCCCCAAAAGGAGAAGCATGGGACAAGGCCATGGCCTATTGGAAGACCTTGAAAAGCGACGACGACGCAGTGTTCGACAAGGAGGTGCAGTTCGATGCAGCAGACATCGAACCGATGATTACCTACGGCACCAACCCTGGCATGGGCATGGGCATCACTCAGAGCATCCCTACCATGGAGAGCATGAACGAGCAGGCGAAGATTTCCTACAAGAAGTCGCTCGACTATATGGGCTTCAAGCCTGGGGAGTGTCTGCTGGGCAAGCCGGTGGACTACGTCTTCCTGGGAGCCTGCACCAACGGACGTATCGAGGACTTCCGCGCCTTCGCATCCCTGGTAAAGGGCCACAAGAAAGCCCCCAACATCACCGCTTGGCTCGTACCGGGCTCGTGGATGGTGGACGCACAGATACGTGAGGAAGGGCTGGACAAGGTACTGGAAGAGGCCGGATTTGAGATCCGTCAACCGGGATGCTCGGCTTGCTTGGCCATGAACGACGACAAGATTCCGGCAGGCAAGTACTCCGTATCCACGAGCAACCGCAACTTCGAAGGTCGCCAGGGACCGGGTGCACGCACCATGTTGGCAAGTCCGCTGGTAGCTGCCGCGGCAGCCGTAACGGGCGTAGTGACAGACCCGCGGGAGTTGTTATAAACGTATAATCATATTAAGCAAAAACGATGAAACAAAAATTCAATATCATAACCAGTACCTGTGTGCCCCTCCCTCTGGAGAATGTAGATACCGACCAGATTATCCCGGCACGCTTTCTGAAAGCTACCACACGCGAAGAGAAGTTCTTCGGCGACAACCTCTTCCGCGACTGGCGCTACAATGCTGACGGCACACTGAACAAGAGTTTCGTGCTCAACGACCCCTCCTATAGCGGCGAGATACTGGTAGCCGGCAAGAACTTCGGATCGGGCTCCAGCCGCGAACATGCCGCATGGGCTATCGCTGGATACGGTTTCCGGGTGGTTATTTCCAGCTTCTTTGCCGACATTCACAAGAACAACGAGCTGAACAACTTCGTGTTGCCCGTCGTGGTGAGCGAACAATTCCTTGCCGGGCTGTTTGCTTCCATCCAAGCCGACCCGAAGACTTTGGTAGAGGTGAACCTGCCCGAGCAGATCGTCACCAACAAGGCCACAGGCAAGAGCGAGAAGTTCGAGATTAACGGTTACAAGAAACACTGCCTGATGAACGGACTCGACGACATCGACTTCCTGTTGTCGAACAAAAATAAGATAGAGGCATGGGAAGAAGCGTCAAGATAGAGATCATGGACACCACACTCCGCGACGGCGAACAGACCAGCGGAGTGTCGTTTGTGCCCCATGAGAAGTTGATGATAGCCCGTTTATTACTCGAGGAACTGAACGTAGACCGCGTGGAGGTAGCCTCGGCACGCGTATCAGACGGCGAGTTCGAAGCCACGCGCAAGATATGCGACTGGGCAACCCGCCATGGACTGATTGACAAGGTGGAGATACTGGGTTTCGTGGACGGAGACACCTCGCTCAACTGGGTGCGCAAAGCAGGCGGCAAGGTCCTCAACCTGCTCGCCAAAGGTTCATTGAGACACTGCACCCAACAACTGAAGAAATCCCCCGAAGAGCACCTGAACGAGATTCGCAACGTAGTCTCCTTGGCAGACTCCATGGGCATTTCGGTGAACCTCTACCTAGAGGACTGGAGCAATGGCATGAAGAACTCACCCGAGTACGTGTTCCAGCAGATGGACGGACTCCGCGACACGAACATCAAACGCTTCATGTTACCGGATACGTTGGGTATACTCAACCCGCTGCAAGTCATCGAATACTTCCGCAAGATGGTGAAACGCTATCCCGACAAACACTTCGATTTCCACGCCCACAACGACTACGACTTGGCCGTGAGCAATGTGTTGGCAGCCGTGTTGAGCGGGGCCAAGGGCCTGCATACCACCATCAACGGACTGGGTGAACGGGCCGGCAACGCACCATTGGCCAGCGTACAGGCCATCCTGAAGGACCACTTCTGTGCACAGACCAGCATCAACGAAGAGAAGTTGAACGATGTGAGCCGCGTGGTAGAGTCCTACTCGGGTGTGCTGATACCCGCCAACAAACCCATTGTGGGCGAGAGTGTCTTCACGCAAGTGGCAGGCGTGCACGCCGACGGCGACAACAAGGACAGCCTCTACTGTAACGCCCTGTTGCCCGAACGGTTCGGCCGCAAACGGGAGTATGCCCTGGGCAAGACCAGCGGCAAGGCCAACATCCGCAAGAATCTGGAGGATCTGGGACTGGAGCTCGACGAGGAGTCGATGCGCAAGGTGACGGAACGCATCATCGAGCTGGGCGACAAGAAGGAGTTGGTGACACAAGAGGATCTGCCCTACATCATCTCCGATGTGCTGAAGCACGACACCATCAACAACAAAGTGATACTGAAGAGCTACTTCGTCACATCGGCCCAGGGACTGAAGCCTGTGGCCACCATACGCATCGACATCAACGGCAACGAGTACGAGGAGACTTCCAGCGGCGACGGACAGTACGATGCCTTCGTACGGTCACTGCGCAAAGTCTACAAAGGAATGCTGGGCCGCAAGTTCCCTATGCTCGTCAACTACGCCGTGACGATTCCTCCCGGTGGACGTACCGACGCCTTCGTGCAAACGGTCATCACCTGGCGATTCCTCGACAAGGAGATACGCACCCGCGGTCTGGATGCTGACCAGACGGAAGCTGCCATCAAGGCGACCATCAAGATGCTCAACGTGATAGAAAACGATTATGAAACACAAAACGTATAAGATAATAATATGAAAGATTTTAAGATTGCAGTGTTGCCCGGCGATGGTATCGGTCCTGAGATATCCGCACAAGGGGTAAACGTGATGAGTGCCGTTTGCGAGAAGTACGGCCACAAGGTGAGCTACGAGTATGGCATCTGCGGAGCGGATGCCATCGACAAGGTGGGCGACCCCTTCCCCGAAGAAACCTTCCAGACCTGTAAGCGAGCCGATGCTGTCCTCTTCTCTGCCGTTGGCGACCCCAAATTCGACAATAACCCCACAGCCAAGGTGCGTCCCGAGCAAGGATTGCTGGCTATGCGCAAGAAGTTGGGACTCTTCGCCAACATACGCCCCGTTCAAACCTTCAAGTGCCTGTTGCACAAGTCGCCCCTGCGTGCTGACCTCGTCGAGGGAGCCGACTTCATTTGCATCCGCGAGCTGACGGGCGGTATGTACTTCGGTGAGAAATACCAGGACAACGACAAGGCATACGACACCAACATGTACACCCGCCCCGAAATAGAGCGCATCCTGAAGGTGGGCTTCGAGTACGCCATGAAACGCAACAAGCACCTCACCGTGGTGGACAAAGCCAACGTGCTCGCCTCCAGCCGGCTGTGGCGTCAGATTGCCCAGGAGATGGCTCCGCAGTATCCGGAGGTGAAGACCGACTACATGTATGTGGACAATGCCTCCATGCGTATGATTCAGGAGCCTCGCTTCTTCGATGTGATGGTGACGGAGAACACCTTTGGCGACATCCTCACCGACGAGGGCTCTTGCATCAGCGGTTCCATGGGACTGCTGCCTTCTGCCTCCACAGGTGAGAGCACCCCAGTATTCGAGCCTATCCACGGATCGTGGCCACAGGCTAAAGGCCTCAACATCGCCAACCCCCTGGCACAGATTCTCTCTGTAGCCATGCTCTTCGAATACTTCGACTGCAAGGAAGAGGGAGCGCTCATCCGTAAGGCTGTGGACGCTTCACTGGACGCTGAAGTCCGCACGGGCGACATCCAAGTAGAGGGCAAAAAGTCCTACTCTACCTCAGAGGTAGGCGAATGGATAGTAAACTACATCCGCAAAGCCTAAGACAAGTAACTGGTTGAACAGCCGATAGTTCCCCGTCCCACGCCACATACCCTGTGGCACAGGACGGGGATTTTCGTTCTACCAAGTAAACCATGGCATTCGCAAGCCTTGTGAATTCTACCAAAAAGGTGTTACAGTATGCCCATCGATTGACAAAATCGGTGTATATTTGTCGCCGAATCAATCACCGAATGAAAAAGTTATCTATCGCTATCCTGCTCCTTAGTCCATTCGCCCTCGCCTATGGTCAGCAAGCCGACCAAGTGCTGTTGCGCATCGGCGGACGTGAGGTGCTCCGCTCGGAGTATGAATATGCCTACACGAAGAACCACGCCGAGGCACAGCTATCGCCCGAATTATTCCTACAGACCTTCGTCGACCTGAAGCTGTTGGCCCTGGAAGCCGAGAGCCGGGGACTGGACACGTTGCCATCGTTCCGCCAACGCATAAAAGCGTGGACCGCCGGAGAGGAGACCCTGGGACTAGAGATGGCGAAAGCCCATAAAACCTCATGCGTACGCATTGCACACCTTTACATCCATCTGCCGCAATCCTCCTCACAATCCTTCATCCAGAAATCGTGCGACCGCATGGAGAAGATTTACCGCAAGGCATCTGCCAAGGGCAACTTCGAACAGGTGGTGATGGAAGCTATGAGCCACCCCACCAACGGCCTCTATGGCGAACTGACCATCTTGCCGGCACACCATACTATGGAAATAATCGAACAGAAGATACGTTCCATGGAGGTGGGCGAGCTATGTCGTCCCTTCTTATCACAGGCCGGCGTGCATCTGATACAGCTACTCGGGAGAGATGTGCACCACGAGCACGCTTCGGACGCTACCATACAAGATACCCAAGAAGAGAAACAGACGCTCTTCCTGCAGGCCGAGATACGTGACGCGTTGCTGCGGGATGCATTGCAGCAGGACGAGGCTCAACGCGAGGAAGACTTGCAGGAGCAACTGAAACAGCACTTCGACGCACACCGCGCAAACTACGCATGGGAACTGCCCCACTACAAAGGCGCCGTAGTAGCCTGTCGCGACAAAGCCTCGGCAAAGCTAGTGAAGAAGTTGCTGAAGGCCAATCCGCAGAATCAGTGGAATTCGTTGCTGAGAGCCCTTGCCCAACAAGAGGAAAGTGGCATACATCAGCCTTACGCTTGCGGACTTTACCAGATAGGCACCGTCCCATTAGTGGACAGGGTTGTCTTTAAACAAAAGAGCTGTCAACTGCCAGCCGATACCCCTATCGTAGTCAAGCGGGGAAAGGTGCTGAAGAAAGGTCCTGAGAGTTTCGAGGATGTCTATTCACTGATCTATGCCGACTATATGGCACACCGCAAAGAGATACAGATGAGTGAATTGAGGAAGAAATACAAAGTTGAAATAAACGAAGAGGAATTAAAAACAGTTAATATCCATCAGACGAAAGGATGAAAGCTGTACCTTCGTTAGTTATTAAGCACAATACGAGAAAGATATGAAGTGTTTGTGGATATTGTCGGGGTTGTTGATACTCTTGTCCTCGTGCCAGAAGACGCACGACTTCAAGGGGAAGACACCATTGGTGGAAGCAAGCGGACAGGTTCTCTTTCGGGAGGACTTGACACAGATGCTGCCCGCCGGCCTGTCGAAGAAAGACAGTGCGCAATATGCCGAGAACTACATACACAACTGGGTGGAGGAGGTGCTTCTCTACGAAAAGGCACAACGCAACGTGGCTGGAGACAGCAAGGTGGAAGAATTGGTGAGCAACTACCGAAAAGCACTCGTGATACACACCTACCAACAGAATCTCATAGCACAGAAATTGGTCAACCAGGTGTCGGACGACGATGTGAAGGACTTCTACGAGCACAACCAGAAACTGTTCATCCTCGACCAGCCCTTGATAAAAGGGCTCTTCATCAAAGTGCCCGTGAGCGAGCGGGATGTGCAGAATGTGCGCACATGGTACCGCAAGCTTACGCCCGAGAATGTGGAGAAACTGGAGAAATTCAGCCTGAAAGGGGCAGTAGACTATACCTACTTTCTCGACAAGTGGATCGAGCTGTCCGACGTATCGGAGAAAATTCCCTCCACGGCACATCTCACACAGAGTTTGCTCACAGAAGACCCCACCGTAGAGGTACAGGACGATGGCTATTGGTATTTCCTACATGCCACGGAGATGGTGAAGGCCGGCAACGTGAAGCCCCTGGACTTCGCCTTCAACGAGGTGAAGGAGATGCTGATGAACCTGCGTCAGGTAGACTTCATGCAGCAGGTGAAGGACGAACTCGTGAAGCGGGCTACAAACAAGAAAGAAATTATTTATTATTACAAAGATGCAAATGAATAGATTGCTTAGTTTCAGAAGTTTATTATTGCTATGTGTGATGTGCGTCAGCGTTGCTGCGTCGGCACAGGACAATGTAATAGACGAAGTGGTCTGGGTGGTTGGAGACGAAGCCATTCTGAAATCGGATATCGAAGAGGAACGGATTCGGGCACAATACGAAGGACAGAAGTTGGACGGAGACCCCTACTGCGTGATCCCCGAACGTCTGGCTATCCAGAAACTCTTCCTTCACCAGGCAGCCATCGACAGTATCGAGGTGGACGAGTCTGACGTATTGAGCCGTGTAGAGGAGCAGACCAACTTCTACATCAGCCAGATAGGTTCGAAGGAAAAGATGGAGGAGTACTTCAATAAGACCACTACCAAAATCCGTGAGGAGTTGCGCGACAACATACGCGATGCGTTGACCGTACAACGCATGCAGGACAAGATTGTGGGCGACATCAAGGTGACACCAGCACAAGTTCGCCGTTACTTCAAGGATCTGCCCGCCGACAGCATCCCCTATATCCCCACACAGGTGGAGGTGCAGATTATCACCATCGAGCCGAAGATTCAGCAAGAGGAGATAGACGGGATAAAGGAACGCTTGCGTGAATACACCGAGCGTGTGAACTCTGGTAGCACACAGTTCTCTACCCTTGCGCGCCTCTACTCCGAAGATGCCGGTTCGGCTATCCATGGCGGCGAGCTCGATTTTATGGGACGTGGCTCTCTCGACCCGGCCTTCGCCAATGTGGCATTCAACCTGACAGACCCTAAAAAGGTGTCTAAGGTTGTGGAGTCGGAGTATGGTTACCATATCATCCAGCTCATCGAGAAACGAGGCGACCGCATCAAGGTGCGTCACATCCTACTCATCCCGAAAGTGGCACAGACCGACCTGGACGCAGCCACCCTGCGTCTGGACTCCATCGCCAACGACATCCGCAACAGCAAGTTCCCCTTCGAGGAGGCTGCCCAGTACATCTCCAGCGACAAGGACACCCGCAACAACCATGGTCTGATGCCTAACAAACGCACCGGCACGTCGAAGTTCCAGATGCAGGAACTGCCGGCCGAGATTGCCAAGGTAGTGGACAAGATGAACGTGGGCGAGATATCCAATGCCTTCACTATGATCAACGACAAGCAGAAGAATGTCTGCGTCATCGTTCGACTGAAATCGCGCATCAACGGACACAAGGCCACCATCACCGATGACTATCAACAGTTGAAGGACGTGGTGGTAAGCAAACGTCAGAGCGAGAAACTGGATAAATGGATTCGCGAGAAACAAAAGAATACATACGTAAGAATCAATGAGAACTGGCAGAACTGCGACTTCAAGTACCCAGGCTGGATTCATTGATAACTTACAGAATGTGATAGGATATGTCCGACAGAAAGAATAACACGAAAAGGCATAGGATACTTCTGGCAAGTGTCCTGTGCTTTTTCGGCCTTTGCATGGCACAGGTGCGTACCACACGACCAACGGGCAACAGCGACAAGAAGACGAAGGTCTACCTGATTCACTCAGACGAGCTGCGCTTCAACAAGCGGGACAACCCCGACGCACAGATTCTCGATGGCAACGTGGTGTTCCGCCACGACAGCGTCTATATGTATTGCGACAGTGCCTACTTCTACGAAGCCAAGAACTCGTTCGAGGCATTCGGCAACGTGAAGATGAACCAAGGCGACACGCTGTTCCTCTATAGCGACTGGCTGTTCTACGACGGCAACACACAGATAACCCAGGTACGCGAGAATGTGCGCATGGAGAACCGCAATACGGTGCTCACCACCGATAGCCTCAACTACGACCGCATCTTCAATCTGGGATACTTCTTCGAGGGAGGAACGCTGATGGACGAGGAAAATGTGCTCACCTCCGACTGGGGAGAGTACAGCCCGGCCACCAAGTTCGCCGTGTTCAACTACAACGTGAAACTGGTGAACCCCAAGTTCACACTCACCTCGGACACGTTGCGCTACAACACCGTCACCAAAGTGGCCAACATAGTGGGACCCTCCAACATCGACAATGGTGAGAACCACATCTATTCCGAGATGGGATTCTACAACACCGCCACCCAACAGGCGGAACTGCTCCAACGCTCCGTGCTGGTGAACGGCAGCCGCCAATTGGTGGGCGATAGTCTCTATTATGACCGCACGGCTGGCTATGGCGAGGCTTTCCGTCATGTGGTGATGACCGACGTGGAGAACAAGAACATGCTGACGGGCGAATACTGCTACTACAACGAGCTGACGGGCTATGCCATGGCTACCGACAGTGCTGTGGCCATCAACTACTCACAGGATGGCGACAGCCTTTATCTGCATGCCGACACGCTGAAGATGATGTCGTACAACTTCAACACCGACTCGGTCTACCGCAAGACCTTTGCCTACTACAAGGTGCGTGCCTACAAGACCAACATGCAGGCCGTGTGCGACTCCATGGTGTTCAGCTCGCTGGACTCGTGCATGACGATGTACAACAACCCCATCGTGTGGAACGAGAACCAACAGCTCTTCGGCGAGCAGATTAAGGTGTACATGAACGACAGCACCGTCGACTGGGCCCACGTCATCAATCAAGCCATGTCCATCGAAAGCATCGACTCCACCTGCTACAACCAGGTGAGCGGCAAGGAGATGAAGGCCTACTTTGTGGGCGGAGAGATTGACCATGCCGACGTGACAGGAAATGTGCGCATCGTCTACTTCCCCATCGACGACAAGGACAGTACCATCATCGGTGCCAACTGTGCGGAGACCAGCGTACTCAACGTCTATATGAAACAGCGGAAGATTCAGAAGATAGTTGCCAGTCCCAAGACCTCGGGCACGCTCTATCCGCTGCCCCTGCTTCCCAAGGACAAGCGTTACCTGCCATCGTTTGCGTGGTTCGACTACATCCGGCCGCTCAACAAAGACGACATCTTCATGTGGCGAGGCAAGAAAGCGGGACAAGAGCTGAAGGCTTCCGTACGCAGAGAGGTGCCGTTGCCCACATTACAACGGAATAAAAGATAAGGAGGTATCATATGGGAATGTTCAAAATGAGACAGCCGCGCGCCTACGAGCATAAATATATATATGTAGACGAGCGGAAAGAGAAACTGCAGAAGATGGAAGAGGCTGCCAAGCGCGAACTGGGTATGCTGCCCGAACGTGAGTTCCGTCCCGAGGATATTCGTGGAAAGTTCGTCGAGGGAACCACCCACCTGAAAAGGCGCAAGGAGGATGGCCGCAAACCACTCTCCTATGCTACCATGCTGGTAGCCATTGGAGTGTTGTTGTTCATATTACACTACCTGGTAACCGGTAGCTGGAACTTCTAACAGAACAGAAATGAGTGACATTATTCGTTTATTACCCGATTCGGTAGCCAACCAGATTGCGGCCGGTGAGGTCATCCAACGCCCCGCCTCAGTCATCAAGGAGTTGGTGGAGAATGCCATCGATGCCGAAGCACAACGCATCGATGTCATCATCACCGATGCGGGGAAGACAAGCATACAAGTGGTGGACGACGGCAAAGGTATGTCTGAGACGGATGCCCGTCTGGCCTTCGAACGTCATGCCACATCCAAGATAAAAGAGGCGGCAGACCTCTTCGCCCTACGTACCATGGGATTCCGGGGCGAGGCGTTGGCCTCCATCGCAGCCGTGGCACAAGTGGAGCTGAAGACCCGCACGGCCAACGACGAACTGGGCACCGCCATCAGCATCTCAGGCTGCAAGGTGGAGAGTCAGGAGGTAGTCTCCTGCCCCAAAGGGAGCAACTTCCTGGTGAAGAACCTCTTCTTTAACGTGCCGGCACGGCGGAAGTTCCTCAAGTCCAACCAGACGGAGCTGAGCAACATCCTCACCGAGTTCGAGCGCATCGTGTTGGTGAACCCCGGCATCAGCTTCTCGCTGGTGCACAACGATGCCACCATGTTCTCGCTGCCAAAGACCACACTGCGCCAGCGTCTGTTGGATGTCTTCGGACGGAAACTCAACCAGCAACTGCTGCCTGTGGATGTGGAGACCACTCTAGCTAGGGTGCACGGCTATGTGGGCAAACCCGAGGCTGCGCGCAAGAAAGGGTCGCACCAGTACTTCTTCGTCAATGGCCGCTACATGCGCCACCCCTATTTCCACCGCGCCGTGATGGACGCCTACGAACACCTCATCCCGGCAGGCGAACAGGTGTCGTACTTCGTCTATTTCGAGGTGGACCCGGCCAACATCGACGTGAACATACACCCCACAAAGACTGAGATAAAGTTCGAGAACGAGCAGGCTATCTGGCAGATTGTGGCAGCGATGGTGAAGGAGTCACTGGGCAAGTTCAGTGCCATCCCCTCCATCGACTTCGACACCGAAGGGATGCCCGACATGCCGTTGTTCAACAGCGAACACGAGGTGGCACCCCCAAAGGTTGACTACAACCCCAACTACAATCCCTTCAAGGCGGATGGGACTCCCTCATACGCCCAGCAGCACAACAACAGCCGTTGGGAAGACCTCTATAAGGGAATCGATGAGATTGCCCCTTTTGCACCGGAGGGAGACGAACCTGTCACTCCATCGGAACTGAGCGGAGCGCCTTCGCAACTGAACCTGCTGCAGGAGAAGGGTACACACATGGAGATGTCGTCGCGCCACTATCAGTACAAAGGACGCTACATCCTCACTTCGGTAAAGTCGGGACTGATGATTATCGACCAGCAACGGGCACACGTCCGTGTACTCTTCGACCGCTATCTGACACAGATGGAGAAGCGGCAAGGAGCATCACAAGGCGTTTTGTTCCCCGAGGTGGTACAGTTCCCCGCTTCGGAGCAGGTGATACTGGAGAGCATCACTGACGACCTGACGGCCATCGGTTTCGACCTATCCAACCTGGGAGGAGGTAGTTATGCCATCAATGGCGTACCAGCAGGCATCGAGGGACTCAATCCGATTGACTTGCTCAACAATATGGTGCACACCGCCATGGAGAAGGGCAACGATGTGAA
The DNA here is from genome assembly GCA_963643925.1 of Bacteroidaceae bacterium. Taxonomy (GTDB): domain Bacteria; phylum Bacteroidota; class Bacteroidia; order Bacteroidales; family Bacteroidaceae; genus Phocaeicola_A. The sequence goes on from CAVINS010000004.1 coordinate 51,034, forward strand.
ACGTGACGTGCGGAGCATCATCGCCCTGTCGCTTGCCAAGTCAGCCGCCATCGTACCCGGCCAGGTGCTTGGTCAGGAGGAGATGAACAGCCTAGTGGATAGCCTGTTCGCCAGCACCACCCCCAACTACACGCCCGACGGTAAGGTGATACTATCCGTCATCCCCGAGGCGGACATCGAGCGTCTGTTCTGACAACACACAATAAACAGGCAGAGGCACAGCGCAGAATGATATCCGGCTGTGCCTCTGTTTGTTTATTGACTTCTAAGAGTCTTATTTCATAGCTTGCTCAATGTCAGCGATGATGTCCTCTACATTCTCTATTCCTACAGAGAGACGAATCAGGTCGGGAGCTACGCCAGCCTCACGCAACTGCTCGTCGGAGAGCTGACGGTGAGTGTGGCTTGCCGGGTGAAGCACACAGGTGCGCGCATCTGCCACGTGGGTCACGATGCAAATCATCTTCAGGCGGTCCATGAATTTGATGGCATCCTCACGTGTACCCTTCAGACCGAAGGCTATCACACCGCAAGAACCGTTCGGCAGATATTTCTGCCCCAGCTCATAGTATTTGTCGCCCTTCAGTCCGCAGTAGTGTACCCAAGCCACCTTGTCGTTGGCCTTCAGCCATTCGGCTACGGTCTGTGCATTCTTGCAGTGCTGCGGCATACGCAGGTGCAGTGTCTCCAATCCCAGGTTGAGCAGGAACGCGTTCTGCGGAGCCTGTATAGAACCGAGGTCGCGCATCAGCTGAGCGGTGGCTTTGGTCATGTAGGCCATCTTGCCGAATGCTTTCGTATAGGTCAATCCGTGGTACGACTCGTCCGGCTGTGTCAGTCCGGGGAACTTGTCGGCATGAGCGTCCCAGTCGAAGTTACCGCTGTCCACGACTGCACCACCTACGGAGGTAGCGTGTCCGTCCATATATTTGGTGGTAGAGTGTGTCACGATGTCGGCACCCCACTCAAACGGGCGGCAGTTGATAGGTGTAGCGAAAGTGTTGTCCACAATCAAAGGTACACCATGGCTATGAGCGATGCGGGCGAACTTCTCAATGTCGAGCACGTCACAGCCAGGGTTGGAGATGGTCTCACCGAAGAGGGCTTTCGTGTTGGGGCGGAATGCCTTGCTGATTTCCTCCTCGGAGTCATCAGCATTGACGAAGGTACACTCGATGCCCAGTTTGCGCATCGTCACGTTGAAGAGGTTGAACGTGCCGCCATAGATGGTCGATGAGCACACGAAGTGGTCGCCTTTCTCGCAAATGTTGAATACGGCATAGAAGTTTGCAGCCTGACCAGAGGAAGTCAACATAGCACCCACGCCACCTTCCAGGGCAGCAATCTTAGCTGCAACGGCATCGTTGGTGGGATTCTGCAAACGGGTGTAGAAGTAGCCGCTCTCTTCCAAGTCGAAGAGTCGTGCCATCTGCTCGCTTGTGTCATACTTGAATGTTGTACTCTGGTAGATAGGCAACACACGCGGTTCGCCTTTCTTAGGAGTCCATCCTGCCTGCACACAGATGGTTCCTTGTTGTTGTTTTTTATCCATGATGTTATATTATGTTGTTTCTATAGAGATTAAAACTGAATGCAAAATTAGCAATAAAAGCGACCATCACCAACCTTCTGGGCGCTGATTGTCTATGCGGCACATGGTTTTTGGAGTGACGAGTAGGCCAGATGGCAGAAAAAGCCTACCTTTGCGGCCTAAACAAATAGCATTATGAGCATCAAACACACTATGCCGGTGCAGATTCGCTTCAGCGATGTGGACCAGTTGGGCCATGTGAACAACTCGGTCTACTTCTCGCTCTACGACTTGGGCAAGACGGCTTATTTCCGCGACGTATTGGGCGAAGAGTTGGACTTTGGCGGCATCTGCACGGTGGTGGCCAACGTGAACGCCAGCTTCTTCACGCCGGTCTATTTCCACGACAACCTGGCCATCGAGACTACCACGATGCAGATTGGCAACAAAAGTTTCACGTTGCTGCAACGGGCTGTGGACGTCACCACCCAAGAGGTGAAGTGCGAGTGCCGCACCGTGATGGTCTGCTTCGACATGCGCTCCAAGCAGACTGTGCCCGTGCCACAGGAGTGGCGCGATGCCATCAACACGTACGAGGGCAAGGAGCTGTAGTTCCTACCCTTCACAAGAATCTCTTGCGTTGGTATTGGTTTGTATATAAAAAACGCGTTGCCTGAAACCTTCACAGGCTAGGCAACGCAATTACAATACAAAATACAAATACAACTAAACGAGATTCTTTTAATTATCTTATACAATTCCTTGAGCCATCATAGCGTGGGCCACCTTCATGAATCCGGCGATGTTGGCGCCCTTCACATAGTTGATGTAGCCGTCCGGCTGCGTGCCGTACTTCACGCATTGCTCATGTATGCCGTACATAATGCCGTGCAACTTCTGGTCCACCTCCTCGGCAGTCCAACTCATATGCATAGCGTTCTGGCTCATCTCCAGTCCCGAAGTAGCCACACCGCCAGCGTTCACAGCCTTTCCCGGCGCATACATTATCTTGTTCTCGATGAAAGCATCGATGGCCTCGGGCGTACATCCCATGTTGGAAATCTCACCCACACAAGTCACCTTGTTGGCAATCAATGTCTTCGCATCGTCACCATTGAGCTCGTTCTGAGTAGCGCAAGGCAGAGCGATATCCACCTTCACCTCCCAAGGACGACGGTCCTGCACAAACTTCGCACCCGGATACTTCTCGGCGTACGGAGCCACAACATCGTTGCCCGAAGCACGGAGCTCAAGCATATAGTCAATCTTCTCGCCGCTAATGCCATCGGGGTCGTAGACATATCCGTCCGGACCGGAGATGGTAACCACCTTAGCGCCAAGTTGGGTAGCCTTGGTAGCAGCACCCCATGCCACGTTGCCGAAGCCGGAGATAGCCACTGTCTTGCCCTTTATGTCGATACCTTTGATCTTCAGCATCTGGTTCACAAAGTAGAGACCACCGAAACCGGTTGCCTCGGGACGTATCAGCGAACCGCCATACTCCAGACCTTTGCCGGTGAATGTACCCGTGAACTCACGCGTGAGCTTCTTGTACATGCCGAACATATAACCTACCTCGCGGCCACCTACGCCGATGTCGCCAGCGGGCACGTCCATGTCGGGACCCAGATGACGCCACAGTTCGAGGATAAACGCCTGGCAGAAACGCATGATTTCCGCGTCACTCTTTCCCTTCGGTGAGAAGTCCGAGCCACCTTTACCACCACCCATAGGCAATGTCGTAAGGGCGTTCTTGAAAGTTTGCTCGAATCCCAGGAACTTCAAGATGGAGAGATTCACCGACGCATGGAAACGAATACCGCCTTTGTACGGACCGATAGCGTTGTTGAACTGCACTCTGTAGCCCAAGTTCACCTGCACCTTACCATTGTCGTCCACCCAGGGCACACGGAATGTGAAGATGCGGTCGGGTTCCACTAAACGTTCAATGAGACTCACTTTCTCAAATTCGGGATGTTGGTTGTAAATCTCCTCAATAGAGAGGAGCACTTCCTTCACAGCTTGCAAGTACTCCAGTTCACCGGGGTGCTTGGCTTCCAAAGAAGACATGATGCGTTCGATATTCATATTATATGGTATAATTAAGGTTTAAGTCTTTTCTGTTTCTTCTTTGCTGCAAATATAGAGCTTAATTTATATCCACCAAAATTTTAAGGGGAAATTTTCATAGGACAAGTGATAAAATGATACTTCGACCCCATTCGCTACATACGAATGCAGGTTAATCCGCTTTTCTAAATTCATGATATCGGCTTATTATGTATCCATATGTAAAGCGCAGAACACATAAGTCGCCTCGTTTACTTACAAGATGTTATTATGTTCCACCGAGGCGGCTGCACGCCCGTCTCACTTCACCAGCCCGTCATGTCCAACGGGTAAAGTCGTCCGCATAAAGCCTGTCCAGACAGTGTCTCAGTTGCAATATTTATGCATTTATGCCTTTTTTGGTAAATGATTTCATCGAAATAGCTGTTGTATTAAAATATTCAGTAACTTTGGAGCCGATTTTATAAAACGATAAATACAACACATCAAAACATGATTCTTAACCCAACCATGGAATGCATGGACCGTGAGTCTATGCGCAAGCTGCAAAGTGAGCGGCTCATCAAGACCGTGAACACGTGCTATAACAACGTGCACTTCTACCACCGCAAGATGGACGAGATAGGCGTGAAGCCCGAGGATATCAAGTCTATCGACGACATCCATCTGCTGCCGTTCACCACCAAACACGACCTTCGCGACGAATATCCTTTCGGCCTGCAGGCTGTCCCGCAGACCGAGATTGTACGCATACACGCCTCATCGGGTACCACAGGCAAGCCAGTGGTAGGAACTTACACGAAGAACGACCTCTCCATGTGGGCTGAGGGCGCGGCACGTGTGTTGGCTGCCGGAGATGTTACCAAGGGCGACATCGTACAGGTGAGCTACGGATACGGACTCTTCACCGGCGGACTGGGTGCACACGACGCGGCAGGTTATCTGGGTGCCGTGCAGTTGCCTACCTCGGCCGGTAACTCCGAGAAGCAGGTGATGCTGATGAAGGACTTCGCCACTACAACTCTCTGCTGCACACCTTCTTATGCGCTCCGCCTGGCGGAAGTAATGGAGAACAGCGAGTATGTGTCCAAGAAAGACCTTAAGTTGCGTGTGGGATTCTTCGGTGCTGAGCCCTGGACCGAAGGTATGCGCAAGGAATTGGAGGAACGGTTGGGCATCAAGGCATTCGACATCTACGGACTCACAGAGATGTGTGGGCCGGGTGTAGGCGGCGAGTGCCAGTACCACAATGGCACGCACCTGTGGGAGGACAAGTTCTATCCCGAGATTATCAACCCCGACACCTTGGAGCCTTGCGCACCGGGCGAGTTCGGCGAGTTGGTGTTCACCTCGCTCTGCAAGGAGGCTATGCCTATCCTCCGCTACCGCACACGCGACCTCACACGCCTCATCTACGAACCCTGTGAGTGCGGGCGTACAGCTGTGCGCATGGACCGCATCCTCGGCCGTTCGGACGATATGATGATTATCCGTGGTGTCAACGTGTTCCCCAGCCAGATAGAGGCATGTCTGACAGAGTTCCCCGCCTTCACGCCGCAGTACTTCATCACCGTGGACCGCAAGAACAACGAGGATACTTTCGACCTCGACGTGGAGTTGCGTCCCGAGTACTTCTCGCCCAACCCGTCGAAGCAGATGCCGTTCATCAAACCTCTCTACGACCGCATCGTGTCCATGGTGGGCATCAAGCCGAACATCCACATCAAGGAGTCGGGCTCCATAGCGCGTTCCAACGGAAAGGCAAAGCACGTCAACGACAAGCGTGTCTTCTCCTGACAAACGGGATACATAAGGTATAGCATGGCCGTAGCTGCAAGGCGGTTCTCCACCCCATGGCAGCTACGGCCATCGTAATGAAACAAAAAAAGGACGGGCTTGTTCTCTATGTTTAGAACGCCCGTCCTTATTCGTTATCGTTTCAAATCTCTCAAATTTCTACATCATGCCGTCGTGAAACGCACGTGTAGCGGATGCGAACATAAAAGTCGCCACCAACACACTAATCGCGATATCCATAAACAAATCTTTTTTACCTTGTTAAAAAACCAATTACCTTAAAAACATATATCGCTTTACCCTCTCATTACAAACACCATAGAAAATGAATAAATCCTTTATTTTTAAAACGCTTATAGAATCTATTTTTATATCCCATTGAAAACCAATCTTTTTTACCTTTACCTTACCTATTGAACCGCCTTATGCGGCTTTCATTACAACACTTAACCTATGTTTTACGCTGCAAAGGTAAGGGTCTTTCCACTTGTGTTCCAAATGGGTGAATGCATAATTTGTACAAAAGGCCGTTTTCTTGACCTATGTCAAGCAGACGCGGCCTCGGTTCACTCCTTACCGCACTCCCGGCTCCATTTGCGCCAACCCATGATAGCTATAAACACGTAGAGTCCATAGAGTAACGCCTTGAAGGGTATACCTTTTATAATATATAGGTAACAGCAGACGGCATCCACTACTATCCAGAAGAACCACTGCTCGATGTACTTACGCGACAGGGCCCACAGTCCCACAAACGACATGGCGTTGGTGAAGGCGTCGAGCAGGGGCACGCTGCTGTCGGTGAAGGTGATCAGCACCCAATAGGTGGCGCCCCAAGCCCCCAGGAAGAAGAGGATCACGGGCAGATAGGTGCGTAGGGGCATGCGGCTGATGACGGGAGCCTTGCGCTCTTCTTTGCGGAAGAAGTGCACGCCGAAGCGCCATACCAGGAATCCGTAGATGGCGGCGATGGTATAGTAGACCGCCATGCCAGCGTCGCCGTAGAGGCCGTGACTGTAGTAGAGGTAGATGTCGAGGGCGGGCATGACGATGCCTACCACCCACAACCAGATGTTGGCACGGTATTCGAGCCAGATGTAGAGCAGTCCCAGCAGGGTGGTGAACAGGTCGAGCCAGTGTCCGGAAAGAAAGTCAAGCATATTATGTCAGTTTTAGTTTGGTTTGTGGTTCACGCCCCTACGCCGGGCGATTGAGGGCGAAAACCCTGCATCGCGTGGGCACTCACTCCGCTCACGCCCTGCAGGGTTTCTTTCTTATTTGGTAATCTATCAGTTTAGAAGCGCAGCGTGAGGTGACCCATCACGTTGAATCCCGCCATGGGGATGTAGGCCAAGGCCTGGTAGCGCTTACCGCCGGTGTACCAGCCATACCAGGTGTATCCGTTGGCGGCATAGTGGCGGTCGAACACGTTGTTGAAGTCCACGCCTACCTTCACGCTCTTCACCCCGGCATTCTTCAGGTCGATGCGCCAGTTGAGCGAGGCGTTCGACTGTGAGTAGCAAGGCAGCGATCGTGCGTCGCTCTCGGAGTTGTCCACATACTGTTTGCTCACGAAGTTGGTGTGCCACGTTGCTGAGAAACCTTTGTAGTGGAAGTCCACGAATCCGTTCAGGATGGCGCTGGGTGAGAACGAGAGGGTGGAGTTGGAGTAGTGGTTCTTCACCAGATAGTCGTCCTCGGCATCCCAGCTCTCCACATATTCGTCGAAATCCTTGATTTTGTTCCGACTCAAGGCGGCGTTACCTTCGATGCTGAGCCACGACAGGGGTGTCCATCCGGCAGTGAATTCCACACCCATACGGTAGCTCTTCTTCACGTTGGTGGTCAGTGCCTCGCCGATGTCGCTCAGTTCGCCGGTCTGCACCAGCTGGTTGTGGTAGTTCATATAGTAGAGGTTAGCTCCCACGAACCAGTCGTCGCCGGTGTATTGGTAGCCCAGCTCCACATCGTAGACGGTCTCCTTCTTGGGGAAGGGGTTGTTGCCGTTGTCGGTGTAGTTGTTGCGCTCGGGCTCGCGGTGACTGATGGCAGCGCTCCAGTAAGCCTTGTGTCCCCCGTTGGTGTAGCTCATGCCCACTTTGGGGTTGAAGAAGTGGAACTTCTTGTTCACGTCGAGCACTTGGTTCTGGTAGGTACCGTCCTCCTGCTCGATGAACTTGTCGTTCACACCGTCGGTCTTGAAGCGTACGTAGCGGTACTGCAGGTCGACGAAAGCGTTCCAGTTGTCGGCGAAGGAGTAAGTACCCTTCACAAAGGCGCTGTAGTCGCCCTTGCGAGCGTCGCTGTCGTAATATTGGTATTTGCCGCCATTGTCCAGAATCTGTTGCTCGGCGCGTGTATCTTTAATATAGGTAAGGTATCCCCAGTGGCTGGCATCGAACTGTTGCAGACTGACTCCACCCACGAGGTCGAACTGGTCGATTTTGTAGTTGAAGTTGTACACCATGCCATAGGTGTTCTGCGTCAGCCCTTTCTTACGGATGAAGTCGCTCCGTTTCACCTTGTTGCCATCGGTGTCGCGGTAGACGAGTCCGAACTTGGCGAACTTGTAGTTGTTCTTGAACTCCTTGTAATATCCCTCGCCGTAGGTGTAGTGCAACGCCACATTGTGTGTCCAGTGGAGCGACGGCTGCCAGGTGGCCGAGAGGATGTTGTGGTTTTGGTAGAAGTTGTCCGTTGTACGGTCCCAGTCGCTACCGTCGCGCATCTGGTAGTGTGTGGTCGTGAAGTTGCCCTTGCTCCATGCGTCCGCGTCATAGTCGAGGTTCTCCACCAGAGTGTTCACTTTACCCAGTCCGGCCTTCCACAGGTCTTTGTAGGTGGTGTAGCCATAGTCGAATAGGCTCTCGCTGGTGTCGTAGTCGGAGCCTACCACGCCGTACCATGCCTGGCCGGTCTTCTCGAAATTGCCGATGTTCTTGTAGCGAATCTGGAAGTTGTCGCCCAGCCAAGTGAGTCCACCATAGTAGGAACCCGAGCGGCCCGACGTGCCATGTACAAATCCGTCGGTCTTGCTCTCGTGATAAGCACCGTCGAACACCAGGCGGTCAAACAGCAGGCCTGTGGAGAAGGATGCTCCCGCGTTGTAAGTAGCGAACGATCCATAGCTGCCGGTCACCTCCACGAAAGGTTTGGTCTGCGGCACGGCAGTGGCCAATGAAATGCTACCGCCGAAGGCGCCATCACCGTTGGTAGAGGAGCCCACGCCACGCTGTATCTGCACACTACCCAGCAGCGAGGCATAGGAGTTCATGTTTGCCCAAAACACCGTCTGGTCTTCGGGCGAGTTGAGCGACACGCCGTCCAGTGTCACGTTGATGCGGCTGCCTGCCGCACCGCGCATGCGCATGTAGCAGGTACCGATGCCTGTTCCGTTCTCGCTCCAGGCCACGATGCCTGGGGTGCGGGCGAAGAGGAAGGGTAGCTCCTTGCCGCTGGTGGCAAAGTCCTGCAACTCTTGTTTGTTGATGTTTGCTACGGCAAAGGGTGCCTCTTTCTGCACACGCACTGCCTTCACCACTACTTCGTTCAGCTGGTGAACACTCACCGAGTCTGGTTCTTGTTCAGCCATTGCCTGTTGTGCACCGAGGGCACATAGCAAGGACAAGGCTACACCATTGATTTTGTTCATCGTTGGTATAATATATAAATTAAAAAAGAAGGGGGGAATGAATCCAGAACGGCAACTACAGAATTCGTTGCAATCGTTCGTCTTTTACCTACGCCGGCATTATCCGGATCAGGTTATGGGTTTAATCTCAGCATCCGCATCGTCTGCGGCAGCACCCCTTAGTCAGCAGTTTGCTAACCGGCGGCAAAGATACACCTTTCTTCAGAAAGCAATGCTATAAAACATAAAAAACGTACGGCTGGACAATAAAGTTCTCCGTCGGCGATGGTTCCCGCTCTGGCGGGACAATGGGGATGTTGGCTAGTGGCATGGTTTGACGGACGGGCAACTGGCTATTACGCTTCAGGGAAAGTCCTTGGCTGTAACCAGGAACTTTCCCTGAAGGTCGGCGAGTAGGAGTACATCGGCACTCACCGTCTATTCTTCTTCCCCGTTGGTACACTCCCCCGTCTCGTAACTCCGCGTCATGTCCCTCAGGATGCCTATCATCTTCTGCCGGAGGCTCTCGGGCTGCAGCACCATGATGTTGCGGCCGTGCCACAGCAATTCCTGCAGGAAGTCGCGGCTCGGGCGGATGGTGAGCTCATAGTCCCGATACAGGCTGTCCTCCGACTCCATCAACCGTTGTTGGCTCGCATGCAGCGGCACCTCCTCTAACAGATTATACTCGGGATAGAAGGCCCGGATGCGGATGTGCTCCACCGGCTCATCGTCCACCCGCATGATGCCGAAGCAGTTCTCGTAGTAGGTATCGGGAGTGAGGAACTTCTTCATCTTCGCCGACAGCGGATGTTTCTCGCAGATGACGTCCAAGGAACTGATGCGGTCGAAGGGCAGACAGCGGACAAGCGTCTTCTCGTCGACCTTCACCGGTGAAGCCTTCACGCCTATCACGTACCAGCGCTGCTCGAAATATCTCACAAAGGCAGGCTGCAGCAACATGTCGCTCTCCACGCCGAAGGCGGAGACATACTTGAACTTCAGCAGGTAGTGCTTGTCGATGGCCCCCAGGATGTCGTCGAGGTAGGCCGAGTGATAGGGCGGTGTGTCGAGCATCACCTTGTTGTGATACTTCAGTTGTTCGCCCAGCGAGGCCAGACGCATGCTGCTGAGCAGCCACTCCGTGGTCTCGTCGCACTCCACCTTGTCACGCATCACATAGTAGCGGTAGCCGTCGGCCTTGTCACACTCCACCGTGATACCAAACTGCGAGGCGATGACCTCACGGTGGCGGTGAAACGTGCGCAAGGTCAGTTCCTCGTGGAAAGGGTTACACGACGCATTCTCCCATTCGTCAGCGATCTCCCTGAAGGTGAGATGTTTCTGCTCAAGCAAGGATATGAGCCAGCAATAGAATTTCACTCGATTATCCATATGTTGTATCCTCCAATTTTCAAACTTTCTTAGAATGCCAAGACCAATGCACAAACCCCATAAACCACCAGACCAATCAGTCCAAGTATCACAAGAATCATCACTCCCGTCCGGAAAGCCTTTCGGTTCACCTCGTTGATGATTTCCTTGTTATCCTCCACGTAGCCCGTTATCAGTTTCAGGTTGGCAACGTAGGAACGGTTGAAGAAGTCCAATATATTGCCTATGAAAAAAGGTATGGAGCCTATCAACACGTCTAACAGGATGTTATAGACGACCGCCAACGTCAGCGGTAATGACTTGACTTTAAATATGCTGAAGTGGATATACGGGATGGCCAGTGCAGACGACAACACGTCGCCAACCGCACACGGGATGAGACCGATGAGCGGGTCCAGGCAATACTTGTCCATATACTTGGCTATGCTCACCATCGTCCGGTAAGAAGTCTCGTTCATCAGCTCCCGGCGCCGGGCCTCCTTCTTGTCCTGCCGCACCTGTTCCTTGGCAAGAGCGTTCTCGTGTCTCGCCAACTCTTTCTCGGTATTGATGCCCAGATCCGCCTGAGCCTGTTGTCTTCTTGAACTTTCCATACTTATTGTTATAATTCTATTTGTTTGTTACCTTTCATAAATTCCATAAAATCCTTCTCACTGAGGTCGCATCCGCTCAGGTCGCTCAGTAGCAGCATGGCCTGTTTGCGCTCTGCCTCGTTGTCCGCCAGGTTGATGCGCTTGCACACCTCACGAAGGTAGGCACTCTTATTGTCTATCCTCTCCATCGCACGTTTGAACTCATCGGCATGTTTCTTCAGCTCCTCATCGTAGGCAGCCGAAACCAGTCGGCCGTTGAGTTGCTGTGTCTTGAGACGGAGGAAGCTGTCAAACAGGGCGACACCCTGTTGTAAGGAATGCTCCATAGCGTCCGTTGTCACGGACAGCTCTTCGTCGCTATAGTCAGTAACCTCCTCCTGTGGGGCATCCCCCGCTATTCTCTTGTGGCCTCCGGTATACTCCGAGACGCCGTCGAGCAGATTCCTGGCCATATTCCTGTCGGCATGCAGATTGTCCGCCAACAAGTTGGTAAACTGCGAGAGGTTCTGCTCGATGTCGGCAGGCAACATAGGGGCTTTCCGGTAATCGGGGATGTCGACCGTACGCACTAACTTCTCGTCTATCTTGCTCTCCATGATTTCCCGTCCCAACTTCAGCATGGCCACGATATCGCGCAGATGGGTCAGCATCTTCAGCCTCAACTCGTCGGAGCAGACAATCTTGTTCTTAATTTCGTTGGAGACCTTCGACAGTTCACTCGACAGGCGGGCATACTCATTCTTCAGTTGACTTTGGGCTGTGCGATGCGCCTGCAGTTCGTCTTTGTCCAACTTCAAATCTACCTGATAGCCCTCATATTCCCTGATGAGGGGGAAGCACGCCGCATTCCACTCCGAGTAATTGCGGTAATACTGCCGATTGGCATTCCCCAGGGTGAACCAGTTTGCCAGGAAAAAGGGTTTGGAGGGTTTCTTCGACTTGGCTTCTAGGTAACTGGCCCGCTTGGACTCCAGTGTCGAGGTGATGTCGCTAATGAGCGAGGTGTAGACATCAATGTTCTGCAAATGGTCGTTCATCTCTGTGTCGCACACCTTCAGCTGCCGCAGCAACTCCTGGCGCCGCTCTTCCAACGGGCGGACTGACTCGTCGACATAGAGTCCGTCCAACATCGCCTTCAGGTCCGAGGCCATCAGCTTCTCGCCATACCGCAGGAAGACGCTGGCCTTCGGGATGACGACATCGTTCAGTGTCTTGCAGATTACCAACAGCCGGCCCATGTCCGCCTTGATGCGAGTGGCATCGTGCTTCACACTGGTCTGAAACGTCGTCAGGTCCGACTTCAAGCGGTTCGTGCGCTCGCCCGTCGCCATGTAATGGTCCAGCATAGTGAGCCCGGCCATCGCCAGTCCCAACGCCTTGCTGCCGTTGGCCGCGGACTTGTAGGCTTGCAACGAGCCTTGCAACGACGTGCGAAAGCTGTCAGAAATCTCTCCCATCAAGGCTGCGCACTTGTCCGACAGTTTGTTGTACTCCAGCTCCACATACTTCAACATCTCGTCCACATCCAACCACTCGATGCGGTTGAAGTCGAACAGATCCGGCGACACCATCTTGATGGAGTCTCCATAGATATCTATCAGTTTCAGGGCATAGTCCCGATAGGTGTTGCCTATGTCCGTGCGCAGGGAGGTGAAGTCCTCGATGTTTCCCCGCACGCTGTCCTCGGCATAGTGGTAAGCCTCCACCATCTTGGTATAGTGGTCAAACATGGAGGAGGCCTTGCTCCTCACCTCCTTCACACCATTGGTACCCATGATGATGTCGCCCATTCGCGACGCGCCCTTGGCAAGTACCAAATTGAGGTTTTGGTCTATCCTGTCACCCAATCTGTCCAGTGCAGACGAAGACAGCGACAGTTCCTTCTCCGCCATCTTCAGCGCTTCCTCCCGGTTGCCTTGCTCCAGGCTGTCGGTCAACTCATACTCCGCCACAAGGGTAGTGCGGGAATTGTTGGAAACGAAGGCAATGGCGATGTTGCGGTCCTCATGGTAGAACTTGTAGGCCTCGAATGCCAGCCGGCTCACTTCCGACGAGTCGAAGGTTACGCCATACTTTTTCAACTCGTAAGCCAGGTCCGCACGCAGGTACGTCTTGTTCTCCTTGCAGAGATTGTCGGCAATCGTCTTGATGGCCTTGTAAATTTCCTTGTAGTCCATAAATATTATAGTATTAGTCCAACTTCTTTTAATCGGTCACAAAGATCTGTGTCAACTGTGCCATATTTCGTCACAGCCCAATAAAGTTTCTGCTTCCACTGATGCAATTGTATAGAACAAGTCTCAAAGGTAACGAAAAGAGTTGAGACGAGGACTATATTCCGCCCGAAATATTTACGACAAAGATGCGGTGATGATGATACAAAGCGTACGTCCCGATGATGTCAAGACCTAGTTATGATGATGCGAGAACACCAACTAATCGGGTGTACGGCAATTGCCGTACACGTGGATGACAACTGCCGTACACGTGTTTGGCAATTGCCGTACACGTGGATGGCAATTGTCAAACACTCTCTTTGACGAGACTCTTGCACCATATAACAGGGGCTCCGACATCATGAAGTAGGGTTTCTGCAACCATCAGGATAGCAAGAAAGGATGAGAGCAAGAAGCAGGCGATAAACACGGACAATGATGTAACTGGCGACAAGAGCGCAACGAGTCGCTCACCGCAGCACACGGGGAAACTGACAAAACGGAGCACCCTCACGGGGCTCTAAGCAAAATAATTCGGGGAAGCTTGGTATTATGCACTTGATTTCCATTATCTTTGCCGACAAAATGTGAATACTAACATCATCTACATCGATATAAGCACAATGGAATACAATTTCAGGGAAATAGAGAAGAAGTGGCATCAGCGCTGGATAGAGAACAAAACCTATCTGGTGAAGGAAGATGACTCGAAAAAGAAATTCTACGTATTGAACATGTTCCCTTACCCATCCGGAGCGGGACTGCACGTGGGACACCCACTAGGCTACATCGCATCGGACATCTACGCCCGCTACAAACGCCTGCAAGGATATAACGTGCTCAACCCTATGGGCTACGACGCTTACGGACTGCCCGCCGAGCAGTATGCCATTCAGACCGGACAACACCCGGCCATCACTACCGTCAACAATATCAACAGATACCGCGAACAGCTGGACAAGATAGGTTTCTCGTTCGACTGGAGCCGCGAAGTGCGCACCTGCGAGCCGGGTTACTACCACTGGACACAATGGGCGTTCCAGAAGATGTTCGCCTCCTACTACGACAATACGAAGAAGCAGGCCCGCCCCATCAGCGAGTTGACAGCAGCCTTCGAGGCCAACGGCACAGCCGGACTGGATGTGGCTTGCAGCGAAGAGCTGACCTTCACGGCTACCGAGTGGAAGGCCATGGGCCACAAACAACAGCAGGAGACGCTGATGAACTACCGCATAGCCTACCTGGGCGAGACGATGGTGAACTGGTGCCCACAATTGGGTACCGTGCTGGCCAACGATGAGGTGGTGGACGGTGTGTCCGAGCGTGGCGGCTATCCAGTGGTGCAGAAGAAGATGCGCCAGTGGTGCCTCCGTGTGTCGGCCTACGCACAGCGGTTGCTCGACGGACTGGAGACCATCGAATGGACCGACTCACTGAAGGAGACGCAGCGCAACTGGATTGGACGCTCCGAAGGTACAGAGGTAGTGTTCCGCGTGAAGCGTGACGAGCAGCGCGATGCCGCCGGTAGCGACGAGATTTCGTTCACCATCTTCACCACCCGTGCCGATACGATGTTCGGTGTCACCTTCATGGTGCTGGCACCGGAGAGCGAAATAGTGGCCCAGGTAACCACACCGGCACAGAAGGCCAAAGTGGAGGCTTACCTGGATGCCACCAAGAAACGTACTGAGCGGGAGCGCATTGCCGACCGCCGCGTGACGGGTGTCTTCTCGGGCGCTTATGCCATCAACCCGATGACGGGCGAAGAGGTGCCTATCTGGATCAGCGACTACGTGTTGGCTGGCTACGGCACGGGGGCCATCATGGCAGTGCCGGCTCACGACAGCCGTGACTATGCCTTCGCCAAACATTTCGGACTGGAGATTCGTCCGCTCATAGAAGGATGCGATGTGTCGGAGGAGAGCTTCGATGCCAAGGAGGGTATCGTATGCAACTCACCCAAGGCAGGTGCCAAGGCCTACTGCGACCTGGTGCTCAACGGACTGACCGTGAAAGAGGCCATCGCAGCCACCAAACAATATGTGCGCACGCACAACCTGGGTCGCGTGAAGGTGAACTTCCGTCTGCGCGACGCCATCTTCTCACGCCAACGCTACTGGGGCGAACCGTTCCCGGTATACTATAAGGACGGCATGCCCTACATGATCGACGAGGACTGCCTGCCGTTGCTACTGCCCGAGGTAGCCAAGTTCCTGCCTACCGAGACGGGCGAGCCGCCGTTGGGACACGCCACCAAATGGGCCTGGGACACGGCGAACAAATGCGTGACCGACAACAGCCTCATCGACAACCAGACGGTGTTCCCCATCGAACTGAACACGATGCCGGGCTTCGCCGGTTCATCGGCATACTACCTGCGCTATATGGACCCCCACAACGACACGGCACTGGTGTCTGCGGAGGCCGACCACTACTGGCAGAACGTAGACCTCTATGTGGGCGGTACCGAGCATGCCACAGGTCACCTCATCTACTCCCGCTTCTGGAACAAGTTCCTCTTCGACCTGGGCGTGAGCGTGAAGGAAGAGCCGTTCCAGAAACTGGTGAACCAAGGCATGATTCAAGGCCGCAGCAACTTCGTGTACCGCTACTACTCGTGGAATGAGGCTAACGGAACGAAAGAGGTGACGCCGACCAACATCTACGTATCCAAAGGCATTGCCGACAACATCAACAAGGGAACCTACACGGCAGAGCAGCTTGGACAGATCTTCAAGGCCTGCCAGGTGGAGGTGCCGGCAGAGATGCTGCAGCACCAAGGCGTGAACGAGATTCACGTGGACGTGAACATCGTGGCGAACGATGTGCTCGACGTGGATGCCTTCCGCCAGTGGCGACCGGAGTACAAGGACGCACAGATGGTGATCGAGGATGGCAAGTACATCTGCGGATGGGCCATCGAAAAGATGAGCAAGTCGATGTACAACGTGGTGAACCCCGATATGATTGTGGAGCGCTACGGAGCCGACACGCTGCGTATGTACGAGATGTTCCTCGGACCGGTGGAGCAGTCGAAGCCTTGGGACACCAACGGCATCGACGGTGTGCACCGCTTCATCAAGAAATTGTGGCTGCTCTTCTATGGACGCGACAATGAGTTCCTGCCTACCGACGGAGAGCCTACCAAAGAAGAGCTGAAGTCGCTGCACAAACTCATCAAGAAGGTGACCGAGGACATCGAGCACTTCTCGTACAACACCTCCATCAGTGCCTTCATGATCTGCGTGAACGAGCTGACCCAGCTGAAGTGCAACAAGAAAGCCATCCTGGGCGATGTGGTAGTGCTGATGGCACCTTTCGCTCCACACCTCAGCGAAGAGTTGTGGGAGGCATTGGGTCACACCACCTCGGTGTGCGACGCACAGTGGCCTACGTTCAACGAAGAGTATCTGAAAGAGGACTCGGTGAAGTACACCATCTCCTTCAACGGCAAGGCGCGCTTCACACTCAACTTCCCGGTGGACGCCGACAACGCCACCATCGAAAAGACAGTGCTGGAGCATGCCGACTCGCAGAAGTACATCGACGGACGCACTCCGAAGAAGGTCATCATCGTGCCGCGCAAGATTGTGAACGTGGTGCTCTGATGCCCTAGACAAAACTGACAGACCTAAACCGAACAACTATGAATATGCATGCGCCGTTGAACTTGTGGCGTGAGGTCAAAGATTATCTGGCCATCACATTGGGAGTGGTCATATACTCGTTGGGATGGACCTGTTTCCTGTTGCCGTACCAGATAACCACAGGTGCGGTGACAGGTATCGCAGCCATCATCTTCTATGCCACAGGAGTGCCCATACAGGTCTCTTACTTTTCCATCAACGCCGTGTTGTTGGTGTTCGCCCTGAAGATTCTCGGGTTCAAGTTCTGCATACGCACCATCTATGGTGTGTTGAGCATGACCTTCTTCCTATGGTTCTTCCAAGTGGTGCTGAAGGACGAGAGCGGCAACCTGATGAAGCTCGTTGGCGAAGGACAGGACTTCATGGGGTGCGTGCTGGGCTCGTGTATGTGCGGCGTGGGCATCGCAGTGGTGTTTCTCAACAACGGCAGCACCGGCGGCACAGACATCATAGCCGCCATCGTGAACAAATTCCGCGACATCACCTTCGGGCGGATGATTATGTACATGGACATCATCATCATCTCGTCGTGCTACTTCATCTTCCACGACTGGCGCCGCGTGATGTTCGGCTACACAACGCTCATCATTACCAGTCTGATACTGGACTACGTGATAAACAGTGCCCGGCAGTCCGTTCAGTTTCTCATCTTCTCGAAGAAGTATGACGAGATTGCTTCGGCGGTGAACAAGAACCTGCACCGTGGCGTGACCGTGGTTGACGGCATGGGCTGGTACAGTCAACATCAGGTGAAGATGCTGGTGATACTAGCACGTCGGAGCCAGAGTGTCTACATCTTCCGCCTGATAAAGGACATCGACCCAAACGCCCTAGTCTCGCAGAGCAACGTGGTGGGCGTGTATGGCGAAGGTTTCGACCGCATCAAGGTGAAGTAGGTCGTTCCGACGGGAAGCGGCCCGAAGAGTACTGCGCGATGTTGTCACTCACGGCATACCGATTAACGGCATACCATATATAATATAGGTACTATTAAACGTAAAAAGATAAAATGGACAAATTACGTGCATTAACGTTTTGGAGAGAGACCAAGGACTATCTGATGATAACCGTTGGACTCGTCATTTATGCGGTGGCATGGACCATCTTCCTGCTGCCTTACCAGATAACCACAGGAGGACTGACCGGTGTCTCCGCCATCATCTTCTATGCCACAGGCATCAAGTTAGAGGTCTCCTATTTTTTCTTCAACGTCATCCTGCTGGCCTTCGCCCTGCGCATATTGGGACTGAGGTTTTGTCTGAAGACCATCTATGGGGTGTTCATGCTCACCTTCCTGCTGTGGTTCTTTCAGGAGTTGCTCGAAGATGAGAACGGCAACGCCCAACAGATATTGGGCGCGGGACAGGACTTCATGGCCTGTGTGGTAGGAGCCTGCCTGTGCGGACTCGGTGTGGGCATCATCTTCAGCCACAACGGCAGCACGGGCGGCACGGACATCATCGCAGCGGCGGTGAACAAGTACCGCGACATCACCATCGGTCGGATGATGATGTACCTCGACATCATCATCATCTCCTCGTGCTACTTCATCTTTCACGACTGGCGCCGCGTGGTGTTCGGCTTCGTGGTACTGGTCATCATGAGCATCATCATGGACTACGTCATCAACAGTTCGCGCCAGTCCGTGCAGTTCTTCATCTTCTCGAAGAAGTATGACGAGATAGCCTCAGCCATCAACAAAAATGTGGACCGCGGCGTGACGCTGCTCGATGCCACAGGCTGGTACAGCAAGCAACCGGTGAAGGTCATCGTCGTGATGGCCCGTCGTAGCCAGAGTGTCTACATCTTCCGGCTGATAAACGACATCGACCCACACGCCTTCGTCTCCCAGAGCAACGTAGTGGGTGTCTATGGCGAAGGATTCGACCGCATCAAAGTGAAATAACTTTTTATAGACAATGCGTATGAAAAGAAAACTTGTATTCGCGACCAACAATGCCCACAAGCTGGCGGAGATTTCCGAGATGCTGGGCGACAAGATAGAATTGCTTAGCTTGAAGGACATAAGCTGCACAGCCGACATCCCCGAGACGGCAGAGACCCTTGAAGGCAACGCCCAACTGAAGGCACAATATGTCTACGAGCGCTATGGACTCGACTGCTTTGCCGACGACACCGGTCTAGAAGTGGAGGCACTCGACGGAGCCCCCGGTGTCTACTCTGCCCGCTATGGAGGCGAGGCACACAACTCCGAGAAGAATATGGACCGCCTGCTGCGTGAGCTGGCGGATGAGGAGAACCGCGCGGCCCGCTTCCGCACCGTCATCTGCCTCATCCTAGGAGGTAAGACCTATCTGTTCGAGGGCGAGATAAAAGGCTCCATCCTACGTGAGCGTCAAGGCCACGAAGGTTTCGGCTACGACCCTCTGTTCGTCCCCGAAGGCCACACCGAGAGCTTCGCCGTGCTGGGCGAAGAGCTGAAGAACCAAATCAGCCACCGTGCCCGTGCCGTTGCCAAGCTGTTGGAGTTTCTGAAGCAAGACTTAGTGGGTTGAATGCCACAGCCAAAGGATACAACGGAATGAAAGGCGGTGTATTTTTCCAACTCAGAGAGCATTTCGGAATGATTTGGAAGTCAACGTTCATAGGTTCACTTCCCTCACATATATACTGCCCATGAAAAAGACACTAACCTGCATACTTGCCGTTACAACACTGTTCGGAACCAGTCTCCGTCTCTGT
>CAVINS010000005.1:0-61216 GCA_963643925.1 Bacteroidaceae bacterium
CGTCGACCTCTTCGCTACAAGGCACCGATGGCAGCACCTCGCCGCCCGTCATCGTTCGCTGCCCCCAGGGGCGTCTGTGTCGACGTGGGAGGGCTTCCAATGAGGAACTTTGGCTTGCGGTGCGCCGGGGCTCTCTCTACACCGGACTTGCATCCAACGGGTGGGGAGGAGAAGTGCCTGCGTGGGGTCGGGAATAACCGTCTGTGGGCTCGGGGAACGTGGAGAGCCGTCAGGGGGGGTAGGAAAAGTGAAGAGACGTGAGGGTGCGTAGGGAGGGTGAGGAATGTGAGGAGGGCGTGGGGCGCAAGTCGGCATTCGTCGGACGTAGACAAACATATTGGAGGGCCTGCTTGGCTGTCTCCAATATGTTTGTGTGTCCGTTTTATTGGTATCTGTTGGTTTCTACGATGACCTTGGGCAGGTCTGCGCCATTGGTGTAGAAGCCGTCGAACTCGTCGTTTGTTCCGGCATAGTCCATCTCTATGATGCCCAGCTTTTCTTTTCTGTGCTCCGAAACGAAGTTTAGCGTCCATGGGTTCATCGTGTTGGCACTCTTGGCATACGACATGTGGATCCATATACCGCCGACATAGGCACTGGCCTGGTTTACGGCCCACACGTTTTTGCCTGTATTCTTTGTCTTTGCCGTTTCCAGGAAGCATTTCTGCATCAGGGCACGCTTCTCGTTCCAAAAGTCCGTGCAGCGTTTGGTTGTGC
Organism: Bacteroidaceae bacterium; assembly: GCA_963643925.1. Taxonomy (GTDB): domain Bacteria; phylum Bacteroidota; class Bacteroidia; order Bacteroidales; family Bacteroidaceae; genus Phocaeicola_A. The sequence goes on from CAVINS010000005.1 coordinate 718, forward strand.
TCGACTGGTACCTGTTCTGGTAGTAGAGGGGAGTGAACACATCCTTGCCTAAATTGTAGAACTGGATGTAACCTTCGTTGACATACGTGTCGTCGCCCGTTCCGAAAAATGGTCCTATGCGGTAATCATCATACCGGTTGTGTCTGTCCCAACTTTGCATGACTATCATTTTGCCCGCGCAGTCCTTTAGGGTCATGTCGGGTGTCGGATCCCACACGATACGGTCCTTGAACTTTTCCATTACCTCTCTTGCAAGCTTGTATTCCTCTGCTCCTGCATCGCCTTCGAAAGCGCAAAACACAATGGCAGTTTCGGTCGGATGGGCGGCCAGCTGGCTGTAAATGGTTCTGATGCCGTATTCGGCCGTCACTCCGCAATAGATGGTTCCGTGGAACATGCCCAACATGCCGTCTTCGGTAAATTCGTCAATGGTTGTCGTGAAATTGCCTTTTGTAGTCCGGAAACGCACGTCGAACGCGCGTATTCCAGCGTCCCATTGTTTTGAAATGTTTTTCAGCTGGGTACGTGCGTAGTCGGCTATCACTCCCGACGTTCCTATGATATATTCCATGTAATGGGTGAAGGTGTCGTGGGTTCCGGGTATGTTCATGTCGCAGATGCGGGTGGTTTTTTCCTTGCCTTTGTAGATTTGCCCCATCCAGTTGGAATAATCTGTGTTGTTCCCGTTCTGCATTTCCTTTACGGTTTGCTCGGCTTTAGTCCAGAACTCCTTGCTCTGGGCTTCATTCAGATTGTAGCTCGACTTGTCTACTCCGAATGTGTTTATGAACCAGTTGCGGACGGTTTCGGACTCGTCGATGACTTTCAGTAGAATGGTGGAGAAAAAGGGGAATATAATGCGTGTGGAAAGTTTCTCGTCCGCTTCGTAGCCTGTCGTAATGGCGTAGTCGACGAATCCTTCCGACATAATGACTGCCACGCTGTCTTCCACGCTTGCCACGTAATAAGTCTGCTCGTTGTTTATGAGACCTATTCCGGTTGTGTCTTTTACGTCGAACACGGCATGGAATCCCGACAAGTTCTCTACGTCTTCATTCCATTGGTTCTCTTCGTTTACGAAAGCGTGCCACTCGCCTTTCAGTGAGTCTACTTCCCAATCGTCTTCTGATGGACTGTTGACGCCGCTCACCCGGTAGCAGGTGAACGTGCTGTCTTCTTTCAGTTCCCATAAACTTACGCGGTCCTTGCCCAATACAAGGTCGCTGACATCAAAACCGATGCTGTTGGTGAATGCATCAACGAGCTCTTTCTTCGCTTGTTCCTCAGTCTTGGGCTGTTCCGGGTTGGAATCGTCGCTGCAAGAAGCCAGCGAGAAGACCATGCACCCCAACGACAGTATGGACACAAACATCCTAAAAAAGTTTTTCTTAATCATTTTTATTTTGGTTGGTATTTAGTGTGTTGCTATAATGCTCTTGAAAAAACGGGTGCAAAAATACGTCTTTTCCGCCAGTGTACAAGCGTGTCATGGTGATTTCTTGTGTCGTTTTTCACCGTCGCTTACGGCTTCCGGCAGCCGTCGCGCATCTGCACCGTCTTGTGGCGATGCGGTTCTCCGGCTCCGAAGACGGGGATGCGGCCGGAGCCGCCGCACCCGCTATTCCGGTCTGACTTGTGAGATAAAAGCCACGAAGTTACTGTAAAAATCCCAAAATTCGCACAAAAGTTCCGCGAAGTTGTAGAAAAGATTGCCAATCGATACGGATTTCCTCCGTTTCCCGAATATCCTTACCTCTGCTCCTCGGGTGTCTCTGTCGCCGGGGGGATGACGGAAAAATAACTTGAAACCCTCGAAAATCGTGTGGAAAACAGCTGAAAATCGAAAGGGAATGGCTATTTTTGCCGAGTCATAGGGAGACCTGGAACCTTGGGACGATTGGGAATCTATGAGGAACCGGAATCTTTAGAACCCCGGGAACTTAATAGAACTAAATATATAAAGAAACTAAAAGCGAAAACGACTATGAACTCAAGACATTGTCTGTTCACCGCCACGGCCATCGTCGTAGCGGCCATCACCGCCGCCAGCTGCGGCAACGGGAAATCATCCAACGCCGCTGTGGGCGACTCTACCGCCGTGGCCTCATCCGCCGACATCCGCACCATCGACGGAGCGTCTGTGACCGACACGCTCTGCTACGACACCCTCTCGTGCCGCATGTCTTATCCGGGAGTGGAAAGCTCCGTAGCCATCGACTTCCCCCGGGCAGACACCAAGATAGCCGCCGCCGTGCGACAGTTCATCAACACGAAACTGGCGGACATGTATCTGCCCTACACGATGGATTACGACGGCACTCCCGAGCGGGTGGAGTACGAGGGCGACCTCGGCGACGCGCAGGCCATGATGCGGTTCTACGTGAAGGGAAACGCCGATTGGATGAAAGACAGCCGCGGCGATTCGGAAGATGAAGAAATAGGGTACGAGAGAGACGAGACGGTGCGCAAAGCCTACGAGACCGACAAGTACATCGTCTACAACTCCACCGCTTCTACCTACTTGGGCGGAGCCCACGGCTCGTTCGGCAGCCACGGCACCGTCATCTCGAAGCTCACCGGCAAGGCGCTCGCCCAGACCGTGGACACCACCAAGGTGAAGCAGCTGCAACCCTACATCCGCAGGGGCATCATCGAATACTTCCACGAGTGTGGCGAAACCGATGTGAACAAGAGCAACCTCTTCGACAACCTGCTGCTCATGGAAGAGGACATCCACATCATACCGCTGCCCCGCAACGCGCCTGTCCTTTCCGCCAAGGGTGTGGTCTTCACCTACCAACAATACGAGATTGCCGCCTACTGCTACGGCCTGGTGACCTTCACCGTCCCCTACGACGACATCAAGGCCTACCTCGTGCCCGAGGCACGTGCGCTGATAGAGTGACGGCACTGCGACTGGGGGTGCTTGTCACTTTGCAAGACGCTTTATGGCGCTCAGTGGACCGCTTTTTAGTGGTGCAATCAACGTTGTCGGTTCGAATGGACAGAAAAAGTGTATCTTTGCAGAAATGAAAGAAAGAATGCAACATTGATGATATCGACCGACAGGCCATGGACTATTTTCTGTGCAAAGACATTGCTGCCGGTCGCGTTTCGGGAGATGCGTTCGTCTCGTCTACAGAGGCTGTATTGCGTAGCCTGAACCTGATAACGGAAGACGGCAAACTACCCGAAGGCCTCAATCAGGAGAGTCTGTTCGCCGAGCATGCTTCACAACCTCGCAATCGCAACCTTGCCAATGTCTTCTATAAGGCGGGATTCATAGAAACGTTCGCTCATAAACACTATGGACAACATCACGTCCATACAGATGGTAAAGACTCTGAATGTGTCCCTGCGAACTTTGAAGCGTGAATTGGTAGAACTGCAGAAGAAGGGGGCGATTCGGCGCGTAGGAAGTAACAAGAAAGGACATTGGACGGTCATAGTGTCAACGTAACCCTAACGCCATTCTAACTGCCGATTTTGCTAGCTGGTAACAAAAAAGGCAATTAAAACGCAATAATCTAATGTCTTGTGAGGTGTGGACCTCAGCGGAAACTCTCACGGGGCTTCCGCCGGAGCCTCACCTCTTAGAACTCCGTGCGGTGCACCTCCACGACGGCCTCTATGCCGCGGCGGAAGATGTCGAGCCGGAAGTTCTCGTTGGGGGAGTGGATGGCGTCGCTCTCCAGGCCGAAGCCCATGAGGACGGTCTTCACGCCCAGAATGCGCTCGAAGTCGGCGATGATGGGGATGCTGCCGCCACGGCGCACGGCCAGGGGCTGGCGGCCGAAAGCCTTGGTGAAACCCGCCTCGGCAGCCCGGTAGGCGGGCAGGTCGATGGGACAGACGTAGCCCTCGCCGCCGTGCATCGGGGTGACGGTGACCTTCACCGAACGCGGGGCAATGGAACGGATGTAGTCCGCAAAGAGGGCACTGACCTCCTCGTGGCACTGATGGGGAACCAGGCGGCACGAGACCTTAGCGTAGGCCTTGCTGGGGATGACGGTCTTGGAACCTTCGCCCGTGTATCCGCCCCAGATGCCGCACACGTCGAATGCCGGACGGCAGCTGTTGCGCTCCAGTGTGGAGTATCCCGTCTCGCCCTGCAGCTCGTCCACCCCGATGGCTTGCTTGTAAGCCTCCTCGTCGAAGGGAATCTGCGCTATCATGGCCCGCTCGGCGGCGGGCACGGCTTCCACTCGGTCGTAGAAGTGGGGCACGGTGATGCGTCCGTCGGCGTCGGTAATCTGCGCCAGCATCTTGCAGAGTGTGTTGATGGGGTTTGCCACGGCTCCGCCGAAGTGACCGGAGTGGAGGTCGCGGTTGGGCCCTGTGACCTCAATCTGCCAGTAGGCGAGTCCGCGCAGGCCCGTGGTGAGCGACGGCAGGTCGGCTCCCAGCATGCTGGTGTCCGACACCAGGATGACGTCCGCGCGCAGCAGCTCTTTGTGCTTGCCGATGAAGGCGTTCAGACTGGGGGAGCCTATCTCCTCCTCGCCCTCGAAGATGAACTTCACGTTGTGGCGCAGCAGTCCGTAGCGTGCGGCGTACTCGAAGGCTTTCACCTGCACGAAGGCCTGTCCCTTGTCGTCGTCGGCTCCGCGGGCGTAGATGCGTCCGTCGCGTATTTCCGGCTCGAAGGGTTTGCTCTGCCACTGCTCCAGCGGCTCGGCGGGCATTACGTCGTAGTGGGCGTAGATGAGTAGGGTGCTGGCTTTGGGGTCGATGATTTTCTCGGCGTAGACCAGCGGGTTCCCTTCGGAAGGCATTACCTCGGCCCGGTCGGCTCCGGCGGCGAGGAGCAGTTCCCGCCACCGTTGGGCGCAAGCCTCCATGTCCGCCCTGTGCTCGGGCAGGGCGCTGATGCTGGGGATGCGTATGAGGCTGAAGAGCTCGTCCATGAAACGGCTCTCGTTCTCGTGAATGTACTGTTTGATGTCGATGATGTTTTCCATAATATAATAAGGTGTTAAGTGTTTCATGATTCAGAGCCTTGTGGCCTTGTCCAGCAGGTAATAGTCGAGCACCACCATGGCGGCCATGGCCTCCACAATGGGGACGGCTCGGGGCAACACGCAGGGGTCGTGACGGCCACGGGCTTTCACCACCGTCTCCTCGCCCCGGACATCGACCGTAGGTTGCTCGGTGAGCAGGGTGGGGACGGGCTTGAATGCCACGCGGAAGTAGATGTCCTGTCCGTTGCTGATGCCTCCCTGAATGCCTCCCGAGTGGTTGGTGCGGGTGGCGACTTTCCCCTCGTCCATGCAGAAGAGGTCGTTCAGCTGCGAGCCTCGGCCGGAAGCGCCCTCGAAGCCCTCGCCGTACTCGAAGCCTTTGACGGCGTTGATGCTGAGCATGGCGCTGCCAAGAGCCGCGTGGAGTTTGCCGAAGACCGGTTGCCCCAGGCCCACAGGACAGTGGCGGATGACGCCCGTGATGATGCCCCCGATGGTGTCGCCCTCGCGCTTCACGGCGGTGATGAGCTCCTCCATGGCCGCCGCCTTCTCGGGGTCGGGACAGCGCACGGCGTTGGTCTCGATGAGTGCGGGGTCGTAGAGCCGGTAGTCGCGCTGCAGGCAGATGTCGCCCACCTGCGAGGTGTAGGCGTAGAGTTCCACGCCCAGCTGCCGGAGCGCCAGCTTTGCCAGTGCGCCTCCCACGCAGCGCGAGATGGTCTCGCGGGCCGATGAGCGTCCGCCGCCCCGATGGTCGCGCAGTCCGTACTTCTGTTGGTAGGTGAAGTCGGCGTGCGAAGGACGGTAGAGCGAGCGCAGACTGTCGTAGTCGCCGGAGTGTTGGTTGGTGTTGCGCACCAGGAATCCGATGGGGGTGCCGGTGGAACGGCCATCGAAGATGCCGGAGAAGAACTCCACTTGGTCTTCCTCCTTGCGGTCGGTGGTGAGCTTGCTCTGTCCCGGTTTGCGCCGAGCCAGCTCCTGCTGCACGAAGTCCGTGTCGATGGCAACGCCTGCGGGGAATCCGTCAACGACACCGCCTATGGCCGCTCCGTGCGACTCGCCGAAGGTAGTGAGCCGGAAGATGTTTCCGAAAGTATTGTTGAACATGTTGCTACGCTATGTTTGTTTTTAAATTTCATTATTCAAGTCCTGCGAGTATAAGGGTGGTGGCCTGATGACTTATACTCAATCGCCATTGACCTGTATACTCGTTCATAGTAGACCTATAGCCCACAAAGCCAATCGTATCCGGCCCTGCGTAACTCGAATACGTTACAGTTGTCCTCCAGGGGCCGCTCGACTGTCGGGTCCTGCAGACTTTCTCGTGCCGAGTCCTGCAGGGATTCTACTGGCTGTTTCGAGCCAAGCTCTGCAGTGGACTCTACTGACTGTTTTGATTCAAACCGTGTCGGGGGTTCTGCTGACTTTTTCGTGCCGAGTCCCGCAGGAGTTCTACTGGTCTGGAGTCAAGTCCTGTCGGGGACTCTGCGAAGCTCTCCGAGTACGATTAGTGGCAGCCTCCGCATCCGCCTTTGTCACCGCAACCACCGCATCCGCCGTCGCCGCAGCTGCCGCCGCAACCTCCGCATCCGCTTTCGTCGCTGAGCATGTTCAGCATCTGCTCAATCTCCTTGTTGCTGGCGGGGCGGTTCTCCAGCACCTGGCCGATGAAGGTCAAGTCCTTGCCTGCCAGCGGGTGGTTGAAGTCCATCACCACGGCGTCGGGTTTCACTGCCACCACGGTGCCTTGCATGCGGGTGCCGTCGGAGTTGATCATCGGCACCACGTTGCCCTCGTAGATGCGGTCGGAGTCGAACTTGCCGTCGATCTCGAAGATGCTGCGCGGCAGGTCCATCACGTAAGCGTTGTTCGCCTCACCATAAGCCTCGGCCACAGGGATGGTGAACTCGAACTTCTCGCCCGGACGTTTGTCGGCGAGGCGGTTCTCGAAATAGTCGAGCGTAGTACCCATGCCCGAGATGAAGCGGAACGGGCGTTCCACGGTTGCTTTCTCCACCAGGCTCTTCTGTCCGTTCTCGGTGATGTAGAGTTCGTAGCTCACGGCTATGTAGTTGTTTACTGAATTTTCCATAATGTTTCTTCTTCGTTATTATATATAATGTATTAAGTGGGGACAAAAGTAATGAAAATAATGCAATCCGAAGGCCGATTATCGCTTTCGCTTGAAATATTTTGCAAAACAGAGGGGTTCCTTCCCTCTTCCATCCTTTCTTGGCGCTGCTGCGCGGTTGTTCCCGGCGTGGTTCCCTTCCCGGCTCGACACCCTTTCTCCGTTTGCCGTTCCGTTTCCTCTTCCAATCAACTTTACCCTCCGTTGTGGTCTATGGGTCTTCAGTGGCGTGCGTTCCATTCTTCCTCGCATCGGTTACAGACTGTAACCATTCGTTGCGGGTACGTAAATCGCTGATAGGTTGGACGCTGCGCCGGTCTAAGACTGCTGTGGACGGGCAATGGGTGATAACGAAATTATGATTTTACTTAGACTATTCTTTCAAATATTCCATTTTCCAATGAAAAAACTATCCGTTTAGTTTGGCGGTAATGAAAAAAGCCCTACCTTTGCAGCCATAAAACAGTAAACAATCGTATGATTAACAATACAGTCATCAACCTAGCATCTTTGCATGTCGTTCACGTCGTGGTCATTCTATCCAAAGCGTGAGAAAGGTTGGTGCATGTATGTTTGATAAACAAAGATATTGAAAGCCTTTCTCAATGCATTGTGAGAAAGGCTTTTTTAGTATTGAAGAAGATATGGTCATGAAGAATCAATTACGTAGTGCCATCAGTACGCAAGGTCGTCGCATGGCGGGAGCCCGTGCCCTTTGGGTTGCCAATGGAATGAAAAGAGAGCAGATGGGAAAGCCCATCATCGCTATCGTCAACTCGTTTACGCAGTTCGTGCCGGGTCACACACATTTGCATGAAATCGGTCAGCTGGTGAAGGCTGAGATAGAGAAACTCGGTTGCTTTGCCGCTGAGTTCAACACCATCGCCATAGACGACGGAATCGCCATGGGTCACGACGGAATGCTCTACTCGCTGCCCTCACGCGACATCATCGCCGACAGCGTGGAGTACATGGTCAACGCCCATAAGGCCGACGCCATGGTCTGCATCAGCAACTGCGACAAGATTACCCCGGGAATGCTCATGGCCACCATGCGCCTGAACATCCCCACCGTGTTCGTCTCCGGCGGACCGATGGAGGCAGGCGAGTGGAACGGACAACATCTGGACCTCATCGACGCCATGGTGAAGTCGGCCGACTCATCCGTCAGCGACGAGGATGTGGCCAAGATTGAAGAGAATGCCTGCCCTGGTTGCGGATGCTGCTCGGGCATGTTCACCGCCAACTCCATGAACTGCCTCAACGAGGCCATCGGAATGGCACTGCCCGGCAACGGAACCATCGTGGCGACCCACGTCAACCGTACCCAACTTTTCAAGGACGCCGCAGCCCTTATCGTTAAGAACGCCTACCGCTACTACGAGGATGGCGACGAAAGCGTGCTGCCCCGTAGCATCGCCACCCGCCAGGCTTTCCTCAACGCCATGACCCTGGACATCGCCATGGGAGGCTCCACCAACACGGTGCTCCACCTGCTGGCCATCGCCCACGAGGCGGAAGTGAACTTCACCATGGACGACATCGACATGCTCTCGCGCAAAGTGCCTTGCCTATGCAAGGTGGCTCCCAATACACAGAAGTACCACGTGCAGGATGTGAACCGCGCAGGCGGCATCCTCAACATCATGGGCGAGCTTGCCAAGGGAGGCCTGGTGGACACCGCCGCCAAACGTGTGGACGGAATGACACTGGGCCAGGCCATCGACAAGTATGACATCGACAAGGCCGACGTGGACGCTGAGGCCACACGCATCTACACGAGCACCGCTGCCGGACATTTCAACATCAAACTCGGCTCGCAGGACACACACTTCACCACCCTCGACACCGACCGCACCGAAGGTTGCATCCGCGACCTGCAACACGCCTATTCGAAGGACGGCGGACTGGCAGTGCTCAAGGGCAACATCGCCCAGGACGGCTGTGTGGTGAAGACCGCCGGCGTGGACGAGAGCATTTGGAAGTTCACCGGACCCGCTAAGGTGTTCGACTCGCAGGAAGCTGCCTGCGACGGAATCCTCGGCGGCAAAGTGGTGGCAGGCGACGTGGTGGTCATCACCCACGAAGGTCCCAAGGGCGGACCAGGAATGCAGGAGATGCTTTACCCCACCTCGTACATAAAGTCGAAACACCTGGGCAAGGAGTGTGCCCTCATCACTGACGGACGCTTCAGCGGCGGTACGTCGGGCCTGAGCATCGGTCACATCTCCCCGGAAGCTGCTTCGGGCGGCAACGTGGGCAAGTTGGTGGACGGCGACATCATCGAGATAGACATCCCCAACCGCTCCATCAACGTGAAGCTGACCGACGAGGAGCTGGCAGCGCGCCCCATGACGCCCGTCACCCGCGACCGTCAGGTGCCCAAGAGCCTGCGCGCCTACGCCAGCATGGTGAGCTCGGCCGACAAGGGTGGTGTGAGAATTATCGACTAAAGCAAAAAGTACATTCATTATAAATATGAGTAACGAAGAAACAATAAGTGGTGCGGAGGCGCTGATGCGTTCGCTCGAACGCCAGGGCGTGAAGACTATCTTCGGTTATCCCGGAGGTTCCATTATGCCTGTGTTCGATGCTCTCTACGACCACAAAAGAACGCTGAACCACATCCTCGTGCGTCACGAGCAAGGCGCCACACACGCCGCCGAAGGTTTCGCCCGTGTGTCGGGCAACGTGGGTGTCTGTCTGGTAACCAGCGGACCGGGTGCCACAAACACTGTCACCGGCATTGCCGACGCTATGATTGACAGCACCCCGATGGTGGTGATTGCCGGACAGGTGGGCACGGCTTTCCTGGGCAGCGACGCCTTTCAGGAGGTCGACCTAGTGGGCATTACGCAGCCTATCAGCAAGTGGAGCTACCAGATACGTCGCGCCGAAGACGTGGCCTGGGCCGTGGCCCGCGCTTTCTTCATCGCGAGGAGCGGACGCCCCGGCCCCGTGGTGCTCGACTTCGCCAAGAACGCACAGGTGGAGAAGATAGCCTACCGTCCCGTGGACATTGACTTCATTCGCAGCTACGTGCCGGTGCCCGACACCGACGCACAGTCGCTCGCCGATGCCGCCGCCTTGATAAACGCCGCCGAGCGCCCGCTCGTGCTGGTGGGACAGGGCGTGGAGTTGGGCGGTGCGCAGGCAGAACTTCGCCAGCTCGTGGAGAAGGCCGACCTGCCTTGCGGTTGCACGCTGTTGGGACTCTCCGCCATCCCCTCCGATCATCCGCTGAACAAGGGAATGCTGGGAATGCACGGCAACCTCGGTCCCAACGTGAAGACCAACGAGAGCGATGTCATCATTGCCGTGGGAATGCGCTTCGATGACCGCGTGACAGGCAACCTTGCCACTTATGCCAAGCAGGCGAAGATCATCCACATGGACATCGACCCCTCCGAGATAAACAAAAACGTGAAGGTGGACGTGGCTGTGCTGGGCGACTGCAAGGAGACCCTCCGCCGCCTCACCGAGCTCGTCAACCCCGCCAGACACCAAGCATGGATTGACAGCTTCCGCGCCTATGAGGAGACGGAGAACCGCGAGGTCATCGAGAAAGAGATTCACCCCAAGGCCGGACCGTTGCGCATGGGCGAGGTGGTGCGCGCTGTGAGCGAAGCTACCCGTCACGAGGCCATCCTGGTGACCGACGTAGGTCAGAACCAGATGATGTCGGCCCGCTACTTCCGCTACAGCAAGAACCGCAGCATCGTCACCTCCGGCGGACTGGGAACCATGGGATTCGGACTGCCCGCTGCCATCGGTGCCACCTTCGGAGCTCCCGACCGCACTGTCTGCGCCTTTATGGGCGACGGCGGACTGCAGATGAGCATCCACGAGTTGGGAACGGTGATGGAACAAGAGGCACCGGTGAAAATCATCGTCCTCAATAACAACTTCCTGGGCAACGTGCGCCAGTGGCAAGCCATGTTCTTCCACCACCGCTACTCGTTCACCCCGATGATGAACCCTGACTACGTGCAGATAGCCTCGGCTTACCACATACCCGCCGAGCGCGTCTTTCGACGCGACGAGCTGAAGGCAGCCATCGAGAAGATGCTCGCCACCCCTGGCCCGTACCTGTTGGAGGTGGGCGTCATCGAAGAGGGCAATGTGTTGCCGATGACCCCTCCGGGAGGTTCCGTGAACGAAATGTTGTTGGAATGTTAAGTTGTAGCGAATATGGATAAAACATTATATACGTTGATTGTCTATTCGGAGAACATCGCCGGTCTGCTCAACCAGATTACTGCCGTGTTCACCCGCCGACAAATCAACATCGAAAGTTTGAACGTGTCCGCTTCGTCCATCCAGGGAGTGCACAAGTACACCATCACCGCATGGAGCGACGAAGAGAGCATCAAGAACATGGTGAAACAGATAGAGAAGAAGGTGGAGGTCATTCAGGCCCACTACTTTGTGGACGATGAGATTTTTCATCACGAGGTGGCCCTCTACAAACTCTCTACCGCCGAGTTTCAGCAGACCCCACAAGCCTCGAAGGTGATTCGCCAGCACAATGCGCGCATCGTGGAGGTGAACCCCGTCTACAGCATTGTGGAGAAGTCCGGCATGAGCGAGGAAATCACCTCCCTCTACAACGAATTGCAGGGAATGAACTGCCTGCTGCAGTTCGTCCGCTCCGGCCGCATTGCCATCACCAAGAGCTGTGTGGAGCGTGTGAGCGAGTTCCTCGACGAGCGCGAGCTGAAGCATGAAGAGTGTAAATAGGAGGGTGGACGATGGAGAACTTTGATGATAAGAAGATAAGCAGCGGCACGTATGAGGCCGAGTCGTTCCATCTGGACTTCACTGGCCACCTGACGCTGAGCGTGCTTGGCAACGAGATGCTCAACTGCGCCGACGCCCACTCCGAGAGCCGCGGGTTCGGAATCACCGAGCTCAACGAAAACCACTACACGTGGGTCTTGTCCCGCATGGTCATCGAGATGAAGCGGATGCCGCGCCAGTACGAGCGCTACCAGATACTCACCTGGGTGGAGAATGTCTACCGTCTCTTCACCGACCGCAACTTCGAGGTCATCTCCGAGGACGGTGAAGTGCTGGGCTACGCCCGTTCCATCTGGGCGATGATAGACGTGGAGACACGCAAGCCCGCCGACCTGCTGACGTTGCACAACGGACAGATCAACGACTACATCTGCGACCGTCCCTGTCCCATCGACCGCCCGGGCCGTGTGAAGGTGCATGCCGAGCAGACCGTGCGCGAGCTGCAGACCCGCTACAGCGACATCGACATCAATGGCCACGTCAACAGTGTGAAGTACATCGAGCACATCCTCGACCTCTTCCCGCTGGACACGTTCCGCCACAAGCAGGTGAAGCGGTTCGAGATTGCCTACATAGCCGAGAGCTACTACGGCGACACCCTCTCCTTCTACCAAGAGGCCGTTGGCGACGATGCTTACGACATAGAGATACGGAAAAACGGTGCCGAACCCGTTTGCCGTTCAAAAGTGATATTTGAGTAATTTATTAACAATAATGACCGCGGCCCGTGTGCCGTGTCTGCCTATCCTCCACCGATGAGAGGGCAGACTGACGGATGGGAACGGTCGCTAAAACATTTAATTAAAATGGCAAAAATGAATTTTGGCGGTGTCATCGAGAATGTGATGACCCGCGAGGAGTTTCCTTTGGACAAGGCTCGTGAGGTATTGAAAAATGAGACCATCGCCGTTATCGGTTATGGTGTGCAGGGCCCCGGTCAGTCACAGAACCTGCGCGACAATGGCTTCAACGTTATCGTAGGTCAGCGTCAGGGTAAGACATTCGAGAAAGCTATCGCTGACGGATGGGTTCCCGGAAAGACTTTGTTCAGTATCGAAGAGGCTTGCCAGAAAGGTACCATCATCATGTGCCTCCTCTCTGACGCAGCCGTAATGTCTGTGTGGCCCACTATCAAACCGTTCCTCACAGCAGGCAAGGCGCTCTATTTCTCTCATGGTTTCGCCATCACTTGGAGCGACCGCACCGGTGTGGTTCCTCCTACGGACATCGACGTCATCATGGTTGCTCCTAAGGGCTCGGGCACTTCATTGCGTACCATGTTCCTCGAGGGCCGTGGCTTGAACTCTTCATACGCTGTTTACCAGGACGCTACCGGCCGTGCTATGGAACGTACCCTGGCTCTGGGTATCGGCATCGGCTCTGGCTATCTGTTCGAGACAACATTCATCCGCGAGGCTACATCTGACCTCACCGGTGAGCGTGGTTCGCTGATGGGTGCCATCCAAGGCTTGCTCTTGGCTCAGTACGAGGTGCTTCGTGAGAACGGACACTCACCTTCTGAAGCTTTCAACGAGACCGTCGAGGAACTGACACAGTCGCTCATGCCGTTGTTCGCAAAGAACGGTATGGACTGGATGTACGCTAACTGCTCCACTACAGCACAGCGTGGTGCTCTCGACTGGTATCCTCGTTTCCACGATGCCGTGAAGCCTATCATGCAGTGGCTCTACATGAGCGTGAAGCTCGGCAACGAGGCTCAGATCTCCATCGACAGCAACTCTAAGCCCGACTATCGTGAGAAGTTGAACGATGAGTTGAAAGCTCTGCGCGAGAGCGAGATGTGGCAGACCGCTGTCACCGTTCGCCAGCTCCGTCCGGAGAACAACTAAACGGACAAACGAAATGTTATAAGAGTAATCCCCTTGCAGCAGTGCCCGTCACCGTTTGCAGGGGGATTGCTGTTTCCTGTGAGTTCGCAAGCGTGTATCTCTCTGATAAATACATACTTTGGCTGATAAATGGGTCCAAGAATGGACTAAACGTGTTAAAATAAATGATGAGTTGAGTAATGTTCAGAAAAAAGATTACCTTTGCCAAATATTCAGTTATCATAATCACGATGAGATTGTAGCAATATGCGAAAAGATAGTTTTTATCTAAATGCCTTGCATAGAATTATATTGACTTGTTGTTTTGTGTCTGTCAGTTTTGGATTGGCATATGCACGAGAAGATGTTGGAACTTATGGAAGGTCGCTCGGTAAGCAGGATTTTATAGTAAAGAAAGATACCATTCGGGGTAGAGTCTTCGACAGTGAAAGCAAAGAGACGATGATAGGAGCCTCGGTGGTAGTTGAGGGGACGGCCACTGCCGTCATAACCGATGTCGATGGCAGGTTCTCACTGCCTGTGATAGGCGACTGCGACATTGTGTTCTCTTTTGTCGGATACAAGAAAGTGAAGCTCCACTATGACGGCAACAATTGGTCGAATTTCTCGAAAGTGATGATGGAACCCGATGCCGTCAACATGAAAGACGTTGTTGTGACAGGCATTTATCTGCGGAAAAAAGAGAGCTTTACAGGTTCGTCCACGACGTTCAAAGGCGAGGAACTCAAGAGCGTTGGCGCACAGAATGTGTTGCAGAGCCTGAAAACCCTGGACCCTTCATTTAAGATCGTAGAGAACAACTTGGCCGGATCTAATCCGAACGCAACGCCGGATGTGGAAATCCGGGGCAAATCCAGTGTGGCAGGCCTAAAGGAAGAATACGGGACAGACCCCAATCAACCCCTCTTCATATTGGATGGCTTTGAGACTACGCTCGAGACAGTCATGAACCTCAACATGAACCGTGTGGCTACAGTTACGCTCCTCAAGGATGCAGCGTCGACCGCCATATATGGTTCGAAGGCAGCAAATGGCGTAGTTGTTATCGAAACGAAGGCTCCTGTTAATGGAAAACTGCAAATCTCTTACAAAGGAGACTACAGTGTAGAGGTAGCTGACCTCACGGACTACAACCTGATGAATGCCCGTGAAAAACTGGAATTTGAACGGTTGGCTGGTGTGTACAAGGACAACACCGGCAATGCATTCAATCAAATAAAACTCGATGACCTCTACAACTCTCGTCTTCGCGACATTGAACAGGGTGTGGATACCTATTGGTTGTGTGTGCCTCTGCGCACAGGCTTCACCCATAAACATAATCTCTATGCTGAAGGTGGAGAAGGAAACATCCGTTATGGACTGGGTTTGAACTATGGAATGGTGAATGGTGTGATGAAAGGTTCTGACCGGGAAACTATCTGTGGAAATCTCGACTTGGTCTATCGTACGGGCAAGTTCCAGTTCAGCAACAAACTTTCCATAGATTACTTGGAGACGAATGACCCTACCGTCTCTTTCTCGGAATATGCGCAGGCAAACCCCTATTACAAAAAATATGGTGAGGATGGGAAGATTAACAAATACCTTTACTATCCCGAGGACGGACTGGATGACAATCCCGTGTCGAACCCGCTTTGGAACGCTCATCTCAATAACTACGACCAAGGTCAGCGCATTGGGTTTACCAACAACTTTATAGCCGAATGGTTCGCTACGGGTGATTTGCGCCTTCGGGCAAAGTTCGGCTTCACCAAGTATGACGACACGCAAGACACTCGTTTCTCTCCCAAGCATACCGAATTCGACGACAAGGACGATACGCAGAAAGGTTCCTTCACTCATAGTTTGCAGAAATACATCTATTACGAAGGTGACGTCTCGGCTACCTACGGCAAACTCCTCGCCGGTAAACACCAGATTAATGCGGTGCTTGGATTCAACTTTAGCAACACAACCAGCAAAACCAATGGCTATTCTGCCACAGGCTTTACTGACGACCAGTTTTCGGCACCCTCCTTTGCCAACAACTATCCAGATGGTGGGAAACCCAGCTACACAGAAAGCATAAAGCACGCTTCAAGCTTCTATCTCAATGGCGGCTATTCTTATGACGGACGCTATCTGCTCGATTTCAACTTGCGCAACGACGGAGCCTCCATGTTTGGGACAGACAATCGGTTCCGCACTACGTGGTCTGTTGGCTTGGGTTGGAATGTACATAACGAGCATTGGATGCAAGACAATGGATTGTTCCAGTTGCTGAAGCTGCGCGCCTCAGTGGGTAATCCCGGTAACCAAAATTTCTCTGCCTATCAGGCTTATACGACGTATGTATTCAACAGTTCGATGAGTAATGTGTTTGGAACCGGTGTCGTGGTCAATGCCTTGGGCAACAAAGATCTGGCTTGGCAGGAAACCATCAATTATAACATTGGTGCGGACATCACCACGTTGGGACAACGATTGAACCTGACGCTCGACTATTATATTAAAAACACCGATCCGTTGTTGGCCGTCATCACCACTCCTGGGTCTATGGGCGTTACCAGTGAGGCTTTGAACGCCGGTACTCAAAAGACAAGAGGGTGGGAGGCGACAGTCAAGTTCTCACCAATCTACAGACCTGAAGAACGAATCAACTGGAACATTTCGTTGAGTGCCACACATTCCCGATCCGAATATGCCGACATCGACAATGCTTTCAGTGCACTGAATGAGAGCGGAAAGACTTCGCTTCATAGTACCACTCGTTACTATGACGGAGGCAGCCCCACTGCCATTTGGGCTGTACGCTCAGCTGGCATCGATCCTGCTACGGGAAAAGAGCTGTTCATCAAACGGGACGGAACCTATTCATTTACCTATGACACCGATGACGAAGTGGTGTGTGGTGACACGGAACCTGACGTGGAAGGACTCCTGGGCACAACCTTTTATTACAAGGGGCTCTCGTTCAGCTGCTATTTTCGGTACGAACTGGGTGGGCAAGAGTTCAACAGCTCCCTTTTCGACAAGGTGGAGAACATCAGCACCACCGATGTCTACAACAACCAAGACCGCCGGGCCTTGTACGACCGTTGGAGTGTGAACAACCGCAATGCCAGGTTCAAGGGAATCTCCATGGTGCAGAAGACCGATAAATCGTCCCGCTTCGTTATGGATGACAACACGGTAACTTGTGAATCTGTGAGCATAGGCTACGAATTACCGCTCGACATTGTCCGGAAACTGGGTATGCAGGCGCTGTCTGTACAAGCTAACATGAACGACATCTTCCGGTGGTCTACTATCAAGGCGGAACGAGGCATCAACTATCCGTATGCCAGAACCATTTCGTTCTCCATCGGTGCAACATTCTAAAAACAAAACAGATGATGAGAAAAATAGTTTATATCATAGCAATCACATTCATTTCGCTCTTCGCTTCCTGCAGCAATTGGTTGGAAGTGAAGCCTTACGACAAAATCTCGGAGGATGAACTGCAACAGAACGAAGAAGGCTATCAGAAAATGCTTAACGGCATCTACATAGACCTCAACAGTGACGCACTCTATGGACAGACACTCAGTGTGGAGATGATAGAAGTCATGGGAGGAGCCTATGCCATTGGTACGGACAACAGTGTGTGGGGCAACTACAAGGATTTGTTTTCCTATCAGTATGGTACAGCGTATTGGCGCGACCGACTCGATCAGACTTGGAACAAGGCTTATGCACTTATCCTCAATTGCAACAAAATTTTGGAATCGATAGATGACAACCAATCACTGTTTACTGCCGGCAATTATTACATCGTCAAGGGAGAAGCATTGGCGTTGCGTGCCATGCTTCATTTCGATATGCTCCGGCTCTTTGGACCGGTCTACACTAAGGATAGCCAAAAGTCAGCTATACCTTATTATACTAAGGTAACCAACACCCCCGAGAAAATTCTCACCGCTGAAGAAGTGATGCAGAAAGTGACTATAGATTTGGAAGAGGCTCGCCTGTTGTTGGCCAACGATCCTGTGAAAACGGATGGAACAAAGATGGGTTCCACCCAAGACGGAACGAGCAACTTCTTGCACTATCGTGCTTTGCGCCTCAACTTCTATGCTGTTGAGGGACTCTTGGCCCGTGCTTATCTCTACATGGGTGACAAATCAAATGCTTTCAAGTATGCTTCTGACGTCATAAAGACTGTTGACAATGGCATTTTCCCCTTTGTGGACAAGAACTTGGTTATAGGTTCGCCTTCGGACCCCGACCGGATTTTCTCATCCGAGGTACTCTTTGCTTTGACCAACACGAGTCGTGGCAATCTGTTCAAGAATTTTTATGACCCGTCGCGCCTGCCCAATTTCGTTTTCCGTATGGACAATAGTTTGATGAATAACCTGATTTATGGTGGTGCGACAGCAACAGGCGGGTTCCAGGATGATTACCGCTACCGCGCTTGTTGGATTGCCACTGGCAGCAATCGCTATTTCTATAAGTATCAAGATATGGTTGCAACGGGCAGTATACAGAACACGATGATACCGATGCTCCGCATAGGAGAGATGTTTCTGATAGCTGCCGAAAGTCAAAGTGACAATCTGAGTTCGGGAATACAATACGTCAATGCCTTACGACGCAATCGAGGAGTCTCTAATCTGACTATGCTGAATGCCGACTTGTTGAAATATGAGTATATCCGTGAACTCTACGGCGAAGGCCAGTTGTTCTTCCTCTACAAACGGCTCTATAGCGATATCCTCAACTCCTCAAGCAATAGCAAGAATACAAAGGCGAGCGACTTGGTTTTTGTCGTACCTCTGCCTGATACGGAAACGGAAAACAGATAGTATTCACCCCAAAGACAGAAGATTATGAGATATAAGATGAAAATATACATTACGCTAACGTTCGTCGCCATGACGCTTGGGTCGTGTAGTGAGCAGACTCCTGAGTTGTTTAAGCAGATTGATGGTGTCTACTTCAACAATCGCACAGACACAAACGTGTTGGAGGATTCCACGGGTGTCACTTTTGTCTATCAGAAAGGAGACGAAATGAAAGTGTCTGTCAAGATACAGCTCCTTGGCAGCCCCATTGATAATTCACGTGAGATTGCAATTAGTGTCTCTTCTGACGATGCGACAGAAGGCACAGACTATGTATTGCCGGCGAAGGCAGAAATGCCTGCAGGTGAAACGACCTGCAGCTATGTGGTGACGTTGAAACGTACAGCTGTCCTCAAAATACAAAATAAACATCTGACATTCACGTTACAGCCCAATGATAACTTCACATTGCCTGTGACACAAGAGACGACGTCCACTGGTGATGTGGTGACCACTACGGAATATAAACTCACATTCTCCGACCAGTTTACCACTGCTCCAAAAGCTTGGGAGAAGGGGTTGTTGGGCGAGTTTTCTCAACAGAAGTTCGAATTGGCTTGCTCTGTCCTTGACCTCGATCCTGCGGATTTCAATGACAGCTCCAAGATGACATTGGCTATGCAGTCTTATATCAGTGGCGAAATGCAGATGTATGTCAGACAACAGGAAACTTTGAAAAACAGCGGACAGGGTTATGACGAGAATGCTTTCGACGGTGATGGCATCGCTCTCCTCTTTGCTGACAACTAAAAATATAGATTATGACAAAGAATATATTACATACGCTCCTGCTCCTCGTTCAGGTTTCGTTTCTTTGGAGTTGCTCTCAAGACAAAGGAAACTATGACTATTGTGCCCTCAAAGAACCGGATATTACGGGCGTAAACGAAACGTTGTCTGTGCTGATTCACGACATACTGGACCTGAACCCTTCGATGGGAGACAACATCACGAATCTCGATGACTATGATTACGAGTGGAAAGTAATCAACAATGCCGATGAATATGAAGAGACTGTGTTGGCCAATGAGAAGCATCTCTATCAAGAAGTGACACTCAATGCCGGCAAGTATACGCTCTATTTTACGGCAACTGACAAGTCATCCGGTCTTTTCTGGCGCAAGAGCTATTCCCTTACCGTGAGCGATTCTTCATCCGAGGGATGGATGGTTCTCTGTGATGAGGACGGCAAGTCGCGGCTTGACATCATCTCTGACGTGACGGGTAAAACTTATCTGGATGTGCTCAAGACCAACGGAATGCCGGCATTGAACCAACCATACAGCATTCAGTTTGCACCTAATTGCGGTTATAGTGAATCTCCCTTCTATCTCTTTACGGCAGAAGGTGCTACACGCCTTTCGAAGAACAACTTCGCTTGGCAGAAAGATTACGCGTTCAAATACGAAGTGGCAAAGTCGCTTGACCTCCATCCGAGAAGCATGATTTGCGACCAAAGCGCCATTCTGCGAATCTGTGTCAGTGATGGTTATGCTTACACTGCATCCAACATGGGAATACAAGGATTGTTCGCTGCCGTAAACAAACAGCCTGTGTTGGTACCTTATGTCGGAGCTAATGTCGGAGCCGTTTCATACGCCTCCGTCTATTTGCTGTATGACGATGTGAACAAGTGTTTCATGTCCTGCTGCCCATTCTTGATAAACCTCTCTCTCTCCGACTCCAACTATCATTCGATGAAGGAGATGGAGAGTATTGCCATAGGCTACAAGGGTAGTGATATGATAACCGGCACGGCTTTCGATGATTACCCTGAAGGTATGGACTTTGTCTACATGGAGAACACCAAGTATGACCCCGGCAATGCCAAAATGGGTATTACCTACACCATTCTTCGCAAAGGAAACCTTTATGGTTTGTATGGAATACAATTGGGAGACATGTTGACTTACGCTGATTGCTCTTTCGTACTAGGTAAAGCCTACTATGGAGATTTGAGTGCATGTACCGACATCGCCAATGCCTCCCATTTCGCATTCAGTTCATTGCGGAATTACATGTACTATGCGGTAGGTGGAACCGTTTACCGGGTCCGCCTTTCAGAGAAACCTCTGAAGGCTGAGAAACAGTTTACCCTTAGTGGAGAATCTGTTACGCTGATGAAGTTCAATTTTTATCAGAATTCTTCGACCAATCACGACTATGATTTGGTTGTCGGCTCTTCGAGTAATGGCGCTGGCACGCTTCGTGTCTATGACGGGATGGAGACTGAGGGTGACTTTTCTAAAGTGACTCCCGTTGTTTACACAGGGTTTGCCAAAATTGTTGATGCTACCTATCGCGAACGTACGAATTAATGACTTAACAGCAAATAACGATGAAAATGAAAAATAATCTGATGCTTCTGTTGATGATCTTCTTGATGATGGGAACGACAACGCTTGCCTCTGACATTGTAGTGAAGTTCGAAGTCAAGAATCCTGTCTTGACCAATGTCGTCATGGTTTATCACCAGAGTGTAAACGAGTTTGTCCTTACTGACGGTCGGGCTACTGCACAATTGGAAGAGGTGGACGCACTCTATGCAAAGGTTTATTATGGGGAAAAGAGTAAAGACGTTTACCTGCAGAAAGGAGATGAAGTAACCATATCTTTCGATGCGAATGACTTCGATAAAACTTTCGCCGTGAATGGTGGCAACGAGAAGGCCGTCGATTATCTGAACAAGATTCAGCTGACCAATCTTCCGGATGTCAGCTACACGTCAAACTGGGATGTATTCAAGAAGACGGTCACGGACAAAATAACCTCGATGAAGCGACTCTTAAAAGCTCACAAGTTCGCCTCAAATGACAAGTTCCAAAAAATGGAGGAAGGGAGAATAACCTACTTCTACGCAAACGCTTTCTTGATGTATCCCGTGTGTCATCTCTATCTCACACAGGACACCACGCTGGTCCTGGGGAAGGATTACTACAACACTCTCAAGAAATTTGCTAAGGAAGACGCTGATCTCGTCGATATCGATGAGTACCGCAACTATATGATTGAGACTTCTCACGTGTTGGATGAAGCCGGGAAGGACATTCGTCAGTTCTATCCGAAGACATTGGCGGAAATGAGTTATATGGGAGAATTCTTCAAGAGCCAAAAGGTGCGCGAAGCTTTGATACATCACGTGGCAACTACCTACGTGGAATGTAATGGCACGGAACAAATAACAGACTTGAAGAACCTTTATTACACGTATGTGACTTCACACTATCTGAACACTCTTTTCAAACAGACTTGCGACAAATGGGACAAGGCTGCGGTAGGAAGTCCCTCGCCGGACTTCAACGGAGTGGATATTGATGGAAAGCAGATGTCCCTGAAAGATTTTCGAGGTAAGTATGTCTACGTAGACTTGTGGGCAACGTGGTGCGGACCTTGCCAAAAGGAACTGCCTTACTTGAAACAGTTGGCAGAGAAGTTCAGTGGGCGCAATATAGCTTTTGTCGGGTTGTCCATTGACGCGGATAAGACGAAATGGATGGCTCGTGTCAAGAGTGGTGAGCTATGCGGAACGCAACTTTACATAGGCAAAGGCAGTAAGTTCCAGACGGATTACCGAATAGGCGGCATTCCGCATTTCATTCTCATCGATCCCAACGGACGTGTCGTCAATCCCGATATGACCCGTCCGTCGAGTGAGGATACTGAAAAGATATTAAATGCCCAACGTGGATTGTAATATAAGCGAGAGATTTTAATTATTCATTTATTCATTCAATTCTAAACATTATGAAGAAATTGATTTCAATGATGCTGATGCTTTGCGCAGTGTTTGCATTCTCAGCATGTTCATCAGACGATGACACAAACCCGATTACGAATGCCGTAGTTCCTTCTTCAGCAAAGATAGGTTCAGAGGTAACTGTCCAGGGTAATGGTTTCTCAACGACTCAAAATCTGGTTATTTGGCTCAGTCAGGACGATGTCACGGAACAATTAAGTGCCAAAATGAGTTCCAGTGGTGCAACCTTCACCATTCCTTATACTTTCAAGGAGGGAGCCGCTACCGTCATTGTGGACGATGGCAAGAAGTGGGAATTGGGTTCTATTCTTCTCGTTGCAGCAGATAACCCCATTTCTGCTATCGCTGTTTCCAGCGAGACTCCTATCGCAACGGACCAGACTATTTCCGGAATCGGTTTTACAGATGATGATGCGATTGTGGCCGTCTTGTCTTCTGATGAGACAGTGTCTGTCGATTGCAATGCTGCGGTAACATCAAACGGCATTAAGTTTGATGCGTCTAAGATTACGTCCGAGGGCGATTACGATATTTGCCTCAGACGTGGCCAGAGCGAGTGGGTGTTAGGCCAGAGCTACTTCTATCAGCCTAAGCGCATTGAGACCATTTCCATTGCAGATAACTATATGATTACGATGTATGCTTCTCTCCTTGGCTTGAAAGAAGATGTTTTGACACTGACATTGGGCTACAACACAGATGGCACATTGAATTCGGTAAAGTCCAATTGCAATATAGGTTGGGAATTGACTTACAAAGACAACACCGTTTCAAGCACGGATGGACAGAATGTGTTTACGCTTGATAACCAAAAGCGGGTCGTTAGCAGTGTCGGTAAAGATATGTACGGAGATGCGACAACTTATACATGGGCTTATGATG
The DNA here is from genome assembly GCA_963643925.1 of Bacteroidaceae bacterium. Taxonomy (GTDB): domain Bacteria; phylum Bacteroidota; class Bacteroidia; order Bacteroidales; family Bacteroidaceae; genus Phocaeicola_A. The sequence continues at coordinate 23,970 of CAVINS010000005.1, forward strand.
CGGATGGATACCTGAAGAGTGTGAAACCATCAAGTACCGCAGCTTCTGACTTTACTTTGACTTATACGGAAAATAATCTGTCAGCTTACGATTTGGGCGGTGCTAACAGCTTCACTACGGATAAGAGCATTCGTTGCTGTCCGGGTACGGCAGATCCTACATTCTTGGCAAATGCTTTCTTCTGGGCATTTAGCCGGGAAGACCTCTTCTTGGGATTCCTTCTCAACCAGAACGTGAAGATTTCTTCGTATGTGCCTACACAAATGTCAGCTTATGATATGGACTTCAGCACGGGCGCAGACAAAACGGTTACTGCAAAAATTGAGACGTCATTCAGTAACAATGCCTTGACGCTGAAGACTACAGGAACTGTTATATCTCAAGCTCAAGGCTTATACTCCAACACGGTTGTAGTGACTTACAAAAACAAGTAAGCTCTGCGCTCACGAAGTGTTTGGTGTAGCCGCAATAAAGCCACGGCCCACTCTCCTGTCTGACAGGGGAATGGGCCGTTGGCTTTATTGTGGAACTCCATTTCATAATGGCGGCCCCGAATCAAATGCGCTCCAGCACCATCTGTATGAGTCGGGGCATCTCTACCTTGTAGTCGATGTCCATCTTTTGGGCAAGGCGGTTGGCGATGACCATGCAGACGGAGGTGGCTTTGTGGCCCATCAAGCGACTCATGCCGGCGAGGGCGGAGCTCTCCATCTCGTAGTTGGTGATGCGGTAGCCGTTGTACTCGAAGGTCTCTATCTTCGCGTTCTGCTGCGGGTCGGCAAGGGGAATGCGCAACACACGGCCTTGCGGACCGAAGAATCCGTTGGCGGAGATGGTCACACCTGGCACCATGTCGCTGCCAGCGATACGTGCTGTCAGCTCCGGGTCGGCGTCAATGACGTAAGGATGCGCCGTGCCCACGTTGCCCGTCCAACCCATGTGGCGGACGAAAGCCTGCTCGAAGTCGAGGTCGCACACACGGTCGCGCCCGGCGTAGAAGTTGAGCAGACCGTCGAAGCCAATAGACTTGCCCGAGCAGATGAACGTGCCTGTGGGGGTGTAGGGCTGCAGACCGCCGCAGGTGCCGATGCGCACCAACTCCAGTTGGCGGAACGTGTCGCGCTCGTAGCGGGTGCTGAAGTCGATGTTGGCCAGAGCGTCCAGCTCGTTGATGACGATGTCGATGTTGTCGCAACCCATGCCCGTTGACATGGCCGTGATGCGCTTCCCCTTGTACGAGCCCGTGATGATGCGGAACTCGCGGTTCGACACGTCGCACTCGGTGGACTCAAAGAACTGCGCCACCATAGGTACGCGGCCTGGGTCGCCCACCAAGATCACTTTGTCGGCCAGTTGCTCGGGCCGCAGGTGGAGATGATACACGGAACCGTCGCCGTTGATAATCAGTTCCGACTCTTCAAAATGTCTTTTCATGGTTTCTATGCTTTTATGTGGTGAGGGAGTGAAGTGGAAGTTGATAAAGAAAAAGTCCCGGACGCACTGTATCGCTCCGCACTAGTGTCGGAGCCCTCAGCCATCCAAGACTTTCTCCTGTGTCAAGGATAGACTCCCCTCACAGATTATGTTCGTAAACGGGTTACTTCAGCGGTTCCAGCGATGACGGATGCTCGGGGTGTGCGATGCTGTCGCGCATGCTGGTATCGGCCTGAATGTTCTTCATCCGATAGTAGTCCATGATGCCCAGATTACCGCTACGGAAGGCGTCTGCCATAGCTTTCGGCACTTCTGCCTCGGCCTGTATCACGTTGGCGCGAGCCTCTTCTGCCTTTGCCTTCATCTCCTGCTCGCTGGCAACGGCCATGGCGCGGCGCTCCTCGGCTTTCGCCTGGGCGATGTTCTTGTCCGCATTGGCTTGGTCAATCTGCAGGGCGGCACCGATGTTCTTGCCTATGTCGATGTCCGCAATGTCGATGGAGAGAATCTCGAAGGCCGTTCCGGCATCGAGTCCCTTACGCAGCACCAACTTGGAGATGGAGTCGGGGTTCTCCAGCACCGACTTGTGGTTCTCCGACGAACCGATGGACGACACGATGCCTTCGCCTACACGGGCCAGCACGGTGTCCTCGCCTGCACCACCCACCAACTGGCGGATGTTGGCGCGCACGGTCACACGGGCTTTGGCTATCAGCTGAATGCCATCCTTGGCAACGGCTGTCACAGGCGGTGTGTCGATGACTTTCGGGTTGACGGACATCTGTACGGCTTCGAACACGTCACGTCCGGCAAGGTCAATGGCGGTAGCCATCTGGAACGACAGTTCGATGTTGGCTTTCGATGCCGACACCAGTGCGTGTACCACCTTCTCTACGTGGCCGCCGGCCAGATAGTGCGCTTCCAACTCGTCGCGCGTGATGTTCTTCAAACCTGCCTTGTGGGCCTCGATCATTGCTTGCACAATCACGTAGGGCGGCACGTTACGGATGCGCATCAGGAAGAGTTGCACCAACGAAATGTCTACACCCGAAACTTTGGCGGAGAGCCAAAGGATAAATGGCACATAGTGGAATATGAGAGACAACAGGATGATGACTCCCACGACCAATATGATTGTCAAATAAAACGAATCAAACATGATTTTAAGGGTTTATGATGTTAGTATTAAAGATGTTTCTCTGCTTATTTGGGCCTAACTATGATGACGCCCTGCTGGATACGGTCCACCACGATGGGTGTGCGCTCGTCGATGAAACCTCCGGCGGATTTCACCTCGATGATGTTGCCGTTAATCTCTGCGTTGCCGATGAGGGCTAGGCGGGTGATGGCGATGCCTTCGTCGCCAGCCTTCACGGCCGACTGCTCGGGTGTGCCCACTGTGGAGTCGATGTCCTTGTGCAGCGCCAACTTGTCGATGGATTTGGAGCGGATGAACCAAATGAAGATGAGCAGATAGGCTGCTACAGAGATGAGCAGCGTGATGAATCCGCCTGCCACACCGAGGTGCGTAAAGGCGTAGTAGTTTACAAAGACGAGGCAGCCGGCCGAGGCGATGCCTGCCAGGCTCAGTCCGGGAATGAGGAACACTTCGGCAATAAAGAGCACCAGTCCCGCTACGATGGTTGCAATAACGATAATCAAATCCATAGTCTATTGTTCTTATATATTATATGTGACTGAACGCCCGCTTTCCGAGGGCACTGTCTATCTGTTGCAAATGTAGGAATTCTTTTTCTGAAAAGCTTTATTTCGTGATGAAAATCTTTTCGGCGTTGCGTGCTTCCTTCGCCCGCTGTGCCTGTTGAACCTTCATCGTCTCCAACTTACTCTCCATCTTCAGCAGTTCTGCCGACATGCTTTTGCGTGCTGCGGGCTTGCTCTGGTGGTAGGTGTCGCGCTTGCTCTCCAGGGTCTGTTCGAGTGTCGTAAGCTCTTTCTCCGTGGACCTCCACTGGCCGAACATTTGGCGCGCCTTGGCACTGCGGAAGTCGTTCATGCGGTAGTAAGTGGTGTTGTCGTCTATCACGAACTCAAACTCATGCTGCGGCTCGGACCGCTTGGTCTGCTGGGCGATGCTGTTGAGACGCTCGCGGGCATTCGCTACAGTGGCCTCGTCGCTCCAGGTGTCGGCTATGCTGTGCAGCATGGCGGCTTTGCGCACCACCTCTTCGTCGGTGCTCTCGTAGTTGTAGGTGATACGTGACTCGTTGGGCACGAAGACGTAGACGCAAACTTTATCCTCCGGCTGATAACGGTCGGAGGCAAACCACCCGAGGTTGTTGTATTCGTCGATGGCGTACATGTAGTCGTTTGCCGGCGAGTTGAACGGCATCCCCAGGTTCTCCGGCCTCAGGTAGCGGTTCGTCTCTTGGTTGTAGCGGGTCACGAAGATATCGTAGCCCCCCAGCGACTCCTCTCCGTCCGAGGCGTAGTAGAGCGTCACTCCGTCCGCCAACACGAAGGGGTAGTTCCGGTTGCCGGTGTCGTCCAGTCCCTGCAGGGCATAGGCTTCGCCCCATCCGTTGCCCAGTCGGTCCATGGTGTAGAGCGTCATTCCCTCGTTGCCAGCGTGGGCAAAGTAGAGCTTGTTCTTCAGTTCCGTCTCGAACACCGTGCAGCTGTCCTGCCCGTCACCGGTGAAGAAGTCGTCGTAGAAACCTATCCGTCCGGATTCCTTACCTATCTTGTAAGCCTCCAGGAATCGCTCCTTGTCCACCACTAAACTGTCCACCACGACCACTTGCTCCGTACCTTTCAGCATGCGGCCTGCCTTGCGGGCATACTCCAGCAGGTTGTCTCCTTCCGCCGTGTCGGCATTCTTCTTCTTGGCCATCAGCTCTTGGTACGATTCGAGGTTCTCTACTGCCTCCTCGTAGCGATACTCGTCGGTATGCAGTTTGGCCAGATAGAGGTAGGCGTTGATAACCTTGCGGTCGACGGCTTTCTGCAGATATTTCTCCGCATCCGCCCGCTCGCCTGTCTCGTAGCAGCAGGCTCCGTACCAGAAGTTATAGAAGGCGTTGCCGGGACTCTGCTTCACCAGTCTCTTGAACACAGGCTTGGCACTCTCGAAGTTGCTGTCCTGAAACCACTGTTTCGCTTGGTTCAGTGTCTGGGCGTTAGCCCACCCTGTGAGTAGTATCAGCAGGACAAAAATGTATCTTTTCATGATTCTGTTCTTCAGTTTGTCAAATAATGCGATGTCAAAAGTACAAAGAAAAACCTTATGCCTTCTTTTTAGAGAGATACAATTTGTTAATTGACTCGAATTTTCCTTATTTTGCGCCCGATTTCAAAGGTGAGTATGACACAGTTGACAGATGAGGAACGGCTGGTTCAGCGGATAGAACGGCGTTTCAACAAAGGTATGGTAGACTATCAGTTGGTGGAGGACGACGACAAGATACTGGTGGGGCTCTCGGGCGGAAAAGACTCGCTCGCCTTGCTCCATCTGCTTGCCAAACGGTCACGCATCCTCAAGCCTCGTTTCCGGGTATTTGCTGTCCACGTGGCGCTCACCAACATTCCCTATCAGTCCGACGACAGTTACTTGCGGCGATTCGCCGAGGAGCGCAACGTACCCTACGTGCGCTACGAAACCTCCTTCGATGCCTCCACCGACACCCGCAAGTCGCCCTGCTTCCTCTGTTCGTGGAACCGGCGCAAGGCCCTCTTCACGGTTGCCAAGGAGTTGGGCTGCAACAAGATTGCCTTGGGCCATCACATGGACGACATCCTCGAGACGCTCCTCATGAACCTTACCTTCCAAGGGGCTTACGGCACGATGCCGCCCAAGCTGGAGATGAAGAAGTTTCAGATGACCATCATCCGTCCCCTCTGTCTGGTCCACGAGGCCGATCTGGTGCAGATGGCCGCTCAGATGAATTTCCAAAAGCAACTGAAGAACTGTCCCTACGAGCACGACTCGCACCGGTCGGACATGAAGGAGGTGCTCCGGCGACTGGAGACCATGAACCCTGAAGCCCGCTACAGCATGTGGGGTGCGATGACGAACATACAGACAGAACTTCTGCCTACTAAAATAGAAAAGAAATGAAAGCTTTGTACACAGTATTGTTGTTGGTCGTTTCCAACATCTTTATGACCTTCGCTTGGTATGGTCACCTCAAGTTGCAGGAGATGAAGGTCTCCTCCAATTGGCCGCTTTGGGTTGTAGTCCTCTTCTCGTGGGGCATCGCCTTGGCCGAGTATTCGTTCCAGGTCCCCGCCAACCGCATCGGCTTCCAAGGCAACGGCGGTCCGTTCAGCCTGATGCAACTGAAGGTGACGCAGGAGGTCATCACCCTCATCATCTTCACGCTCTTCACCACCGTCCTCTTCAAGGGCGAAGCGCTCCACTGGAATCACCTGGCCGCCTTCGTCTGCCTGGTGTTGGCCGTCTACTTTGTATTCATGAAGTAGCGGTGGCCTCTTGCCGGGCACCCGGAAGCAGGCGGCGTGAAGCGAAACCATTCAAGATTACGCTTTGTAGGAGGGGTTCTTCATCTCGAAAGAATCCCTTTTTCTCGTTGTAAGACTCCCTTCTAAATGATGCAAGACGCTTAGCTCGTAGGGTGTACGGCAACTGCCGTACACGTGTTTGACAATTGCCGTACACGTGTTTGACAATTGCCATCCACGTGTTTGACAATTGCCACACCATCATTTTGTTCGGATTCTAGCATCGTCAATACCGGATTCTAGCACCTTTATGAATAGTTGTGAACGTTGCGTAATAGCTGTGTGGCTGGCTTCTCTGTCTGAAAAAACGGCTCATGTGTCAGGCGTTTCGGATAGAGACAAAGCGTCCGCCCCGTTCCTCCTGTGGATGGAAACGAAGCGGACGCTTTTATGTGGGGCTCCCCGGTGGGGGACGCGTTTATTCGGCTATGGTCATCTCGTTGATGAGGCGGGGGCACTCGCCGAACTTCTCTATCATGAAGAGGATGTAGCGGATGTCCACGCAGATGCAACGCTGCAGGTTGGTGTCGAAGTTGATGTCGCCACTCAGTGACTCCCAGTTGCCATCGAAGGCACAACCGATGAGCTGGCCTTGCCCGTTGAGGACGGGACTGCCGCTGTTGCCTCCCGTGATGTCGTTGTTGGTGAGGAAGCAGGCAGGCAGCTCTCCGCTCTTCATGGCGTAGCGGCCGAAGTCTTTCTTTTGGTAGAGCTCCTTCAACTTGGACGGCACGTTGAACTCAGGGTTCTCGGGATCCTCCTTCTCCATCACTCCCTTCAGTGTGGTGTAGTACTGGTAGCACACACCGTCCTTGGGCGAGTAGGGGCGAACGTTGCCGTAGGTCATACGCATCGTGAAGTTGGCGTCGGCGGCTTTCGGCGTGGGGGCGTACATCTCGCATAACCCTCTCACATAAGTCTTGTGCAGAGGAGCCAACTGGTTGAGGTGCTCGCTCATAGCGGTGGCGAGGTAGTTGCGCAACTCGAAGAGCGAGCGGCAGTAGTTGGTGGAGAGGTCGTTGTCGATGGCCTTCGCGGTGGGTTTCTTCAGGAATGCCTCTAAGTTCTCCTCGGACGCGAAGATGGACTTCTCGTACATGTCTTTCACGTAAAGGTCTATGGTGCCTTTGTATTTTTTGTCTATCACCTCGAAGAACGCAGGCCATTTGTCGGTCAGCTCTGAGTAGCAGTGGATAAGGTCTAGGGCAACCTTGCGGTCCACCTCGTGGTCGTAGTCCTTGTTGTGGACGTAGGCATACATTTCGCGCAACTGCCCGCTAAGCTGTTGGATGCTCTTCTTGTCCTTGTTCTGGATGGCTTGCTTCATCTGGTCCATCAGCATGAAGGGTGTCTGGAATTCGATGGCGCTGAAGGTCTCCATGAAGGCGGTGTAAGTGGAGCGCACGGAGTCGAGTTCCGCAATCACCTTGTCTATCTTGTCCACGACGTCTACGTACTCGAGATTGCCCTGTTGCCTGGCAAACTCGGCGAAGCGTTTCTCCTGTTCCTGCTTGGTCTCTATCACCTTGTTGTCCACGATGGCCTTGTTCATGCCGATAGCGTTCTTCCAGTAATTGCTGCTGCTGGCGTACTTCGAGGCATATTGGATGCGCACCTTGTCGCTGGCGGCCATTTCTTCCTTGAGCACATTCAAGCGGGCAGTTCGTACTTTGATGCGGGGCACGTTGATGGTGAGCGCGCGGCTTGCCACTTCGCTGGCGGTGAGGTAGCGCTCGGTGCTGCCGGGGAATCCGATAATCATGGAGAAGTCCTCGTTCTCGATGCCGCGGATGGAGATGGTGAGGTGTTTCTTGCTCTTCAGGGGAACGTTGCTGGGGCTGTATTCAGCCGGTTCGCCGTTGGCGTCGGCATAGATGCGGAAGATGGAGAAGTCGCACGTGTGGCGCGGCCACATCCAGTTGTCCGTTTCGCCGCCGAACTTGCCGATGCACTGGGGCGGCGCGGCCACCAGACGAACGTCGGGATAGACCTTCTGCACGAACATATAATATTTGTTGCCGGCGTAGAAGGGCAGCACGCTGAACGAGATGCCCGGTTTGCCTTTCAGCTCGCTCGCGTTCTCCAGTTCCTTGGCCACCTCACTGAGCATGTCGCTCACGTTCATCGTCTCGTCGGTGAGGTTGTGGTCCTTCATGTATTTCGTCACGTGGTCCGTCACGTCCTCTATGCGCTCGATGAAGGTGAAGGTCAGTCCTCCGGAGGGAAGTTCCTCGGCCTGACTCATGGACCAGAATCCGTTCTTCAGATAGTCGTGTTCCACGGAGCTGTGTTGCTGTATGGCATCGAATCCGCAGTGGTGGTTGGTCAGCACCAGTCCGTCGGCGGAGATCACCTCGCCCGTGCAGCCCCGTCCGAAGATGCCCACGGCATCCTTCAGCGACACGTGGTCGGCGGAGTAGATGTCCTGAGCCTCCAGTGTCAGTCCCTGTTTCTTCATCTGGTCTATCAGATGCTGCTCTTTCATCAATTGTAGCATCCACATACCCTCGTCGGCTCGCGCCACGAGACAACTTATGGCTACCAAGGCCGTAAGTATCAGTCTGTTTCTTCTCATAGTCTGTCGCAATGGTTTTAGTTATGGCGCAAAGGTATGACAAAAAACGTATCTGCTCCTCTTTTGGGCCGAAAAGAATCTTATTAAATACCTATAAATGTCCCCATTAAAGGATTAAAGATTAATAAAATGGAATTACTCGTATCTGTATGCTTAGTACTTTTGCAGCGTAATCAATGTTACGGAGATTTCAGCGTATGAAGAAAACGTTACTTTTCGCACCTATATTGATGCTGGCGCTTACGGCCTGCAACAATTACAGGATAGAAGGCACCTCGTCTATCTCGCGTTTGGATGGAAAGATGTTGTTCTTGAAGGTATGGAGCACGGACCAGATGAAGAACATCGACTCGTGCGAAATTGTTCATGGCAAGTTCCAGATGAAGGGCAAGGTGGACTCTGTAGTGATGGCGACTCTCTACATGGACGACGAGGCGATGTTCCCCGTTGTCATCGAAAACGGTAACATCAAGATTACCATCAACGACCTGAAACAGACTGTGACGGGAACGAAGCTGAACGACAAGTTGGCTGACTTCATCGACCGGCGCCAGACGCTGATAACCCGCTTCGAGGACCTCTCGCACAAGGAGAGCCAGATGATTATGGACGGCAAGGATTCCCGAGAAGTGCAGGAGACGATCAACAAGGAGGGCGAGGCCCTCTCCGACGAGATGACGAAGCTGGTGAAGGACTTCATCCAAGGCAACTACGAGAACGCCCTTGGCGTGGGAGTCTTCATGATCCTGAGCAGCAATATGCCTTACCCGGTGATGACCCCTCAGATAGAGACTCTGCTCGACAATGCACCGGACAAATTCAAGAGTCACCCCTACATCAAAGAGTTTACCGAGGCGGCGAAAGAGAACATGCGCCGCATGGATCAGAACCGGTAATCAGCGTGTCCGCTAAAGTGGTCTTCCAACTATACACGCATAGTTGGCAGAGCATTACTCCAGGAAGATTATTGTCCCGGAAATAGGTGTTGTGCGGATAGTAATCAACACCACCCGATTTCTGCGTTCGGGATGCTAGGAAAGCTCTACACTTAACCCTCTTTTCCCTTGTACTCCTCCGGGAGGCTTTCGTTGATGGCTTGGTAGGCCTTCTCCATTGTGATGCGGATGTTCTCGTGGCCTTGGCCTTGCGGATAGATGGGCTCGTGCAGAGTCAGTATCATGCGGTGGCGCTTGACGAAGCCACCGGAGCGGGGCAACACTTCGTAGGAGCCGTTGATGCTCATCGGCACGATGGGTAGCTGCAATTCGTCCGCCAACTGGAAGGCTCCCTTCTTGAAATCGCCCATGTGTCCCGTGGAGGTGCGTCGTCCTTCGGGGAACACCACCAGCGACATGCCGTCCTGCAACGTGTGGCGGGCGTGGTCGATGGTCTCCTGCACCTTCTTCGGCCCGGACTTGTCCACAAAGATGTGCCCGGCGGCTTCACAGGCTTTGCCTACAAAGGGGATGTTGCGGAGCGACTTCTTCATCATCCATTTGAAGTTGCGCCCCAGGAATCCGTAAATCAAGAAAATGTCGAACGCCCCTTGATGGTTGGCCACAAAGATGTAGGAGGTCTTATAGTGAATGTCGGCATGGCCGTTTACCGTGATGGGTAACAACAGGGTGAAGCAAGTGAGCCGGGACCATATCTTGCCGGGGTAATAGCCCCACATGCTGGCCTTTCCGAGGAAAGAGCCGATGATGGTAACAAGTGCGGTAAGCAACGTCAGCACCAGGAAGATGGGAGCTGCGATGCATACTTGGTAGATTCGGTAAACAATGGTGCCCATATAGGTAATACTTTTGTTGCCGACAAAGATAAATATTTATTTCAATTCTTGTGTAAGGTAAAGAGGGTTATTTCTGGCCAAGCCCCAAAACGGAACGGAAGCATCACTTCTCCGGTGCCCGCGTTGACGTAAAGTGCCCGTCCGCCTTCGGCGTAAAGCCCCTGATTCTCGCGGTAGAACCACGAGGCGGGGGTGAACCCGAACAGCTGGAACTGCATGGCGTGGGTGTGACCCGCCAACATCAGTTGAATGTCGGAGTGGGGGAGCACCTCGCGTCGCCAGTGCGTGGGGTCGTGACTCAGCAGTATCTTGAACAGCCCGTCGGTGCCTTGCATGGCACGGGGCAGGTCGCCCTTGCTGGGGAATGGAGGCTCTCCGTCGTTCTCCACGCCAATGAGTGCGATGGCGGCACTGTCACGCTGCAGGATGACGTGGTCATTGTTGAGCAAGTGCCAACCCATGGAGGCTTCCCGCTGCTTCAAGTCCTCGAGGTTGGCGGCTTGCGCCTCTTCCGTCGCCCAATGGTAGTAGAGACTGTAGTCGTGGTTGCCCAACACGGAGTAGACACCGTCCGGGGCCTGCAACCCGGCTAGGATGGTCTGCACACTGTCCAGTTCCGTGGCGATGTGGTTCACCAGGTCGCCCGTGAAGACAATCAGGTCTGGCCGTTGGTCGTTGACGAGCCGCACCATCTTGCGTACCACGTCAGGGTAGCCGGCAATGGTGCCTATGTGGAGGTCGGAGATCTGCAACACGCGGTAACCGTCGAACTCCTTGGGTAGGTCGCTGGAGGCGAACGGCACTTCCTTCACGGCGAAGTGTCGCCACCCGGCTGTACTGCCGTAGACTACCATGTACATCACCGCCAGACTGACCGCGAGGGCCAACCAGTTGACCGCCCTCTCCACCTTCTTGCCGCACCACCGCAACAGGAGTGCCAGTAGCGAGATGATGGTGAAGAGTCCTTTGGGTATGGTGACGGCCATGTAGACCAGCAGGTAGATGCCGACGAGTTGGTTGCTCCGGGGTGTGAAGTCGTCGTTGAGTGTGAGCAACATGAGTCCGAGGGCCAGTACGACGGACGGTAGCCAGTAGAGACTCTTGAGCCATCTGCTCCAACAACGTTTCTGCACAAAGCGAAGATAGATGTAGCTGTCGGTGGCCACCAACAGAAACAGCAGGAAGAGGAAAATCCGGTGTAGCATATCTGAGAGTTCTGTTTATCGGTCGAATGACAAGGCTTCGCCCTGGCAACTGTCGTTCACGCGGCCGTTGGCGTAGGCCGTGGTGCCGTTGACGAAGGTGCGCTTCACCCTCCACTGGAAGGTGTGTCCCTCCATGGGACTCCATCCGCACTTACTGAGGATGTTGTCGGTGCTCACTGTCCAAGGGTCGTGGGGTGCGAGCAGCACCAGATCCGCCTTGTATCCCTTGCGAAGGTAGCCGCGGCGGGCGATGTCGAACAGACGGGCGGGCGCGTGGCACATCTTCTCCACCACCTGACCGATGGTGAGCACTCCTTCATCCGCCAACTCCAGCATGGTGACCAGCGAGAACTGCACCATTGGCATCCCGGAGGCCGCTTTCAGACAGTCGCCTTGTTTCTCGCTGAGCAGATGGGGCGCATGGTCGGTTCCAATCACGTCGATGCGCCCGTCGGTCAGTGCCTGTCGCAGTGCGGCGCGGTCTTGCTCCGTCTTGATGGCGGGGTTGCATTTGATGCGGGCGCCCAACCGCTCATAGTCCTTGTCGCAGAAGTAGAGGTGGCTGATGCAAGCCTCGGCGGTGATGTGCTTCTGCTCCAGCGGTGCGTGCGATAGAAGCTCCAGCTCGCGTGCCGTGCTCACGTGGGCAATGTGCAGGCGGGCGCCGGTGCGCCGGGCCAGCTCCACTGCCAGAGCCGAGGAACGGTAACAGGCCTCCTCGCTACGGATGGCGGGGTGGTACTTCACGTCTGGGTCGTCGCCATAGAGCGACTTATAGTGTGCGGTGTTGGATGCTATCAGTGCCGAGTCCTCGCAGTGCGACATGATGATCATGCGGGCCTCGGAGAAGAGTTTCTGCAGGGCTTCCTCGCTGTCGACCAACATGTTGCCCGTGCTGGAGCCCATGAACAGCTTGATGCCGCACACGCGTTGCTTGGGCAGCTGCGCGAGCAGGTCGCTGTTGTCGTTGGTGGCACCGAAGAAGAAGGAGTAGTTGACGCGGCTCTTCTGTGCGGCCTCAGCGAACTTGTTCTCCAGCGCCTCCAGCGTAGTGGTCTGTGGTTTGGTGTTGGGCATGTCCATGTAGGAGGTCACACCGCCGGCTGCTGCCGCACGGCTCTCGCTCTCCATGTCCGCTTTGTGGGTGAGGCCCGGGTCGCGGAAATGCACGTGGTCGTCGATGATGCCCGGCAACAGGTAGAGTCCGTCGGCATCGATGACCTCCGCGAACGGTCCTTGCGTCTCCGTTCCTTGTGGCAGGATGTCCGCTATCGTGTCGTCTTCAATTATCAGCGAACCTTTCTGTACGGTCCCCTCGTTGACGAGGATGACATTTTGGATCAGGGTGCGGGTCATAGCTCGTGTGTATATATAATAGGTATACGTACTTATTTTCGGGAGTAGTTCTTGAACCATCCGTCCCAGCGGAGACGCATCACGCCGAAGATGGCCTCGCCGAAGATGCTGCTGTTCATCTTGGATGTGCCCAGCTCGCGGTTGATGAATATCACGGGCACCTCTTTAATCTTGAACCCATACTTGTAGGCCGTGTACTTCATCTCTATCTGGAATGCGTAGCCCTTGAAGCGTATCTCTTCCAGATGGATGGTCTCCAGCACTTCGCGGCGGTAGCACACGAATCCGGCGGTGGTGTCGTGGATGTTCAGGCGCGTGACGATGCGTACGTATTTGGATGCGAAGTACGACATCAGCACCCGTCCCATAGGCCAGTTCACCACATTCACACCACTGACGTAGCGCGAGCCGATGGCCACGTCGTTGCCTTCCTCGGCACAGGCGGCGTAGAGGCGAGGCAGGTCGTTGGGATTGTGCGAGAAGTCGGCGTCCATCTCGAAGACGTAGTCGTACTTCCGTTCGATGGCCCACTTGAAACCTGCGATGTAGGCCGTGCCCAGTCCGAGCTTCCCGCGGCGTTCTATCATGAAGAGCCGGTCGGGAAATTCCGTTTGCATGGACTTCACGATGTCTGCCGTTCCGTCGGGCGAGCCGTCGTCGATGACCAACACGTGGAAACACTTCTCGAGACCGAAGACCGCCCGAATGATGTTACTGATGTTCTCCTTTTCGTTATAGGTCGGGATAATAACAATGCTGTCAGATACTTGCATACTTATTATTTGCTAAACTGTGACAAATGTAGCGATAATAAGTGAGCGTAACGTTATCCGTCCTGTATTTTTAATCAGTTTTCACCATTACCCACGGGGCTTTCGCCCTTGTAGTCCTTCGGCGACACTCCGTAGACCTGCTTGAAGCACTTGCTGAAGTAGTGCTGGTCCTTGAATCCGCAGATGAAAGCCACCTCGCTCACGCTCAGCTCATTCTTCTCCTTCAGCAACTCGGCCGCCCTGTTGACGCGCACGTTCTTGATGAAGTCGTTGGTGGTCATTCCGGTGATGAACTTTATCTTACGCAGCACGGTGGAGCTGCTCAGTCCTGTGGCTTGCTTTATCTCCTCGTGGATGGAATCCTGCTCGGGGTCGTGGCTGTTGATGACCTTGACGATTTCCTTCAGCAGCGAGCGGTCCTCTTTGGAGATGGACTCGGAGTATTTCCCGTCCAGCGTGAAGGTGTCGTCCGTCTTGTCGCCAGAGACGATAATCTGCGAGCAGTAGAGTGCCTGCATGCGTTTGCGGGTTTCGAAAATGTTGATGATGCGCGCTTTCAGCAAGCTGGCGCTGAATGGCTTGGTGATGTAGTCGTCGATGCCCAGCTTCAGTCCTTCTATCTCGCTCTCCACGGCCGATTTGCTGGTGAGCAGTATGATGGGCGTATGGCTTATCTCTTTGTTGGCGCGTATCTGCCGTACCATTGTCAGGCCGTCCATCTCGGGCATCATCACGTCGCTGACTATCATGTCGGGGTAGTAGAGCCGTGCTTTCTTAAGTCCCTCCTTGCCATTGGCTGCGGTGATGACGCGGAACTGCTCGGAGAGGATGCTTTGCAGGAAGTTGCGCAACTCGTTGTTGTCCTCCACCACCAGAATGGTCTCGATGTTCTCGTCGGCCTCCTTGTTCTCGGCGTCTTCCAGCGTGTCCTCTATCATGTTCTGTTGCTGCTCCGTCGGTGACTCGTAGTTGTCGAGTACAAACTCGGTGTTCTTGTCGAAGTGGTCCTTCCCTTTGGGCAGATGTATGGTGAAGGTGGAGCCTTCGTTGACGGTGCTCTGCAGGTCGATGGAGCCTTTGTGCAGTTCCACCACCTCTTTCACCACTGCCAGTCCGATGCCGGTGCTGGGCTGCTTCAGCGCTTCGTTGTGGATGATGTTCTCGAACCGCGAGAACACCAGCGTCTGCTTCTCCGAGGGAATGCCGTAGCCCTGGTCGCTCACGGTGACGATGACCTCGCCGGCGGCCTCGCTCACTGCGACGGTTATGGTCCGTCCCTTGGGCGAATACTTGAAGGCGTTGGAGATGAGGTTGAACATCACGTTCTCCATCTTGTTGGAGTCTATCCACAGGGTGACGGGATGCTCCGGCAGGTTGAGCTTGATGTCCGTGCCTTGCTCGGTGGCCAGGCTACGGAAGTTGCCGGCTATCTGCTTGACGAATGAAGTAACCTCCACCTGCTGCACATACAGGTGCATCTTGTCGCTCTGTATCTTTTGGAAGTCGAGAATCTGGTTGATGAGCTTCACCGTCCGTTTGGTGTTGTTCTGTATGAGCTTCAGGTCCTGGTACACATTGTCGGGCAACTGTTCGGTGTCCTTCGAGAGGATGTGTTCCAGTGGGGCGATGATGAGGGTAAACGGTGTGCGCAGTTCGTGCACCACGTCGGTGAAGAACTTGGTGCGTATCTCGTTGAGCCGCTGTTCAAAGGAAATCTTCGACCGCAGTTTGTAGAAGAGCAGGAAGATGTAGGTGGTGAGCAGTGAGATGGCCACGAAGATGACCACCAGCAGGATGATGCCCCAGATGGATTCCCAAAACGAGGGCTTCACGGTGATTTGGATGCTACGCTCGTTGTTCACCCACTCTCCATCGCTGTTGGTGGAGCGCACGCGGAAGGTGTAGGTGCCCTTGGGGATGTTGGTGTAGGTGGCTGTGCGTGCTGTGTGCGCGTTGTTCCAGTGGTCGAACCCTTCGAGCATGTAGGCGTATTGAATTTTCTCGGGGTACTTCATGTCCAGTGTGGCGAAGCGGAAGGTGAAGGAGTTGTCGCGGTGCGACAGGGTGATGGAGGTGGTTTTGTCGATGTCGTCGTGCAGTATGCCACTGCCGTCGGTCTTTATCTCCTGCTCCTTGATGAAGAAATGGCTGAACGCCAACCGGTAGGCGGTGGAGTCCTTGTGGATGTCCTGCGGGCGGAAGGTCAGCAGACCGCGGTCGGTGGGTAACAGCATGAGGCTGTCGTGGGTGCACACCCCTCGCTCGTCCATGAACTGGATGTCCGAGGGGAAGAAGCGGCTGTCGTAGGTCTCGAAGAGCTTCGTCGTGGCCCTGTAGTGGCAGAGGCCGTCCTCGGTGGCTATCCAAAGGTCGCCGTTGGGTGCCTCCAGGATGCTCTTCAGTACGTCGGAGGGTAGACCTTCCCTCTGTGTGAAGTTCTTGAACACGGACTGTCGGCCTTCGTACGACTGCAGTTGGCAGAGTCCTCCGCCGAAGGTGGCGAAGTAGAGCTCGCCGCTGTGGGTGAAGTGGATGTCGAACACATCATTGTTGCTGAGGCTCTTGGCGTTGCCCGGAATGCGTTGTATGGTGGTGAACTCCATCTTCTCGGGCTTCGTCTGCCGCAGGTCACCCCGCACCACTCCCGAGGTCGTGCCTATCCACAGGTTCCCCTGTCTGTCCGTCTCGATGCAACGGACACGGTTGCCCGTGGTGGGGTAGTGCTTCAGCAGGTTGCCCTGATGGATGAACCGCACGTTGCCTTGGGTGTCCGTCTCCAGGTAGTTCACCCCTTGTTCGAAGGTGCCCGCCCATATCCGGTCGTTGGCGTCGCGGTGTAACGCCTGCACGATGTTGCTGCTCAGACTGTAGGGGTTATGGTCGTCGTGGCGGTGGTGAACGATGCGGTAGCCCGTGTCGGAAGTGGGGTCCGAGGGTAGAATCTGCATCAGTCCGTCGTCGACGGTTCCCAGCCAGATGTTCCCTTTGCGGTCTTGCACGGCGGAGGTAATGGCGCTCATCGCCACGGCTGCGGGCGACAGTTTGCCGTCGGACGAGAGGTAGCCTTTGAACCGTCCGGCCGAGTCGTAGATTAGGGTGTTGCCATCCTTGTTGGCCACCCACAGGTTGTGCGCATAGTCCTCGAACACGCAGCTCAACTTGTTTTCCGAGGCGTAGATGTCTTGCTCGTTGGGGCTACGCAGGCCGAAGAGGTTCTTCTTGAACGATACCTTGATGAGGCCCTGGCTCTGCTTGGTGAGCCACAGGTTCTTCTGCTTGTCCAGCTCCACCTGGTCCGGCTCATTGAAACTGATGATTTCCGGGTTGGAGGAGAGGAACAGCGGACGCAGGTCGTTCTTCTCTGCGTCGTAGTAGTTGATGATGTTCTCGTCGGTGTGGAACAGTATCAGTTCGTCGAATCCCTCGAGAATACGTATGGGGGTGCGGGCCTTGACCGGGACATTGTTCTTGTCCTTCATTGTATAGTGGCTCGTCTTCAGTTCGGCCCGGTTGATGTGCGAGATGGTGTTGAGGCTCTCGTAGGTAATCCAGAAGTCGTTCAGTTGGTCCACGAAGAACATCCGGATGGTGTTGCTCGCCAGTCCCAGGTTCTCGGTGGTGTAGTGCTTGTAGGCTCCCGTCTTCATATTGTAGATGAAGAAACCGTCGTTTGTGGTGATGACGATAATCTCGTCCTTGCTGAATCCCTTCAGGTTGCGTATGGACGACGGGGTGGGGAGTTCGATGACCGAGTAACGTCGGTTCTTCGAGTCGAACCGGTAGATGCGTCCGTTGTCGGAGCCTAACAGGAAGTCGTTGATGTAGCGCCGTTGGCAGTAGAAATTCTTTTCGCGGTTGCCCACAAGGTTGTAGGTGAACTTCCGGGTGACGGTGTTGTATTGATAGAGTTCCTTGGCGGTGAGGAACCAGACGTTGCTGTTCTTGTCCTTGTCCACGTTGGTGAAGGTGGAGAGGATGGGTGTCTCGATGTGTGCGATGCGGAGGACCACCAGCTTCTTGGGGTCGTCCGTGCAGATGCGGTAGAGGTCGCCGCCTTCGATGTGCGCCCAAACGTCGCCGTTGGCCAACACCTTCATGGTGCTCACCTTGTGTCTGTTGTCGCTGAAGATGCGTTGGCACACGCCGTTCTTCGGGTTGAACCGATAGAGGTAGTTGTCGTAGTTGAGTATCCAGAAGTATCCGTGCTTGTCCTCCTTCAGCAGGTTGATGTGGTTGCTCGACAGGCTGATGGAGTCCGTTGGGTGGGCGCGAAAGTTGGTGAAGCTGATGCCGTCGAACCGGCTGATGCCGTTGCCGGTGGCGAACCACATGTAGCCGCTATGGTCCTGCTGCACAGAGTTTATGGTCTTCTGCGGCAGCCCGTCCTGCGTGCTGTATTGGGTGACGATGTATTTGTTTTGTGCACACATGCTACCGGTCGACAACCATACGTTGCAGACGATGACGATAAGGTATAGTAATAGACCCCTCATTCCGAGAATACGTTTCATTCTAAGTTAACGAGCCAAAGGTAGACATTATAATTGGTTCGTACAACAAAAGCAGTGGCAAATAAATGGGGCGGTAAAAAAGTAAGCTTGGAGACCATGGAAAGATTATTTAACGGCATGGGATGATAATGATGGACCGTTTGCGTTGCGGAACGGATGAAAATGCCTAATTTTGTGAGCGATATTAGGAATATACTGAAGATGCATACAAAAGAAGAAAAATTAGAGGCCTTTGGCCGATTCCTCGACATACTGGACGAACTGCGGGTGAAATGTCCGTGGGACCGCAAGCAGACCAACGAGAGTCTGCGCCCCAACAGCATTGAGGAGGTGTACGAACTGTGCGACGCTCTGATGAAGGACGACCAGAAGAACATCTGCAAAGAGCTGGGCGACGTGTTGCTCCACGTGGCCTTCTACGCCAAGATAGGCTCCGAGAAGGGCGAGTTCGACATCAAGGACGTTTGCGACCGGTTGTGCGAGAAGTTGATATTCCGTCACCCGCATGTGTTTGGCGAGGCTAAGGCGGAGACGGCCGAGAAGGTGATAGAAAACTGGGAACAGCTGAAGCTGAAGGAGAAAGACGGCAACAAGACCGTGCTGAGCGGGGTGCCCGATGCACTGCCTTCGCTCATCAAGGCTTACCGCATACAGGACAAGGCACGCAACGTGGGCTTCGACTGGGAAGAGCGCGAGCAGGTGTGGGACAAGGTGAAAGAGGAGATTGGCGAATTTCAGACCGAAGTGGAACACATGGACAAGGAGAAGGCGGAGGCGGAGTTTGGCGACGTGCTATTCAGTCTCATCAATGCGGCCAGGCTCTACCACATCAACCCCGACAATGCCCTGGAGCGTACCAACCAAAAGTTCATCCGTCGGTTTGGCTACCTCGAGGAGCACACCATAAAGGCGGGGAAGAGCCTGAAAGACTTGACCCTCCAGGAGATGGACGACCTGTGGAACGAAGCCAAGCGGAAGGGGTTGTAAACGGAATAGCGGGAAGAGATTAAAAGTTAGAAAGATATGAAACAAGTATGGATTTTGACTTTGGCGGCGCTGGCGGCCTCGTGCCAGTTCAAGACGAAGAGCAACGACATAGAGTTTGTCGACGCGAACCATTTCAAGGAAGTGACGGTGTCGGGCACCATATTGGATGCTTCCATCACGACCATCACCTTGCTGGATGAGGCGGGCGACACGTTGACCTTCAATACTGTAGGAGCAGAAAAACAGGGCGTGATACGTGTGGGCGACAAGGCCGAAGTCTCCTACGAGGACACGGACGAGAACCTGCAGTCGGATGAGCCCAACGTGTTTCAGGTGTTCGTATCGCCCGACCCTGCCCGTCTGATAGGAGAGTGGGTGGAACCTACCGTGATGGGCGACTTGCCCTATGAAGGCATTAAACTGGAGGAGGACGGGGTGGCTTCGGCCATCAACCAAGAGACTGTCGTCTACGAGAGTTGGCAGTTGGTGAAAGGGCGCCTGGCGCTGAAGTCTACCAGCATGACGGGTGGCAACAACATCACTAGTGTGGATACGTTCGACATCCAGTTGCTTACGCCCGACTCCATTGTCTTGGTGAACCGCGACTTCGAAATGCACTATTGCAGACTGCGCCCCGGAATGCAAATGCAGCAGATTACCATTCCCGAGGAGCGTCAGGTAGAGTTGGAATTCTGATAAAAGAAGAGAACCGAAACTTGCGGGGTGCAATGCTTCGGCTCTGTCGTCGTATTACTTAATCAATCTATAGGTCAGCGTTTGAACCTGCCCAGCGGGTCGGCTTGCAGGGGGTTCACCTCTACCTTGGGCTGCATCTGCTCACGCCGCGGTCGGTTGTTGCGCTGGGCGTCGCGCTCCCGCGGGCGCTCTCTCATGTCCTTCAGCAACTCGAGGTGAAACGTCATCTCGGCGGTCATTATCTTGTATATTTTCGCGTCGGAGAGGAACTTCCGGTACTGCGAGATGTAGCTGCGCTCCAGTTTGTCCGTCTCGATGCGCGAGTTGATGATGCGGTCCACCATGTCTTCGTAGTTCGTCTCGTGGCTGCTCTTCTTCTTGGCCTCGTCAATCATCTTATTGACCTTGTTGTTAATCTTGCGCTTCTTCTCCTGCAGTTCGAAGTAGAGCTTGAAGAACTTCTTCGCCTCGTCGGGTGTCAGTTGGGCCTTCTTGGTAAGGTACTCCTGTTGTTTGGCCAGGAACTCCTCTTTGGAAAAACGAGGCTTCCCTTGGGCGGCAGTGTGGAGGCAGAACCCCATCAAGAGTAGGCTGATTGCAATAATCTGTTTCATCTTTTCTTTCGGTTTTTGTGATTATTCGGCATCCGTCAAGTAACAGTAGATGGAGTAGTCGTCCATCATCGCATTCGAAAAGATGGATTCGATGTGCTCGTCGGTTTCCAGCGTGGTAGGGTCGCTCAGCGCCACATCGCTCAGGTCGTCGGCAAACGCCGTACGATTGAGCAACACCGTGCCGAACGCCAGTCCGGCCACAACGGCGGCCGCACCAATCCATGGTCTCAGTCTCTTGTAGAGGGAGACACGCATAGGAGCAGGAGTATGTGCCGTCTGCTTGCGCTCGGGCAGATTCTCCATCAGTTGTTTGCTAAAGCTCTCGAAATAGCCATCGGGAACGGTAAACGGGTTACCGCTGCCGCACAACCTCTTAATTTCATCTTCTTCTTTCATAGTGGTCTATTCCTTTCTTTACTAGTTAGATATATGATGCTTCAAAAGGTTTAAATTCAAAAAGAATCTTTCAGGTAATTCTCTATCTTCTTCACCGCGTGGTGGTACGATGCCTTCAGTGCTCCCACACTGGTACCCAGTATGTCGGATATCTCTTCGTACTTCATCTCGCTGTAGAATTTCATGTTGAAGACTGTGCGCTGCTTGGGCGGCAGAGTCTGCAGGGCTTCCTGGAACAGCCGTTGGGCCTCGTCGCCGTCGAAGTAGCTGTCGCTCTCCATCCGGTCCATGAGTGTGGCCTCGGGATCGTCCACCATCTGCGAGTTTTGGTTCTGCTGCTTGTTGAGGAACGTGTAGCATTCGTTGATGGCAATCCGGTAGAGCCAGGTGGAGAGTTTAGACTCCCCGCGGAAGCTGTCGATGTTGGTCCACGCCTTGAGGAATGTGTTTTGCAACAGGTCATTGGCGTCGTCGTGGCAGAGCACCATCCGGCGGATTTGCCAATAGAGTTGCTCGCTGTATCGGTCGACAATACGCGCGAAGGCCTCCTTTTGCTTCTCGGGGCTTTGGAGGTCCTTTATCAGTTCCTGTTCGTCAGTGGCACTCATTTGTCTGTTTGCTTGGATGGTTTCCTTCTATTAGACTCCAAAGGTAGGGAATAATCTGATAGGGAACCCTCTTTTTAGACTTTTTAAACGAATGGCTACAATTTGATGCAGAGGTTTTCGTGGGCCAGTATAGTGTTGGGGAACACTGCCTTGGCCTCGTCGAGCAGGACGGTCTCGTCGTCGTAACGGGCTGAGAAGTGGCCGATGACCAACCGCTTGGCCTTGGCTTCCAGAGCTATCTGTGCAGCCTGTGGGGCGGTGGTGTGGAAGGTCTCTTTGGCCCGCGGCAACTTGTCCGATGCGAAGGTGGCCTCGTGGAACAGCAGGTCCACGCCGCTCACCTGCTGGATGATTGCGGGGTTGTAGATGGTGTCCGAGCAGTAGGCGTATTTCCGCGGCGGGTCGGACGGACGGGTGAGCCGGTTGTTGGCCACGACGGTGCCGTCCGGCAGCGTGTAGTCCGCTCCGTTCTTGATGCGGTTCAGCTCGTAGACGGGAACGTGGTAGAAGTCTATCATGTCCCTGCGGATGTGGTTCGGCGTGGGTTTCTCGGCGAAGAGGAACCCGCAGCAGGGTACGCGGTGCACCAGGGGAATGCTGTAGATGCTAACCGAGCGGTCGTCGTAGACGCAGGCTGCCTGGCGGGTGTCTACAGCGTGGAACTCCACGGCGAAACTTATGCCTTTGCAGAAGAACTCCAGTTGGGGGGTGAGCAGGGTCTCCAACTCTTGCGGTGCGTGGA
The DNA here is from genome assembly GCA_963643925.1 of Bacteroidaceae bacterium. GTDB lineage: Bacteria > Bacteroidota > Bacteroidia > Bacteroidales > Bacteroidaceae > Phocaeicola_A. The sequence goes on from CAVINS010000005.1 coordinate 46,141, forward strand.
TGTGCAGGGGAGCCGTTCGTCCCAGCAGACCGAAGGTGGAGATGAGCCCCATCAGCCCGAAGCAGTGGTCGCCGTGCAGATGGGAGATGAAGATGTGGTTGAGGTTGGTGAATTTCAGCTTCGACCTGCGCAGTTGTAGCTGCGCTCCTTCGCCACAATCGATCATGAACAGTTTCTCGCGGATGTTCACTACTTGCGAGCTGGGGTAGTGCTTGAAGGTAGGCAGTGCCGACCCGCATCCCAATATGTTGACTTCGAATTTCTCCATAGTGTGACAAAGGTAAATATAAATCTTATTTCTCGCAAACGTTCTCCAATGTGAAAGATACTCGCTGCTTTATTTTCGCCTAGCAAGGCCCAATACGCTCCCCCCCGGAATGTCTCTCGCCGATGGAAGGAACTTGCGTCTGTTTCGTCCGTGGCGACTTTAGTGATTCTTCGGAACGTCTCTCGAGGTTGGGAAAATTCCTACTGTTTACTCCCGTTGGCGACCTTGTAGGTTCCTCGGAACGTCTCTCGAGGTTGGATGAAACTCCAATCGTTTACGCTCCTGGCGACCTTGACCGTTTCCTGGAAATGGAATGAGAGTCGCCATATAAACAAAAAAAGAGGGTGCAACGTTGTGGTTGCACCCTCCTGTGGAAGTATGATTACAAGTGATTACTTGTTCTCTTTCTCCATTTTCTCCTTCAGAGCTGCCAAAGCGTCGATGTCGCCCAGGGTCGTGGAAGCGGCCTGGTTCTGGATTGTCGGAGTCTCGTCCTTCTTGTTGGCCTTCTTAGCTGCGTTAGCGGCTCTCTTCTCGGCCTTTGCCTCAGCTTTAGCTACATCTTCGTAGATACGGCTGTGAGAGAGGATGATTCTCTTGGCATCCTTGTTGAATTCGATAACCTTGAACGGCAGTTTCTCGTCCAGCTGAGCCTGTGTGCCGTCTTCCTTCACAAGGTGTTTCGGAGTAGCGAAACCTTCAACACCGTAAGGCAGAGCGATTACAGCACCCTTGTCGAGTACCTCGATGATGGTACCCTCGTGGATAGAGTCAACTGTGAACACTGTCTCGAACACGTCCCAAGGATTCTCCTCGAGCTGTTTGTGACCGAGGCTCAGACGACGGTTCTCCTTGTCGATTTCCAACACCTGAACGTCGATGTCAGCACCGATAGAGGTGAACTCTGAGGGGTGTTTCACCTTCTTTGTCCAAGAGAGGTCGGAGATGTGGATGAGGCCGTCAACGCCCTCTTCGATTTCTACGAACACGCCGAAGTTGGTGAAGTTGCGAACCTTGGCGGTGTGCTTAGAGCCTACAGGATACTTCTGCTCGATGGTCTCCCATGGATCCGGTTTCAGTTGTTTGATGCCCAGAGACATCTTGCGCTCCTCGCGGTCCAGGGTCAGAACCACTGCCTCTACCTCGTCGCCCACTTTCATGAAGTCCTGAGCTGAACGCAAGTGTTGTGACCAAGACATCTCGGAAACGTGAATCAAGCCTTCAACGCCCGGAGCGATTTCGATGAATGCGCCGTAGTCAGCCATAACGACTACTTTGCCCTTCACGTGGTCGCCAACCTTGAGGTCAGGATTGAGTGCATCCCATGGGTGCGGAGTGAGTTGCTTCAGACCGAGGGCGATACGCTTCTTCTCGTCGTCGAAGTCGAGGATAACCACGTTGAGCTTCTGGTCGAGTTCCACCACTTCCTTCGGATCGCTTACGCGGCCCCAAGAGAGGTCTGTGATGTGGATCAAACCGTCTACGCCACCCAGGTCGATGAATACGCCGTAAGAGGTGATATTCTTAACAGTACCTTCGAGTACCTGTCCTTTTTCGAGTTTGCTGATGATTTCTTTCTTCTGTTGTTCGAGCTCAGCCTCGATGAGGGCTTTGTGCGAAACAACCACGTTCTTGAACTCCTGGTTGATTTTCACAACCTTGAATTCCATTGTCTTGCCTACGAATACATCGTAGTCGCGGATGGGTTTGACATCGATTTGAGAACCCGGCAAGAATGCCTCGATGCCGAATACGTCAACAATCATACCGCCCTTCGTGCGGCACTTGATGTAACCCTTGATGATCTCTTCTGATTCGAGAGCTGCGTTCACACGGTCCCAAGAGCGTGCTGCGCGTGCTTTCTTGTGCGAAAGAACCAACTGGCCTTTCTTGTCCTCCTGGTTCTCGATGTACACTTCTACAGTATCACCGATCTTCAGGTCGGGATTGTAACGGAACTCACTCAGGGGAATGATACCGTCTGATTTGTAACCGATGTTGACAACCACTTCGCGCTTGTTCATTGCGATTACAGTACCGTCAACAACCTCACGGTCGTTAACTTTGTTCAGGGTGTTGTCGTAAGCCTTCTCAACCTCTTCGCGGTTTACCTCGGCCACGTCACCGTTTTCGTAAGCGTCCCAGTTGAAGTCCTCTACCGGGGCAATGTTCTTTAAATTTTCCATTAATAAATTAGTTGTTTATTAAGTTAGACATTATAATTGATTATACAATTCGGCCGCAAAAGTACTACTAATTATTGAACCCCACAACTCTTTTCGAACAGAAATTTAATGGGTTGCCCTACACATTATTATATGTAGGAGTTCACAAACGTAGGACGTGGAAAATGAGCCTTGGGTCAAGTGCCGGTGAGCCTAGGCTCAAGTGTCATAGAGCCATGGGTCGTTTGCCGAATAGCTTTGGTTCGTTTCCGGTCGTTGCTTTTATGCTTGCGACACTTGGCTTATGGGCGCTTTGGAGTTCCCTGGAGTGCGCAGCCCATGCAGGTGCGGAGGAACTGGTCGGCTTGCTGCAGGGTCTCTGGCTTGCCGATGTCTATCAGCTGCAGGTCGGGGGCTACGTAGGCGCGGAGGTCGGCGGCGGAGCAGGTCTGCAGGTAGAAGTCGGTGATGGAGAACTTGCCGGTCCACGCCTCGTCCAAGTGTGCGAAGATGGTGGGCGAGATTACGTGAATGCCGCTGAAGGCCAGCTCGTCGCACTCGCCGATCCTGTAGTGGAAGCCCTCGGGCTTGGTCTGGCCGGTCTGCTTGTTGACCCACCCGCGCAAGCGTTGCTGCCCGTCGAAGAGCAGATAGCGTGAGGTCTGTCGGCGGCTCACCAGCAGGGTGGCGTCGGCACGGGTCTGCAGGTGGTGGGCGTAGAGCTGGCGCAGGTCCACGTTGGAGAGGATGTCCACGTTGTGGACCAGGAAAGGTTCTCCGTCGCTGAGCAGGGGCAGGGCTTTCTTCAGTCCGCCGCCCGTGTCGAGCAGCGCCTGGCGCTCGTCGCTGACGGCGATGCGCAGGCCGAAGTTTTGGTTGGCCTCCAGGAAACTGAGAATCTGTTCGCCGAAGTGGTGGATGTTGATGACCAGGTCGGTGAAGCCGGCCTCCTTCAGCTTCAGAATGACGTGCTCCAGCATGGGCCGGCCGCAGACGGGTACCAGGGCCTTGGGCATTGTGTCGGTCAGGGGTTTCAGCCGGGTGCCCATGCCGGCGGCAAATATCATCGCTTTCATAGTTGAGTGGGATTGGCGTTGAGGAACTCTTCGATGCGCTGCTCGCGGTGTGTGAGGTGTACGTTCACCCCGAACTTCTCGTGGAGGTGGCGCGCCACGTGGTCGGCGGAGTAGACCGAGCGGTGTTGTCCGCCCGTGCAGCCGAAGCAGACCATCAGGTGGGTGAATCCCCGCTCCAGAAAGCGCTGCACGTGAGCGTCCACCAGGGCGTCCACATGGCTGAGGAAGTCGCCTATCTCGCTCTGCTCCTCGAGGAAGCGGACTACCGGTTCGTCGCGGCCCGTCAAGTGCTTGTAGGCTTCGTAGCGTCCGGGGTTGTGCACGTAGCGGCAGTCGAACACGTAACCGCCTCCGTTGCCCGACGGGTCGACGGGAATGCCTTTCTTGTACGAGAAGCTCATCACCTCCACGGTCAGCCGGCGCTTGTTGCGCTCGTAGACGAACTGCGGCAGGTCGACGAGCTCGTCCAGCAAGCAACACAGGTAGGGGTATTCCGTGAAGGGGGCCTCCAGCAGCGCCCGCAGGTTCTCTATGGCGAAGGGAATGCTCTCTATGAAGTGGGCCTTCCGTTCGAAGTAGCCCCGGAAACCGTAGGCCCCCAGCACTTGCAGCAGTCGGAACAGTACGAACTGTCGGAGCCGTGTGCGGAACGCTTCGGGTCGGATGTGGTTGTACGGTTGCAGTGCCTCCAGGTAGTCGCCGATGAGCTCCTCGCGCAAGGTGGGCGAGAAGTTGGCCTTGGCTTGCCACAGGAACGAGGCCACGTCGTAGTAGACCGGCCCTTTGCGTCCGCCCTGGAAGTCGATGCAGTAGGGCGCTCCTCCGTTCACCATGATGTTGCGGCTCTGGAAGTCGCGGTACATGAAGGTGGGCGACGGTTCGCGGAGCAGCTCCGTGGCCAGACGCTCGAAGTCGTCCTCCAGCTGGTCCTCCTGGAACTCCAGTCCCGTGGCCTTTAGGAAGCAGTATTTGAAGTAGTTCAAGTCCCACATCACGCTCCGGTGGTTGAACTCCGGCTGCGGGTAGCATTGGCCGAAGTCCAGTCCGTCGGCCCCCTCGTACTGGATGCGGGGCAGCAGACGTATGGTGCGCTTCAGCAACTCTTTGCCCGCGTCGCTCAGTTTCCCGTTGGCGCGTTCGTCCGCCAGGATGTCGAAGAGCGACTGCCGTCCCAGGTCCTCCTGCAGGTAGCTGAGTCCGTCGTCGGCCACGGCCAGCACTCGCGGCACGGGCAACCCCTTCTTGGCGAAATGTCGCGAGAGGTGGATGAAGGCCCGGTTCTCGTCCGGCGAGGTGCCGTAGACCGCAATGAGCTGGGGCTCTCCCCCGATGCGGAAATACTGACGGTTGGAGCCTGCGCCGGGAATTTTCTCAATCGCCTGTGGCCCGTGGCCCGTGTAGCTCTCGTAGAGCTGCTCTATGATAGTGGTCTGTTCCATGATAGTTCAAATGTGTATTGGTTGGTTTTGCGGCCCATGGTCTGCGTAGCTCTTGTAGGGCAGTCCGGTGACAGTAGCTTTCTCCATAAGGGTCAGATTGTTTGTTCGTTTTGCACGCGGGTGTGGTAGGCAACGAGCCCCTCCATGGGCTTTTGCAGAATGCGCTCTATCTGCAGGCCAAACGCTGCGGCGGCTTCGTGCAGCTCCTCGGCGTAGTAGTAGGCAATGGAGCCGGTGCAGTAGAGTTTCGCGGCCGGATAACTGAGCAGATTGCGCCGGACGAATGCGCTGAAGCACTCTACCAGCAGCTTGTGAATCTCCGGCTCTTGGCGGTTCTCGCCCAAGAAGCACGAGAGACTTGCCAGGAATCGGTTGGCCAAAGGCTGTCGGTAGACCCGCTCGATGATGTCGGCGGGTGTCAGTTGGAAGCGCTCGAGGAACCTGCGGCAGAGCCGCTCGGGCAATTGTCCTTTCAGACAGTCGCCCACGAGTCGCTTGCCCAGGTAGGCTCCGCTCCCTTCGTCGCCCAGTATGTAGCCCAGCGGCGACACGTTGCTCACTATTGATTCGCCGTCGTAGTAGCACGAGTTGGAGCCCGTGCCCAGTATGCAGACGATGCCTGCCTGTTTGCCGCACAAAGCCCGGGCTGCACCGAGCATGTCGCCTGCCACCTCCACCGTCTGAGCCGAAGGGAGAAGTTCCGTCAACAGCCGGCTCATCGCCGGAATCTTCTGTGGTGTGCAACCCGCTCCGTAGAAGTGTACGGCCGTCACTTCGGCAGCAGCCAGCCTCGGCAGCAGCTCCCCGCGGAGAATGTCGCGTATGGTCTCCTCCGATTGGTGCACTGGCGTGATTCCTTGTGTGGAAAATCGCACTTCGTCCCGAGGTCCAGTCCGAGCTTCGTTCCGAGGTCCGGTCAGTTCTTCGTTCCGAGGTCCAGTCCGTTCTTCGTCCCGAGGTCCAGTCCGTTCTTCGTCCCGAGGTCCAGTCCGTTCTTCGTTCCGAGGTCCGGTCAGTTCTTCGTTCCGAGGTCCGGTCAGTTCTTCGTTCCGAGGTCCGGTTCGCTCTTTGTCCCGGGAGTCCATCCGTGCACCTTCCATCGTGAGGGGGCTTTCTCCTCTCTGCGTGGCGCTTTCCGGTGTCAGACACCAGTCGGTCTTCGTCGCTCCGCTGTCGGCAATCAGTATCATGCTCTTTCCTCCTGTCCGTTTGTCACGTTATTCTTTCCCGAACGACTCGGGGATGTGTCTTCTTATGAGTACGGCGGCCACGATGCCGGGCAGGGTGCAGAGGCAGACGAAGCCGAAGAAGGGTGTGTAGCCGCCCAACAGTTGCTCCATGTAGCCGGACACCATGCCGGGGAACGACACGCCAGCCGCCATCAGTCCCGTGGCGATGGCGTAGTGCGAGGTCTTGTGCTCGCCCGTGGCTATGTAAATAAGGTAGAGCATGTAGGCAGCGAAGCCCACGCCGTAGCCGAACTGCTCAATCACCACGCAGGGAATCACCAACCACAGGTTGCTGCACTGGAGCCAGGCCAGCAACACGTAGAGCAGGTCGGGCACGTTGATGGCCAGCGCCATGGGCAGAATCCAGTGCTTCAGTCCCTTGCGCGACACCATGATGCCGGCCACAATGCCTCCCAGCAGCAGGGCAATCACACCCAGTGTGCCGTAGATTGCGCCCACGGCCGTGGTGCTGAGTCCCAGTCCGCCCTTCTCCGGCGAGGCCAGCACGAACAGGGGGGCAATCTTGCCCAGCTGCGACTCGCCCAAGCGGTAGGTGAGGATGAAGAAGAGTATCAGTCCGATGTGCTCCTTGCGGAAGAACGACACCACCGTCTCCACGAAGTCCCTCATCAGCTCGCGGGCGGAGGTGCGGTGGGTTTCGCTGTCTGCGTCCAGCCGGGGCATGATGTAGGCGTGGTAGAGGAAGAGGCCGATGAAGATGGCCGCCAGCAGGTAGAAGACCACCGCCCAGGCCACGGCCACGTTGCCCTTCAGACCGGGGAGTATCTTGCCGGCGGAGATGAGCCCAGCCAACATTACCAGAATGCCCTGCCCGAACACGCTGCCGCAGCGGTAGAACGTGTTGCGGATGCCCACGAAGAACGACTGCTCCTTGGTGGTGAGTGCCAGCATGTAGTAGCCGTCCGCCGCAATGTCGTGGGTGGCTGAGGCGAAGGCCATCAGCGCGAAGATGGCCATGGTGGCCTGCAGGTAGAAGGGGGTGGGCAGTGTGAGCGCGATGCAGGCGAAGGCGGCGGCCATGAACGCCTGCATGGCGAGCACCCAGAAGCGCTTTGTCCGCACCAGGTCGATGAAGGGGCTCCACAGTGGCTTGATGATCCAAGGCGTGCTGAGCCAGCTGGTGTAGAAGGCAATCTCGGCGTCGCTGAGCCCCATGTTCTGGTACATGATGACGGCCATGGTCATCACGGCGAAGTAGGGCAGCCCCTCGGCGAAGTAGAGGGTGGAAATCCAGCTCCAGGTTCTTCTCTTCGTCCCCATAGGCTAATAGAATTTGCGGATGTCCGCCCCCTTATAGTAATGTAGCAGAATCTCGTCGTACTTATACCCCCGCTCGCCCATCACGGCGGCGCCTATCTGGCAGAGTCCCACGCCGTGGCCCCATCCGGCGCCGGTCAGTGTGAAGCTCTCGGGGAAGCCGTTCTTCAGCGGCCCCTTGTCCACCACGAAGGCGGAGCTGAACAGGTGCGAGGCCGACAGTGTGCGGCGAATCTCCAGTTCCTTGCCGAGGATGAGCGTCTGCAGGCTGCCCACAACCTTCAGCTTGATGATGCGGCCCGACTTGCCCCGCTGCACGGGGATGAGGTCGATGATGAAGCCGAAGTCCGTCTTCGACCGTTGCCGGATGAGCTCCGACAGCTCCTCCTGGGTGTAGTGTACCTGCCAGCGGTAGAAGTCGGTGGTCTCCTGGTCGTAGTTGTTCAGTATCTGGGTGAGGATGTGGCGGTCGGCGGTGTTGCAGAGCGACTCCGGCGTGGAGCGTATCCAGCGGTCGGCCTCCTCCTCGTTGGTGAGGTCGGGCAGGGGGTCCTTGGGCTGCTCCAGGTCGCGTGTGGCCGTCAGGTAGGGGTGGTGCACATTCTCCCAGCAGCTCTCGAACTCCTCGCTGATGCCTCCGCAGCACTTCGAGAAGCGCGCGTCGCAGATGGCCCGCCCATACATGAGCAGTTGTCCGCGGGTGGCCTTCACCGCCTCCGCCACCACCTCGTTGGTGGCCTTGGTAATGCCTTGGTAGCGCTGGCAGTGGTCGTCGGCGCAGACGTCGAAGATGGTGTGTTGCTCGCGGTCGTACCAGCGGATGTGCTCCGTGTCGTTCTTGGTGAAGGCGAAGAACTTGTTGCCGCTGTTCTGAATGCTGCGTCGCTTCTCCATCTGGGCGAAGAGCCAGCTGCGGGAGATGACGGCGTGCGCCTTCAGGAACTCCAGCGACGAGGTGGCCTTCATCTCCGAGGAGATGACGCTGATGAGGTAGTCCTCGGCCGGCAGTATGTTGATGGCGGTTATCTTGCCCTCCTCCACCACCAGCTTCAGGGTGCCCGAGAAGATTTGCGTCTCCTTGCGCTCCCAGTGGAAGTTTATTCCGATGGTGACGTCGTAGAGCGAGAACGAGGCGTTGCCGCCCACAGGGGTGAAGGTGAGCTCGCGGTAGAGGTTTCCGTTCCACAGGATGCCGCCTTCGCTGAAGCGCACGTTCTGTTCGCCCTGCACCATCTCGCCCTTGGCAAAGTAGTTGCCGCCCAGCGAGAAGTTTATCTCCTGGGCATTGACGATGCCCACGCTTATTTCAGGTTCTGTCATTTCTTTTTAAATTTTGTCTTTAGTCGTTCAATGGTCTTTGCCATGGTCTCTTTTGGGTAGGCCACCTCTTGCAGTATGGCCAGTGCCCGCTCGGCCGTCATCGTGTCGAAGTCCTCCTGGCGGATGGTCACCAGCAGGCCGGCCATGTCCACCGCTCCGGGGCTGACGAGCACCGTCGCCTTGGGGTCGGTGTAGCAGTCGGGCCGGTGCTTGCTGCGGGGGATGATGACGTAGCGCATCTCGTCCTGTGCGTTGTGCCAGGCTACGAGGTTGAACGATGGTTCCTTCTCGCCATCGATGTGGACGGGCAGGCATTTCATCACTTTCTCCAGTGCGTCGCTCACTGCTCTGATTCCTGCCGGGCAACTCGTTGCCACCACCACCATCGGCACGTAGCTTTCCGCGAAGGCGTAGAGCTGAATCTCCATGTTGCCGCCGGTGGCGCTTTGGCCATACAGGATGTCGTCTTCCAGCGTTTGGCCTACGGTGGCGCTGTAGATCGGCTGGTCCTGCCGAATATAGTCCTCCACCAGGTCGCAGATGGGCAGGTGTCCGTCGAGGAACAGCTGGAAGTGCAAGTGGTCGGGGGCTGAGGCTCCGCTGTGCGCTCCGTTGTAGACCAGGATGCCTTGGGGCTGCTGCAATGTGCAGAGGATGAAATCCCTAATGTTCGGGCCCATCTCCTGGGGCAAGTGCTCGTCGCAGACGAGGGTGAAGTGTCCCGGCAGGATGGGGTAGGGGTTTACCAAAGCCTCGAAATCTCCGCGGAAAAGGATGCGCTCCTGCTCCTTTGGCCGGTTGTCCTCACAGAGGAAACAGGGTCGCTTCTGCAGGTGTTCCCGGCTCATGTCCGCTCCTGTGGACTTCACACGGTGTGGGTTGAACTGCACGCTGAGTCCGTTGCCGAACTGCTTGGTCTCCACTTGCTGCAGGGCGGCGTAGTTTTGTCGGGCCAGCTCCCAGTTGTCCGTCTGCTTGCCGATGAGGTCGCGCAAGTCGTCCTCCGTTGCGTTGTGGGTGGAGTAGCACATGCTCTGGCGGACTTTCAGCTCCAGGGTTCGTATGCGGTCCTTGTAGAAGTTGTTGGCGTTCACCTGCCCGATGCTGAGGGCGGCGTCGGAGTTGCCCTCCCAGCGGCGGCAGAGGTAGAGCACGTCGTAGATGCGCTCTATGCGGTAGTGGCGCGAGATGGCCAGGGCCATGGCGTAGTCCTCGCCGTAGCAGGTGTTGGGGAAGGGTGTCTGCTTGGCCACGGGCACGTAGAAGGCCCGCGGTGCTCCCAGTCCGTTGATGCGCAGCGCATTGTTGCGGCCGTTCTCGTCGGTCCACTCCCGGTGGTCGATGACGCCCGGTGCCAGTTCGTTGAGGTCGAAGTCCGTCAGCCGGTACGAGCCGATGACCATGCCGCAGGGGTGCTCCTTGAACACCTTCAATATCCGCTCCAGGGTGTGCTCGTCGCTGTAGAGGTCGTCGCTGTCCAGCTGGATGGCGACGTTCTTGCAGGCGGGGTGGTCCATCGCCAGGTTCCAGCATCCGCCAATGCCCAGGTCGGTGCGCTCGGGGCGGATGAGCACCACGCGCGGGTCCTGTGCGGCGAAGCGCTCAATCACCTCCGTGGTGCCGTCGGTGGAGTGGTTGTCCACCACCAGCACGTTGAAGGGGTCCGGGCAGACCTGCCGCAGGGCCGAGCCGATGGCGTCGCCTATGGTGCGCACCCGGTTGCGTACGGGGATGATGACCGAGGCCCCGTCGATGGGGAACAGCTTGCGCAGCCGGCCCAGGTATTTGTATTCGTCCGGCTCGAGCTCAGCGCCCTGCATTCGCAGATAGAGTGTGCACACCCGCTCCATCTCTTGCTGGGCTTCCCGGTTGTGTGGGTCGACGTAGTCGAACTGCTTCTGGCCCGAGGTGCGGTTGTCCGTCTCCACTTGGGTGTAGAGGAATTCGTTGATGTGCACAGGCAAATCCATGTCGTCGCAGATGGAGAACAGTGTCATGTAGTAGAGTCCGGCGTAGCGTAGCGGTGAAACGTCGTAATCTCCTGTTCCCATCACCTCCTGGCACGCTGTCAGACTGAAGAGCAGCAGCGATCCGAAGTCGAAGTCGTCGCGCAGGCTGCCCTGCTGGAAGTCTATCACCGGGTGAGGTGTGCACTGGTCGCCCCGCTGGTCGTAATGGTCGCTGTAGACCAGGTTCGTGTCCATGGCGTCGGCCACGCTCACCATCCGCTCCAGTGCCTTGTAGCCCAGTTTCAGTGGGGTGGTGTGGGTGTAGAGCAGCAGGTAGTCCGTCCGGGTGCGCTGCACCGCTTGCGACAGGGTGTTCGTGTTGAAGATTGTGTCGCAGTTGAGTATGCGGCAGCCCTCGAAAGTCCGCTGTGGGTCGAGGGCGACGCGCGCTGTCAGTGGGTCCTTCTTGCCGTGTCCGTAGGCCAGCAGGTAGATGTCGCCTACCAAGGGACACTCCCGCAGCTGGGCGATGGTGAATTGGGTGGCCGCTTCGTCGACGAAGGGCACGAAGCAGGTGATGCGTTTTCGTTCCATGTGTTCTTTTTTGTTTTTAGCCGATTAAGTATTGGTCTGTGCGTGCCTCTCGTCCGTCAGGGTAGCCCGTGGCGGGAGGTCGGCAAAACTTTGCAAATCTACGAAAAGAAGTTTGAAACTCCGGCACCTCGGGGCCGAAAATGTTCCTCTTTGCAAGATTTTGCCTATAAAAGTGGGGCAACGGTGTGGCGATGTCAGTTTTTTCTCTAATTTTGCGTGACGATTCCGTAGAACGTCGGACGAAGAAACCAGATGACTATGACCAAACGACCGCTTTTGGGAATGACCCTTGCCGAAGTGCAACAGGTGGTGAAGGAGAGGAACCTGCCCGGCTTCACCGCCAAACAGATTGTGTCGTGGATCTACGACAAGAAAGTAGCCTCCATCGACCAGATGACCAACCTCTCGCTGCGCCAGCGCCAGCTGCTGGACCAGGAGTTCGAGGTGGGCGCCGAGCCTCCCGTGGAGGCCATGCGCTCGGTGGACGGCACGGTGAAGTACCTCTTCCGTGTGGGCGAGGGCCGCTTCGTGGAGGCGGTCTACATCCCCGACGGCGAGCGGGCCACCCTCTGCGTCTCGTCCCAGGTGGGCTGCAAGATGAACTGCCTCTTCTGCATGACCGGCAAGCAGGGGTTCACCGCCAACCTCACCGCCAACCAAATCCTCAACCAGATCTACTCCATCCCCGAGCGCGACACGCTCACCAACGTGGTGCTCATGGGCATGGGCGAACCCTTCGACAACCTGGACGAGGTGCTGCGCGCCCTCACCATTCTCACCGCCGACTACGGCTACCGGTGGAGCCCCAAGCGAATCACCGTCTCCTCGGTGGGCCTGCGCAAGGGCCTGCGCCGCTTCCTCGACGAGAGCGACTGCCACCTGGCCATCAGCCTCCACAGTCCGCTGCCGGCGCAGCGGGCCCAGCTGATGCCTGCCGAGCGCGCCTTCTCCATCGCCGAGGTGGTGGACGTGCTGCGGGGCTACGACTTCAGCAAGCAACGGCGCCTGTCGTTCGAGTACATCCTCTTCCGCGGGGTGAACGACTCGCCCGTGCACGCCAAGGAGCTGGTGCGCCTGCTGCGGGGCCTCGAGTGCCGCGTGAACCTCATCCGCTTCCACGCCATCCCCGGGGTGGACCTCCAGGGGGTGGACACCGAGGCCATGACGCGCTTCCGCGACTACCTGACCTCCCACGGCCTCTTCTCCACCATCCGCGCCTCGCGGGGCGAGGACATCTTCGCCGCCTGCGGGATGCTCTCCACCGCCAAGCAGCAACACATCGAACTAACCTATTTAAACAATAAGCAATAAAACACGCATTATGAAGAAAACCGTATTCTCATACCTGAGCATCCTCATCGTGGCTCTGCTCCTCGGCTCGTGCAAGCACGGCACCATCTTCACCCCCAAGTCCAGCGGCCGCGCCTACGAGATGCTGGTGGTGGTGGACAAAGACCTGTGGGAACGCCCCGCCGGACGGGCCCTGTTCGACGTGCTCGACACCGACGTGCCCGGACTGCCCCAGAGCGAACGCTCGTTCCGCATCAGCACCGTGGCCCCCGCCGACTTCGACCGCACGTTCCGCATCTTCCGCAACATCATCGAGGTGGACATCAAGCCCACCTACACCCAGGGCAAGCTGAAGTATGTGCGCAACGCCTACGCCCAGCCGCAGATGATCATGAACATCCAGGCCCCCAACGAGGAGGAGTTCCGCGAGTTCGTCTCGCGCAACCGCCAGACCATCCTCAACTTCTTCGTCAGCGCCGAGATGAACCGCCAGATCAGCGCCCTCAAGGAGAAACACAGCGACCTGGTGGAACGCAAGGTCGACAGCATCTTCCACTGCAAGGTGTGGGTGCCCACGGAGCTCGCCTTCTACAAGGTCGGCAAGGACTTCTTCTGGGGCTCCACCAACTCCGCCACCAGCGACATGAACATCGTGGTCTACTCCTACCCCTACACCGACGCACGCACCTTCACGCGCGACTTCTACATCCACAAGCGCGACTCCGTGATGGAGAAGAACCTGCCCGGCGCCCGCGAGGGAATGTACATGATGACGGACACCATCTACGTGGAGACCCAGGACATTGCCGTGCGCGGCGACTACGCCCAGGAGGCCCGCGGCCTGTGGGCCATGAAGGGCGACATGATGGGCGGCCCGTTCGTAGCCCACTCGCGCGTGGACAAGGCCAACGGACGCGTGGTGGTGGTGGAGGCCTTCATCTACTCGCCCGACAAGCTCAAGCGCAACCTCATACGCATGATGGAGGCTTCGCTCTACACCCTCACCCTGCCCGACGAGGAGCAGGCCGGCGAGCTGCCCGTGGAGGGAGCCGAGGAGGCACCGGCCGGGAAACAGCCGGAGAAGAAATGACATACTTACACTCAAACATATAAAATTATGGAAAAGAACAAAATACGCATAGGAATCACGCAAGGCGACATCAATGGCGTGGGCTACGAAGTCATCCTGAAGGCTTTCGCCGACCCCACCCTGCTGGAGCTCTGCACCCCCATCATCTACGGCTCGTCCAAGGTGGCCACCTACCACCGCAAGACACTGGACCTGCAGACCAACTTCAGCTCCATCGCCTCCGCCGGCGACGCCTCGGACGGCAAGCTCAACATCGTCAACTGCTGCGACGACGAGGTGAAGGTGGAGCTCGGCAAACCCGCCCCCGAGGCAGGCAAGGCGGCCCTCGACGCACTGGAGCGCGCCCTGATGGACTATCGTGAGGGACTCATCGACGTGCTGGTGACGGCCCCCATCAACAAGAACACCATCCAGAGCGAGCTGTTCCACTTCCCCGGCCACACCGAGTACATCCAGGCACGGGCCGGCAACGGAGCCAAGGCGCTGATGATTCTGATGAACGACAACCTGCGCGTGGCGCTCGTCACCACCCACGTGGCGGTGAAGGACATTGCCTCCACCATCACCAAGGAACTGGTGAAGGAGAAGCTGACCGTCTTCAACCAGTCCCTGCGGCGCGACTTCAACATCGGCCGTCCGCGCATCGCCGTGCTGGCGCTCAACCCCCACGCCGGCGACGGCGGACTCATCGGCACCGAGGAGCGGGACATCATCACCCCCGCCATCAACGAGATGGTGGCCGAGGGCGTGCAGTGCTTCGGCCCCTACGCTGCCGACGGATTCTTCGGCTCGCGTTCCTACACCCATTTCGACGGTGTCCTGGCCATGTACCACGACCAGGGCTTGGCCCCCTTCAAGGCCCTGGTGATGGACGACGGGGTGAACTACACGGCCGGTCTGCCCATCGTGCGCACGTCGCCCGCCCACGGCACGGCCTACGACATTGCCGGCAAGGGAACGGCCTCCGAGGAGTCGTTCCGCCAGGCCCTCTACGTTGCCATCGACGTCTTCCGCAACCGTCTGCGCGACAAGGAGGCGCGCAGGAACCCCCTCCGCAAGCAATACTACGAGAAACGCGACGACAGCGACAAGCTGAAGCTCGACGCTGTGGAGGAAGATACGTTGTAGGGCGGTCTGACGCAAAAATACGAAAAAACTTCTTGAAAAGTTTGGAGGGTAACGGCGAAGCCCTTATCTTTGCACCCGCTTTCAAGAAGCAAGGGCGTTTAGCTCAGCTGGTTCAGAGCATCTGCCTTACAAGCAGAGGGTCGGCGGTTCGAATCCGTCAACGCCCACCGTTTCAAAAACAACCATCGATCGATCGGGCGTTTAGCTCAGCTGGTTCAGAGCATCTGCCTTACAAGCAGAGGGTCGGCGG
>CAVINS010000006.1:0-9383 GCA_963643925.1 Bacteroidaceae bacterium
TCACCGACCTGAAGTGGGTGATGAAGCCGGCCGTCATCGAGGAGGGCAAGGAGACGGTGGCTGCCGTCACGCTGAACTACGGCAACTTCCTGCAGGTGACGTTCGACTTCCTCATCATCGCCCTCAGCATCTTCTTCTTCATCAAGCTACTGACGAAGCTCACCACCCGGAAGAAGAAAGAGGAGGAAGAGGCTCCGGCGGCTCCTCCCGCACCTTCGAAAGAGGAGCTTCTGCTCACCGAAATCCGCGATTTGCTGAAGGAGCAAGCCGAGAAGAAATGATTTCTCCCGTCGCTTGCTATATATTATAATATAGGTAGAGGATATTATAGTGCACCTTATTTCCGCAGCACATTATCATTAGTCAAGTTTTAAGTACCTGAGCAACATTTAGTTGTCCAGGTACTTAAAACTTGATTCAACAACAATGTGCTGAGGATTTAAGGGTATTTAAATAACAGTAAAGAAGAATATGCTAAACTTATTATTAAATATAAAAAAGGCAGTTTGCTTAACCATAGTATTTGTTGCTGTTTCATGTAATGGCAAAGAAATGGTTTTAGGTGAAACAAACGAAGGACAGGAAGAACTTGACAAAACTGAACTAAAAAACTTTGCCAAAGTTGAAAGTAGTGGAAAATACTGTTTCTTGGCAAATCGAACCAATGAAATGGGAGCAGGAGAGACCGTGTCTATTCCTACAACATACTATATTGCTAAATATGCCGTCACTTGCGCCGAATGGTCTGAGTACATAAGAGCAAACAATATCGCCGCACCTAAGTATTGGACAGACACGAACGCTCCTAAAGGTCGAGAAAATCATCCTGTGGTTTGGATTTCGTGTGAGCAAGCAGAAGAATATTGTGCTTGGCTAAGTCGTAATAGCGACAAGTGGAATTACCGTTTGCCAACTGAGGCAGAATGGGAATATGCAGCCGTAGGCGAGGTTCGTTCTGTCTACCCATGGGGTAATGAGGCAAGAGTTGTATATGACGGAAGTAGCCTAGAATCAAAGCTCAATTATAATGGTGTTGTAGCATCCGATGTTTTGAAAAATCCCGATAGAAAGGCAACTTACAATCATGCAAAGTCCGAACGCTATGGGGAGAAAGAACGTATAGGGGACATTATCTCAATATCCAATCAAGGAGGTGTGAAAGGCTGGGTTAATCATGCTGCTTACACTGGATTCATATATACAGATATTTTCTCTGAGATTAACAAAGTGGGAGGTAACACGTGTGCCGTCGATGCTTATGAAGAGGGGAAAAGTTGGTGTGGTTGCTATAATATGAGTGGTAATTGTTGGGAATGGACAACAACCATAGGAATCGCCAATAATGGGGCGGAAAAGAACCAGGAGGTGAACATGGTTAGAGGTGGCTCGTGGTATGCGACCTTAACAAGTTGCAAGGCTTCGTTTCGAGGTGAGGGTCGCAAGGCAAGCGGCACTTATAATACGATAGGCTTTCGTTTAGTAGCGACACCCAAATTACCTTGAGATTTTCTATAGTTGCAAATACGCAATTATCTCTATTTTATTTGGAAATTTTTGTTGCACGTTTGTTACGTGGAGGTGTTTTGTAAAGCAAGCACAACGCAACGGCTCCGTCCCGAAGCCCACCAGCGGAAGAGGAAGGGACAAGCCGGAGAATGTTTCCAGGGAATCTTTCCTCTCTCAGAAACAATTTAAAGTCCGCAGACTTCCTTATGTCGGAGAAAAGCGTTACCTTTGCCGCGAAATTGAAAAACGGATTCTAAAACTCAGTTTATGCAAGAAAAGATTATCATACTTGACTTCGGTTCACAAACCACACAGCTGATAGGACGGCGCGTGCGCGAGCTCGACACATACTGCGAGATTGTGCCTTACAACAAGTTCCCGCACGACGACCCCAGCGTCATCGGTGTCATCCTCTCTGGCAGCCCCTTCTCAGTGTACGACGAGAAGGCCTTCAAGGTGGACCTCACCGGCATCCGCGGCAAATACCCCGTGCTGGGCATCTGCTACGGAGCGCAGTTCATGGCCTACACCAACGGCGGCAAGGTGGAACCGGCCGGCACCCGCGAATACGGACGTGCCCGACTCGCCAAGTTTGACCATACAAACCCGCTGCTGAAGGACGTGCGCGACAATTCACAGGTGTGGATGAGCCACGGCGACACCATCACGGCGATCCCCGACAACTTCCGCACCATCGCCTCCACGGACAAGGTGGCCGTGGCAGCCTACCAGGCCAACGACGAGAAGCTGTGGGGCGTGCAATTCCACCCGGAAGTGTTCCACAGCGAGGACGGCACACAGATACTGAAAAACTTCGTGGTGGACATCTGCGGCAGCAAGCAGGACTGGAGCGCGGCCTCGTTCATCGAGAGCACCGTGGCACAGCTGAAGGAGAAACTCGGAGACGACAAGGTGGTGCTCGGACTGAGCGGCGGTGTGGACTCGTCGGTAGCGGCAGTGCTGCTGAACCGCGCCATCGGCAAGAACCTTACCTGCATCTTCGTGGACCACGGAATGTTGCGCAAGAACGAGTTCAAGAACGTGCTCCACGACTACGAATGTCTGGGACTGAACGTCATCGGCGTGGACGCCAGCCAGAAGTTCTTCAGCGAACTGGCCGGGGTGACCGAGCCTGAGCGCAAGCGCAAGATCATCGGCAAAGGCTTCATCGACGTATTCGACGAGGAGGCACGCAAACTGAAAGACGTGAAATGGCTCGCCCAGGGCACCATCTACCCGGACTGCATCGAGTCGCTCTCCATCACCGGAATGACCATCAAGAGCCATCATAACGTGGGCGGACTGCCCGAGAAGATGAACCTGAAGCTCTGCGAGCCGTTGCGGCTCCTCTTCAAGGACGAGGTGCGCCGCGTGGGCCGTCAGTTGGGAATGCCCGAGCACCTGATAACACGCCACCCCTTCCCGGGACCGGGACTGGCAGTGCGCATTCTGGGCGACATCACACCCGAGAAGGTACGCATCCTGCAGGACGCTGACGACATCTTCATCCAGGGTCTGCGCGACTGGACCACAAAGGATGCCGACGGCAACGAGACGGCCCTCTACCATCAGGTGTGGCAGGCAGGCGTCATCCTACTGCCCGTGCAGAGCGTGGGCGTAATGGGCGACGAGCGCACCTACGAACGTGCCGTGGCCCTGCGTGCCGTCACCAGCACCGATGCCATGACGGCGGACTGGGCTCACCTACCCTACGACTTCCTGGCGAAGGTCTCCAACGACATCATCAACAAGGTGAAGGGAGTGAACCGAGTGACGTACGACATCTCCTCAAAACCACCTTCGACAATCGAGTGGGAGTAAGACGGAAGCCGACGTTCTCCTCCGAACGGCCTCTGTTTTCGAACGGGTGTCTGATGGGAGGTTCTTCTCCTCGAGAGGGGTAAATTACGACCTTTAATAGGGAGTAAGGCGGAAGTTCGCCTCCCAACGGACAGGCTTAGGCCCCTGGACGGAAGTTTAGACGAAAACAAAAAAGCAATAAGAATCAATAGGTAAATGGCCCTTTCAACGCCGGATTGAAGGAGGTCGACAAACAAAGTTTCCGGCAGAACTTATTTAACTATATTTGAATTATGAAAAAGATTGTATTAACCGCACTCGTGTGTGTAATGGCTATGGTAGCCAATGCTCAGGACTATTACTTGGGTGGAAGCCTCGGCTTCTGGAACAACGACGACGCTGACGCTACAAACTACACTTTGGCTCCGGAAATCGGATACAACATCAACAGCGACTGGGCCATCGGTGCACAGTTGGCTTACACCCACGCCAAGGCAGGTGACAGCAAGGCCGATGCTTACGGCATCTCTCCGTACGCTCGTTACACGTTCCTCCGTGCAGGCAAGGTAAACCTCTTCGTTGACGGTGCCATTGAGTATGTGAAGGCAGAGAGAGGCGACCTGGAAGGCTCCATCTTCAGCATCGGTTTGCACCCGGGCTTCTCCATCAACCTGTCTGACAATTTCAGCCTCGTAAGCCGCATCGGTTTCCTCGGTTACAATGACGTGGACGATGAAGTGGCAAGCTTTGTCTCTACAATGGGATACTCTCACGGTTACGGATTGAACCTGAGCGGTGCCAACGTCTCATTCGGATTCTACTACAATTTCTAAAGAATATTTATTGGTTGTTTTGTAGGGGCTGTTCCTTTTTCATCGGAGGGCAGCCCCTCTTTTTATGTACCCTCATCAACTGATTTTCCTTACCACACGTTGCGTGAAAGATCCTTCTAGCAATGGATGAAATGGACGACGCTCAATCCTTCTGATTACAGAGGTTCATCAGATGGCAAGCCACCAGAGCTGCGGTCTCGGTGCGGAGGCGCGATCGGCCGAGACTGATGGGGACAAAGCCTTTCGACAGAGCCAGTGCGACTTCCTCCTCGCTGAAATCCCCCTCGGGACCGATGAGCACCAAGGCATCCTCGCCAGGTTTCAAGGCGTGGCGAAGAAGCGTCTTGTCGCCAGGGTGACAGTGGGCGATGAACTTCTGTCCCGTGAAGGGCTGTGCGACGAACTTCTGAAAGTCTGTCATTTCGTTGAGCACCGGCTTGCGGGCCTTCAACGACTGCTTCATGGCAGATACCAAAATCTTGTCCACACGCTCGGTCTTCACCACCCGACGCTCGGAGTAGCGACAGTTGAGGAAGGTCAGCTCATCAAAACCAATCTCCGTAGCCTTCTCGGCAAACCATTCCGTGCGGTCCATATTCTTCGTGGGGGCCATGGCCAAGTGGAGATGTCCACTCCACAGCGGCTCCTGTTCGGTGCGCTCCAGTATCGTCACACGGCAACGCTTACCGCTCACACCGGCTATCTCGGCTCGATAGAAACAGCCCTTGCCGTCAGTCAGCATCAGTTCGTCGCCTTGTTGCAGACGCAGCACACGCACACAATGGGCCGCCTCATCCTCGGGCAGCTCATCCGTCGTCTCAATGTCCGGTGTATAAAACAAGTTCATAAATCCTTAGACTTTAAATTTCTGTTTCAAGCCTGGACTTCAGTCCGAGGCTACGATTTCCACGTATGTCCAAATCCACAGAGCTTAATGGGGACCTAACAAGTTTCTTCGGTGCATTCCGAATTGGCTTCTTGGGTGCCCCACTCCTCCTCCGTGTGTGAAACGTTGACAAAAGTACACAATGTCCGGATAACGACCTAATTCCTGAAGGGGATTTCCACCATCCGTCACCTAATCCGACCGAATAGACGCAAAAAAAAGGATGCGCCCTATTACGGAACGCATCCTCATCAATTTATGGAACAATTGAATTATTCGTTGTTGTCTGCCGGTGAAAGATTCGCCTTCACGGCCGCTACGGTTACTGAGCGTCAGTAGCTGTTGAAGTCTTCGGGTACAGGTACCAGTCGGCATCCTTCTGACCATCAGACTCTACCCACGAAGCATACTTGGTATAGAACACATCGATGGGGGTACCTTCGGCGCACGGAGTGAAGCTCTGAATCGGCAGGCTGATGGCGAACGGGAACTTGCCCTTTGCATCGATGTACCAAGCATCATCACGGGTGTTATTCTTTTCTGCGTCAGCTTTCGAAGTAGCCTTATGTTTCGGCAAGTGCACCTCGAGTCGGTTGTCGGCACCCTTCACATACTTACTAATGACGAACGGGTTGATTTCCTCAGAGAAGTTTGTCTTACTCACACCGCTGAATGTACGTGTCACAGTGCATGATCCTCCACGGGAAGCCATAGCATCTTCGCTGACGATGACGCTTGAGGTCTCCGATTCCTGAATCATTCCAGGAGTCTGTATGGAAGCGCCGAAGCTGGGGTACTGCACAGCGAACGCGTCGGTGTAAGTAGCCGCTCCAGCAGGCTGTTTGAATGTGAACACATCCTCAATGGTCTTTATTTCATTCGCGGTGTTACCGAAGGTAATGGCACGGCGATGACCAACGATAACGTCGTTCAAGTCATAGTCACCACCACTGGGCCACATATCCTCGAAAGCGTAGGTCTTGTAAGTATACTCAGTCACCAGCATCTCCGTGTTCTTCTTGTCGATTACAGGGAGTCCATGGTCCTGAATCACGTACTTAGGATCGCCATTCACCACGAAGAGCACGTCCTCGAAAGTGTTGTCACCACCGTCTTCAATTCCGTAAACAACAGTACCATTCTCTTTGTTCAAGATAGCTGCCATGAAGTGCTCATCTTTATTGGAATTCCATTCGTTATTAGAATAGAGGAATGTCTTGCTGGCATCGATTGTGCCTTTACTTGAAGTATCGTAAGAGCTCCAGGTAGACCACCAACTAAATGATGAGCCAGCTTTTCTTGTAGTTTGGAATCCATTAGCAATAAGGAAATAACCAATTATATAGCCCGGGGGGAAATGAGTGGTGAGTTCATTTGTTTTCGGATCTTTAAACAACAGTTGGAACTTGTTGTTCAGCTTATTAGGAGCTGAGTTGGGTGAGAAATAACGATTTTGGTGTCCCTGAGCTCCATAAGGAGCATTACCGGAAACCGACACATTCGGGATGATGATAAATTTCTCCACATCATCTGCACTATTTGGAACTTGATCTACCGGATAATAGTAGTAACCCAATGTACTCTCGTCCCATCCACTTTCCGTTAAGAAAGTAATCCAAAGCTCTGCTTCTGTAACGGTTTGGGTATTGCCATTGTCATCGACGAACGTAGTGGCGATTTCCGTATTCACTTTGTCAGTAGCCAATTTGAAAGCACTGTTGTCAAGATTATCAGGTTTCTCCGATTCACCATTCCACAAGGTCTGCTGAAGAGCTGTCACATCGTCTGATGCAACGTCACCCGTACTCAAGATTCCGTTGACATCGTTCAACGAACCGTATTCGTCGTTGAAATCCATAACCTTATAGAGTTTCTTGTTCGAGTTGACCAAAGTAGCTGTAGGATTTGCTACCACACGGGTTGCCAACTTTGTAGCCTTGGTATCCTTCGTAAGGTCAACCGTTACTTTACCATCCTTTACCTCGGCTACTGTGATGGTCGGAACACCCCAAGCGGATGCGTATATCCAAACACCCTCAGTGTAGCTGGGCAACGTCACATTTCCTTGGAACTTACCGTCCTTGTCGGCGAAGATCATAAAGTTGGCATCACCACTCGGGGTGTTGGAGCTTTCCTTAGCGTCTGCCATCGGGTCGTTTACATAAATCGAGAGCAGTGAATTGGCGGCGTAGCTGCCGTAATTCAGGTCGAAGGAAATATTGGATTCAGTTGTAAAGTCAAAATACTCTTCCTGGGTCTTATCACCTGGACCACCAATCTCATACAAGTCCTTGGCATCGTTACACGAGCTCAAGGCCAAAGCACCGCAGCCCGCAAACAGGAAAGCGGCTGCCACACGTTTGGAATTTCTTTTTTTCATAAGTTTACCTACTAAGTTAGTTTATTTTCTTTCTTAAATTTCGTTTTCTCAGTACAATAATCGATCTGTTGACATCTATCCTTATTGCAACATGCAAAGTTAGACACAAAATCCGACATTCTGATCAACGTTACCGTATGTTTCAACATATTTCACACAAAAGCGTACTTATTTACCAAAAGAGAGGGCTACGATTCGCTTCATCGCAACCCTCTCCTATAGATTTATTCCGTTAAGTCACAGAACCGCAGACCATTTCATGGGCCCACACGCAGGTTCTGTACCTTTTTACTCTTTGCTTGTTCCGGGATACAAGTACCAGTCGGCATTGCTTTCACCCTTCGACTCGGCCCACTTCGCATAGTCTTTATAGAAGAGGTCGATGCGCTGTGCCTCAGGGGCCGGTGTATAGTTTTGAATCGGCAAGCTGAGGGCGTATGGGAACTGACCATCCTTATGGATGTACCAGGCGTCGTCGCCTGTCAAGTTCTTGGAGGTGTCAGCCTTCGACGTAGCGTCGTGCTTTGGCAAGTGTACCTCCAAGCGGTTGTCTGCGTCCTTCACATATCGACTGATGATGAACGGGTTGATATCCTCCTCGTCGAGCCACTCTTTTTCGAACCAACCAGTGAAGGTACGTGTCACGGTAAGAGGATAGCCGCGGGAAGCCTTGGTGTCCTCGGTAATGATGACACTGCCGGTCTCCGTCTCGTCAATCATGCCGTCGCTCAGAACGCATCCTGTCATAGAGCCATGTTCCAAAACGAAGTTCTTGAACTGCACGGCGAAGGCATTGGTATAGGTAGCTGCGTTCGACTCTTGCACAGGGGTAAACACATCCTCGATGGTTCTGATGTCGTTGCACAAGTTACCGAAAGTGACGGCACGGCAGTGCTGGATGATTACGTCGTTGAGGTCGTAGTCGCCACCGTTATGCTCGGGCCATTTGTCCTCGAAAGCATATGTTTTATAGGTATACTCGGTTATCCACAACTCGCCCGCCTCGGTGTCGAGACGCGGAAGATTATGGTCTTTCAAGACATAGTTGGGATTGCCGTCCACCGTGAACAGCACGTCCTCAAAGCTTTTATCCATACCATCCTCTACACCATAGACAATCGTACCGTTGTTGTTCAAGATGCCCGCCATGAAACTTTTCTTGCCACCGACGTTCCACTCCTCGTTGGAGTACATAAACTCATTGTCCGTTTTGTAAGATACACTTTGCGAGTCAAAATCCCGTCCGAAGCCATCAGAGATGATGAAATATCCAATGGTGTATCCGGCAGGGAACTTGGTAGTGAACGTTCCGTCCTCTTTCTTGAACAGCAACTGGAAGCGGTCGTTCATCTTAATCGGAGCCTTGTCCGCTTCAAAATTCCAATAATTGTTGTGAGTACCGAAAGGAGCACTTCCAGAAACAGAAGCATTCGGGATGATGATGAACTTGTCCACCTCAGATGCACTTGCAGGCACCTTGCCGCTCTTATAATAATAGTATCCGAGCGTATTCTCGTTCCATCCGTTCTCGTTGACGAAGGTAATCCACAATTCAGCATTGTCCACTGTGTGGATGTTGCCCTCACTGTCGGTGTACTCAGTAGCAATCTCCGCGTTTACCTTATTAGCGCCCAAGGCCAAACTACTGTTATCCAATTCTGCTATTTTTTCACTATTATGCGCCCACAAAGCATATTGTAGATTCGACAATTCTTTGGCACTTACATTTCCCGCACTCATCAGTCCGTTTTTGTCGTCGGGGGCACCATAGATGTCACCCACAGCCACAATTTCGTAGAGCCGCATGTCAGCATTCTCTAGTTGTGCGTAAACGGGGTCTGCCAAACGGGTTGCCAGACCAGCGCGTGTAGCTTTCGTGCTCTTGGTGAGGTCCAGCGTCACCTTTCCGTCCTTCACACGGGTTGCCGTGAGAGCGGGCACTCCGAAGCCGGAGGCGTAGACCCACACGGAGTCAGTG
>CAVINS010000006.1:9393-60527 GCA_963643925.1 Bacteroidaceae bacterium
GAGTCAGTGTAGGAAGGCAACTTCACGTCGCCGCTGAAGCGTCCGTTCTCGTCAGCAAAAATCAGGTAAGACGCATCGCCTTGAGGCTGTGTCTCGCCCGCGGCAACAGCCTTGAACGGATTGCTCACGTAGATGCTGAGCAAACGATTGGCTCCATAGCTTCCGTAGTTGAGGTCGAAAGCCACCGTGCTGTATGTGTTGAAGTCAAAATACTCCTCCACCGTCTTGTCGCCAGGACCACCCTCATCATAAAGATTCTTCTGCTCCTGACATGAATTCAAAGTCAATATACCGCTCCCCGCTAACAGAAATGCGGTTGCCACATGTCCAATTTTTTTCGTTTTCATACCTTTTACCTATGTGTTATATGTGTTAGTTTAATATTTTAATTTACATCTTTCCTCAACAATCCATTGTTTTATGTTAGTCACAAACCACTTCATGTCAATAATAACTTTAAAATTAGATATTTCTCACGTAAAAACAATCGATTTAGCCCAATAATTTTATTCTTTTTCACAGTAGCATCCTCAATCGAGCCACACACGCCTCTTTTACATGAAAGACTGAGGCGAAACCGCCAAAAAGTGAGGAGACTTCGGCGAGTTCATCCTCCTCACCAAAGTCTCTGTGCACTTGCCGTCGCCCACACCGGCAACAGTCTCCCCAAACCAATGAAAATATTTTACTTCTTGAAGTAGCGGTTGTACAGACCTTCGAAGCCTTTGCCATGGCGTGCCTCGTCCTTGGCCATCTCGTGAACGGTGTCGTGGATGGCATCCTGACCGAGTTCCTTGGCACGGCGTGCGATGCGGTTCTTGTCGGCGCAGGCCCCCGACTCAGCGCTCATGCGTTTCTCCAAATTAGTCTTGGTGTCCCACACCATGTCACCCAGCAGTTCGGCAAACTTGGCGGCGTGTTCTGCCTCTTCCCAAGCATAGCGTTTGAAAGCCTCTGCCACTTCGGGATAACCCTCGCGGTCCGCCTGTCGGCTCATAGCCAGATACATACCCACCTCGGAACACTCGCCGTTGAAGTGCGCATTGAGGTCCTTCAGCATCTCCTCGTCGCTACCCTTGGCAATGCCGATTACGTGCTCGGTCTCGAACTCCAGTGCCGCCGTCTCATCCAGTTCCTTAAACTTCGAAGTCGGAGCCTTGCATTGCGGACAACGTTCGGGAGCTTCATTACCTTCGTGCACATAACCACATACCGTACAAATAAATTTCTTAGCCATAATCGTAAAAATTTTAAGTTAGTTAGTCAAATATTATTTTCAATCTCTATTATTCATGCTCTATTATTCATGTCTGCTCACGCATCAGCCTCGTTTCATACTCCGACCGAACCGTTACCGGGAGTCGCATCACCCGATTCAATCGCATTCCGGCCGGGCTCTCCGAATTCTCAGGGAAGACCGTTTTACTCCTTGTCGTCCGGCGAGAGTCCTTTCTCCAGTTCCTGCAGACAGGTCTTGCAGATGCCTTTGTAATACTGATGAATTTCCGCCACCTGGTTTCCGTCGATGGTCATGTGGGAGAAGTCCTGTCCGTTGACGTTCTGCAGCGGGATATCCAATATCCGTCCGCAGCGACGACAGAGGAAGTGGGCATGGGGCGTCACATCCCCGTCGAAGCAGGTCACCTTCTCGTCGATAGTGAGCATCTGAGTGGCTCCATGCTCAACAAAAAGCTTCAGTGTGTTGTACACCGTGGTGCGCGACAGCGTAGGATACTTCGGCGACAAAGCCGTAAAGATTTCGTCCACCGTAGGGTGTATCCGATGCGTCAGCAGATAGTGCATTATCGCCATCCGTTGTACAGAAGCTTTGATGCCGTATTTTTCCAATTCCGAAACCAGTTCAATTGTTTTCATCTCTTCAGGTTTGTAATGATTACAATTTCAAATCCATTGCAAATATAGAGAGATTATCATTCCCTCCAAACTATCCGGCACAATTTTTTCAAACTATTAACAACTTAAGACGGATGGCGGTATGCGAGAGACAAATCCCGATGCACAGGAGATGAATTACGCTCTGCAGACAGCCGAACAGACACTCTAAGTCCGGTAAACACCCGGAAGGCGACGCTTTTGGACGAATAAGTGTTGCGGTCTCGATTATTTGCCGTATTTTTGCTCCTATTATAATATATAATGTATAGAAGTATGCAGAATTTTGGATTTGTGAAGGTAGCGGCAGCCATTCCGAGTGTGAAGGTAGCCGATTGTCAATATAATGCGGAACAGATAATCAGCCAAATAGACGAGGCGGAACAGGGCGGTATGGAAATCATCGTATTCCCCGAGTTGAGCATCACCAGCTACACCTGCGGTGACCTGTTCGCCCACGAGCTGTTGCTGAGCGAGAGCCTCAGGGCGCTGCAGTCCATCGTCTCCGCCACCGTAGGCAAACAATGCATCGCCCTGGTAGGAATGCCGCTGATGGTAGAAGGCACGCTCTACAACTGTGCCGTGGTGATCCAAAACGGCAGCCTGCTTGGCATCGTGCCGAAAATATATCTGCCCAACTACCGCGAGTTCTATGAGCAACGTTGGTTCCACAGCGGACACGGACTGCAGACGACCATCGAGCTACTGGGTCAGGAGGTTCCGTTGAACGCCAACATGGTGTTCGACACACCCACTTGCTGCTTCGGCATAGAGATCTGCGAGGACGTGTGGGCCCCCATTCCACCCAGCAGTCTGTTGGCGCTCAATGGTGCGGAGATTATCTTCAACATGTCCGCCGACAACGAGAGCATCGCCAAGCACAACTACCTCTGCTCGCTCCTCAGCCAGCAGTCGGCACGCTGCATCGCCGGCTACGTCTTCTCATCGTGCGGCCTCGGCGAGTCCACCACGGACCTCGTCTTTGCCGGCAACGGACTGATTTACGAATATGGCCGCACACTTGCCTCATCCAAGCGCTTCTCTCTGGAGCCGCAGCTCATCTGCAGCGAGGTGGACGTGGAGAACCTACGCACCATACGCCGCATCAACACAACCTTCGCCACCAGCGTGCAATATGAGGTGAAGGAACGCGCCGCGCATATCGACACGGAGAGCGTACGACCGAAACCCATCACGTTGACCCGACAGATAGAAGCCCTGCCCTTCGTCCCCGCCGGACAAGAGTTGGACAACCGCTGCGAGGAGATTTTCGCCATCCAGGTGAGCGGACTGGCGAAACGATTGACTCACATACATTGCCACACCGCAGTCATTGGCATCTCCGGCGGACTGGACTCGACACTCGCCCTGCTGGTATGCACCCGCACGTTCGACAAGCTTGGGCTCGACCGCAAGGGAATAATCGGCATCACGATGCCGGGCTTCGGCACAACGGACCGCACCTACAACAACGCCTTGCAGTTGATGCAATCGTTGGGCATCACCATCCGCGAGATTTCCATCAAGGAGGCCTGCATACAGCATTTCAAAGATATCAACCACGACATCGACGTGCACGACGTGACCTACGAGAACGGACAGGCACGCGAACGCACACAGATACTGATGGATGTAGCGAACCAGACGAACGGAATCGTTGTCGGCACGGGCGACCTCTCCGAGCTGGCACTGGGTTGGGCCACCTACAATGGTGACCACATGTCGATGTACGCCGTCAACACGAGCATTCCCAAGACTCTGGTGAAGCACCTCGTCACCTGGGTGGCGCGCAACGATATGGACGAGGACTCTCGCCTCACGCTCCTCGACATCGTGAACACCCCCATCAGTCCGGAACTCATCCCCGCCGACGAGCAAGGCAACATCAAGCAGAAGACCGAGGATTTGGTGGGTCCGTACGAGCTTCACGATTTCTTCCTCTACCACTTCTTCACCTACGGAGCGCGCCCCGCGAAGATTTATTTCCTGGCGCAACGTGCCTTCGATGGTCGTTACCCCGACGAAGTCATCAAGAAGTGGCTAAAGGTCTTCTTCCGCCGTTTCTTCAACCAGCAGTTCAAGCGTTCGTGTCTGCCCGACGGTCCCAAAGTAGGCTCCGTGGTGTTGACTCCCCGTGGCGATTGGCGCATGCCGAGCGACGCCAGCTCCGCCCTCTGGTTGCAGGATTGCGAGCGGTTGTAGGATGCACTGCAAGGGTGCACCTCCAGAGAGTGTTACAAACCGAATTGTGTCGCAGCGTCACAATCGTATAAGGTTATACCGCACAAGATTTTTCTAGCTGAACCGTATGGAGCAAACAGGCGGCAGTGGTTGTGACCGCTGCCGCCTGAGTATTTTGCACCGCAAAAGTTTGAGTTCTATTGGATGCCCGCCTCACGAAGGTGCTGCTGCCACTTCCAGGCTGAGCGAAGTGTATCCTCGATGCTCGTCTCGGCTTTCCAGCCCAACACCTTGTTGGCTTTCTCGGGATTGGCCCATACCTGCTCGATGTCGCCCGAACGACGGCCTACAATCTGGTAGTTGAGCTTCACACCCGTAGCGGACTCGAAGGCGTGAATCAGCTCGAGCACAGAGAGTCCATGACCGGTACCGATGTTGAACACCTCCACCGGTTCTGCCTGTTTGTTCTGCAGCATACGGTCGATAGCCACCACATGGGCTTTGGCAAGGTCCACCACATTGATATAGTCGCGGATGCACGATCCGTCGGGCGTATTGTAATCGTCGCCGAAGACGCTCAGCTTCTCGCGGATGCCGATAGCCGTCTGGGTGAGGAAAGGAATCAGGTTCATGGGCACACCATTGGGCAACTCGCCAATCTTTGCGGACGGATGGGCACCGATGGGATTGAAATAACGGAGAAGAATGGCCTTGATGGGCAATCCGGACTTCACGGTGTCGTGGATAATTTCCTCGTTAATCTGTTTGGTGTTGCCGTAAGGAGACTCTGCCTTCTTCACGGGAGCATCCTCAGTCACAGGCAACACGTCCGGCTGTCCATAAACGGTACAAGAGGACGAGAACACGATGCCCTCAACATTGTATTTAGGCATAAGTTCCAACAGATTGACGAGCGACACGATGTTGTTGCGATAGTACTTCAGCGGCTTCTGCACCGACTCCCCTACTGCCTTGTTGGCCGCGAAGTGGATGATGGCATTGATGCCTTGATACTTCGAGAACACACGGTCCAAACCTTCGAAATCTAAGCAATCCAGATTCTCGAATGCCGGACGCACGCCTGTTATCTCCTCGATGGAATCAATTACCTCCGCCTTGGAGTTGGACAAGTTGTCGACGACAACTACTTCATAACCACTCTGTATGAGCTCCACCGTGGTATGTGAACCGATGAAGCCTGTACCTCCTGTAACTAAGATTTTCCCTTTCATTCTATCTCTAGTTTAATTCTTATATTATAAAGATTATTGTTTGAGATAGCAAAATTAGATAATAAGTTCGGGATTTCCGTGCCATACGAAAAAAAAGTTGTGACAAACCCTAAGTTTGCCACAACTTTGATGAATGTTTGTATGTCTATGACTTATTTTCTTACAAGCCAAACAATGCCTGCAAGCCCTTGTCCACACCGGAGAAGCCCATGAATGCCATGGAGAGCAGACCGGCCGTAATCAGGGCGATGGACATTCCCTGCATGCCTTTCGGTATCTTCACCAGATTCAACTGCTCGCGGATGCCGGCGAAGACAATCAGTGCCAACGCAAAACCGAGGGCTGTGGAGAAGGCGTAAACGACACCTGTCAGCAGGTCGAAGTCCTTTTGGATGACCAAGATAGCCACTCCGAGGATACAGCAGTTGGTGGTAATCAACGGAAGGAACACGCCCAGGGCCTGGTAGAGGGCCGGAGAGACTTTCTTCAGAATGATTTCAACCATCTGCACAAGGGCAGCGATGATAAGGATGAAAGCGATAGTCTGCAGGTATGCCAGACCGAAGGGGTCCAACACGAACTTCTGCACGAGGAAGGTCACGATGGTGGAGATAGTCAACACAAACGCAACGGCCGCTCCCATACCCATAGCTGTTTCCACCTTCTTGGATACGCCCAAGAACGGACAGATGCCAAGGAACTGTGACAACACGATGTTGTTCACAAAGATGGCGGTGATAAATATTAAGAGATATTCCATAAGTTTTCTTTTATTAAATGGTTACGCTTTCTTGATTTTGTTCACGATGGCAATCAGATAGCCCAATGCGAAGAAGGCACCCGGAGCCAACACGAAGATAAGCATTCCGTAGTTCTCGGGGAAGATGCTCAGACCGAAGATCTTGCCTGTACCCAGAAGTTCGCGCACACTACCCAGCAATGTCAAGGCAATGGTGAAGCCCAGACCGATGCCCAGACCATCGAAGATGGAAGGGATGGGTGAGTTCTTGGCAGCGAAAGCCTCAGCACGGCCCAGAATGATACAGTTGACCACAATCAACGGGATGAACAATCCCAAGGTGGCGTACAACGCCGGCACGAAGGCCTGCATCACCATCTGAAGGATGGTCACCAACGAGGCGATGACCACCACGTAAGCCGGGATGCGCACCATATCGGGCACCAGGTTCTTGATGAGGGAGATCATGAAATTGGAGCAGATGAGCACCGCCATGGTGGCGAGTCCCATGCCCATACCGTTGATGGCCGATGAGGTAGTTCCCAACGTAGGACACATACCCAAAAGAAGAACGAATGTCGGATTCTCCTTTACAATACCGTTTATCAATACTTTCAAGTTATTCATAATTCGCTCCTTTCATTAGTTTTGTTCTACATTGTTCTCAGCAGCCTGCTGCGTGGCACCGCTCTGCACGTCCACCTGCTGTCCGTTCTGTGCGGCATACACAGCGTAGGCATTGTTCACAGCCTTCAGGAATGCGCGCGAGGTGATGGTGGAGGCGGTGATGGCGTCAATCTGACCACCGTCCTTGCTCACCGTCAGCTCACCCTGTCCGGGGTTCATCCCGACGATGCTACCCTTGTTTCCTTCCTTGAACCAGAAAGAAGCTTTCGATCCCAAGCCCGGAGTCTCGCTATGGCTCAGCAAAGAGTAATCTTTGATGTTGCCATCTTTGTCGAAGCCCACCAGGATAGTGAGCGCACCACCGAAGCCGTTGGACTGTGCCTCCACGGCAGCACCGATGAATTCGCCACCCTTGGTAGCCTTGTACACCTTGTAGGTAACGCCGTCATGCTCCACCTCTTCGGGGGCCTCGCCCGGGTTGTTGTCATACCCTTCGGGCATCACCTCGGCAATGGCGTCGTTCAACGCCTTCTTGTTGGCCTGAGCGATAGGCTCCAATGTCACTTGGTTGACATAGCCCAGCAACAGACCGGCTATCACGGTCACCGCAGTCAACACGACAACCATGTTTGTGAATGAAGATTCTAACTTTTTCATTTCTTTATCACCTCCCCAAATCTTTTAGGTTTGCAATATGTATTGATCAACGGGGTGAACGCATTCATGATGAAGATAGCGAAAGACATACCTTCGGGATATGCGCCAAACAGACGGATCACAACAGTGAGGAAACCGATGGCCACGCCATAGATAATCATGCCTTTGTGAGTCATAGGCGAGGTCACATAGTCCGTTGCCATGAAGATGGCACCCAGCATCAGACCACCGCTCAACAGATGGTACACGGGAGAAGCGTACATCTCGGGGTTCACCAAGTGCATCAAGCCGGAGAACACAAACACCGTAGCGATGATGGAAACGGGGATGTGCCAGCTGATGATCTTGCGCCACAACATGTAGACCAGACCGATCAGCAGCGCCAAAGCACTCACCTCACCTATACATCCGGCATTGTTGCCGATGAACATGTCGAACGACGAAGGCAACTGGCTTAGGGCGGAAGCGTCGCCGTGAACGGCCTGCTTCATCAAGGCCAGCGGAGTGGCTGCGGTCTCTGCGTCGAGATAGCTGCCCAGCTGTCCCACCTTAGGCCAACTGGTCATCTGTACGGGGAAAGAGATCAACAGGAAGATACGTCCCACCAACGCGGGGTTGAAGGGGTTGCAACCCAAGCCACCGAAGGTCATCTTGCCGATGCCGATAGCCACCAGAGCACCGATGATGATAATCCACAACGGGAGGTTCGAGGGCAAGTTGAAAGCCAACAGCACACCGGTAATGATAGCGGAGCCATCGCAGATGGTCGACTTCTCCCTTTTGAGGATGAACTTGGTGATAGCCCACTCAAAGAACAAACAGGCCGCAACCGACGTCAATGTCACCACAACGGCTCCCAGTCCGAAAAATATGAAGGAAACGAGGAGTGCAGGAATCAAGGCGATGAGCACGCCATACATGTTCTTCTGCACACTGTCGCCGCTGTGTACGTGCGGAGATAATGATATAATTAATTTATTTGCCATAACGATTCGATATTATTTTTTAGCGTTACGAGCACGGATGATACCGTTCACTGTGGTCTTGCCCATGCGGATGTAGTCCAGCAACGGACGATGTGACGGACAGGTAAACTGGCACGAGCCACACTCAATACATGACGTGATGTCTTCTTTCTCCACACGCTCCCAATCCTTGAACGAAGAGAGCGTAGCCAACAAGAAGGGCTCCAGGCCCATCGGGCAGGCACTGACACACTTCGCACAACGGATGCAAGGCTGAGCCTCGGCGCGCGAAGCCTCTTTGTCGCTCATCAGCAACACACCGGAGCTACCCTTGCAGATAGGCACCTCGGTGTTAGCCAAGGCTTTTCCCATCATCGGTCCACCGCCAATCACCTTCGCCGTATCCTCGGGCAGACCACCGGCAGCGTCAATCAGCTGGCTCATCGGGGTACCCATACGGGTGAGGAAGTTCGACGGATTCTTCAGGGACTTACCCGTGACGGTGACGATGCGCTCGAACAGAGGTTTGTTCTTCTGAACGGCTTCGTACACAGCGTAGGCGGTACCCACATTCTGCACCACTGCACCCACGTTGACGGGGATTGCGGGAGGAGCCGGCACCTGGCGGTTGATGACAGCGTCCACCAGCTGTTTCTCACCTCCTTGAGGATATTTCACTTTCAAGGGAACAATCTCGATGCCGGGATAGCCGGCAGCCTTCTCGGTCATCAGCTTGATGGCGTCGGGCTTGTTGTTCTCGATGCCGATGTAGCCTTTGGTCACCTTGGCAGCCTTCATCAGGATGGACACGCCCACCAGTATCTGGTCGGGCTTCTCCAGCATCAAGCGGTGGTCGGCGGTCAGGTAAGGCTCGCACTCCACGGCGTTGATGATGACACACTCGGCCTTGCTTCCCGGAGGAGGACAGAGCTTCACGTGTGTGGGGAAGCAGGCACCGCCCATACCGACAACGCCAGCCTCTTTGATTTTGGCAACAATCTCCTCGGGAGTCAGGTTGCACTCACGTACCAAGTCGGCGCTGCGGTCGATGGACTCTTCCCACTCGTCGCCTTCAACATCTATGTATATCGCAGGTTTACGATAACCACTGGCATCAATGACCGTATCGACTTTGTTTACCTTTCCCGATACGGAAGAGAAAATCGGTGCCGATACGAAACCGCCTGCTTCAGCTATCTTCGTGCCCACCTTCACTACATCGCCTTTCTTCACGATAGCGGTAGCGGGTGCGCCAATGTGCTGCGACAATGGGAACACGGCCTGCGTAGGCAGCGCCAATGTCTCAATCGCCTTGCCGGCGGACAATTTATTTTCTGATGGATGTACACCACCAATTCTAAATGTCTTCACTTTGTTATCTATTATTTCTTTAGTATTCCATTAAATTACTTCTCGGCGTTGACTGCCGGTGCCTCCGTTGTGGGAGCGGCTGTTTGCGGCTGAACCACGGGAGTCTCGGGCTTAGCGGCCTGTGCGGCTGTTGGAGCAGCTTCGGGCTTAGCGGCCTCAGGAGCGGCTTCCACCCTCGGTTTCCGTGGAGGGAAGTTCTTGGCGATGATGGCTCCCTGCGGACATTCAGCCTCGCACTTGCGGCACGAGCGGCACTTCGCCGGGTCGATGTAAGCCAGGTTGTTCTCCAGCGTGATGGCCTCGAACTGGCAAACCTTCACGCACTTGCCGCAACCGATGCAGGACACGGCACAAGCCTTACGGGCAATGATGCCTTTATCTTTGTTGACGCACTGAACGTACATGCGGCGGTTGTTCTTACCTTTCGGACGGAGCTCGATGATGTGGCGCGGACAAGCCTTGGAGCATGCGCCGCAGGCCGTACACTTCTCTTCGTCCACCTCGGGCAGTCCCGTCTCGGGATTCATGTGGATGGCATCGAACTTACATGCAGCCACGCAGTCGCCGCATCCAAGACAGCCAAACGTACATCCCGTCTCACCACCATAGGTAGCGTTGGCGATGGCACACGAGTTCACACCGTCGTACTTGGTCGTGCGAGGACGATGTTCACAACTTCCGTTACAACGGACAACCGCTATTTTCGGTTCCGTTGCAGCAGCTTCCAATCCCAGAATGGCAGCGACTTTGGCCATTACCGGCTGACCGCCTACCGGACACAGTTTACCTTCGAGCGAGCCCGCCTTCACACATGCGCCGGCAAAACCCGAGCAACCGGGATAACCACATCCTCCGCAATTTGCCTGAGGCAACACTTCTGCTACTTGAGCAATCCGCGGATCTTCATACACAGCGAACTTCTTCGAAGCGACATACAGGATGACCGCAGAGATCAATCCTATGACACCCAACGAAATCACTGCTATAAGAATTAAATTCATAAGTTAGTTATTTATTAGGTTTTATAGTAAATGAAAATTTTCTGGTGAGTTTGTGCCGCAAGAAATAGAGCACTATATAATAAGGTATAACCGTCAGCATCGCCACCACACCGGACACCAGCTCGTTGCCCGCTGTAAGGAGGTAGGCCACGAACAGAGCAGCTATGAGCACGATGAAGGGCACGACGAACGCCAACGCTACGGCCTGCAGCCCCATGGAGACAGTGCCATAGACCACCACCTCATCGCCTACCTGCACAGCGGCGTCGGAGTCGTAGACGTCAATCATCTTCTCCTTGCTCTCGGACGAGTGGCACAACGACTTAGCGGCACAGGCTGAACAAGCGGATTTCTGTACAATACGCACCTGAATATGACGCCCATTGATGTGTTCCACGATACCCAAATGTTCTATATTATCGGCCATTTTGCAAACTAGACATTACAATATCGCTGCAAATGTACTATAAATATTCGATACGCTACATCTATTTTTAGAAGAAAACATTGTGGGCAGAAACATTTTTTCATACTTTTGGCTCTGTTATCGAAAGTGCGTGATGACAAAGTGCTGCCTAGCAGTAAATATTATGGTCATCCTGACGATAATTATAGACATGTTACAACCTCTAAACTACGTATTTTATGAAAGAAGAAGAAGAAAAGTCAGGGCTACCGGAGAACGCGTTCCGTCCACTGGAGCCGGGAGAAACGTACGAACCAATTATGTCACCCAAGAAGAATTACCCCGAAGTGAACCTTTGGTCGGTACTGTGGGGCATCGGCATGGCTATCCTGTTCTCCGCCGCGGCCGCCTATCTGGGACTGAAGGTGGGGCAGGTGTTCGAGGCAGCCATACCTATCGCTATCATCGCCGTGGGCATCTCGGGCGCAGCCAAGCGCAGGAACGCCCTGGGCGAGAATGTCATCATCCAGTCCATCGGAGCCTGCTCGGGCGTGATTGTGGCTGGAGCCATCTTCACCTTGCCGGCTCTGTATATTCTGCAGGCAAAGTACCCAGAGATGACAGTCAACTTCTTCCAGGTGTTCATCAGTTCGCTGCTGGGAGGCGTACTGGGCATCCTTTTCCTGATACCGTTCCGCAAATATTTCGTGAAAGACATGCATGGGAAATATCCTTTCCCCGAGGCCACAGCCACCACACAAGTGTTGGTTTCGGGCGAAAAGGGCGGCAGCCAGGCCAAACCGCTGTTGTTCGCCGGACTGATAGGCGGTCTGTATGACTTCGTCATCGCCACCTTCGGTTGGTGGAACGAAAATTTCACCACCCGTGTATGCGGATTGGGTGAGGTGATAGCCGACAAGGCGAAACTGGTGTTCAAGGTGAACACCGGAGCTGCCGTACTCGGCTTGGGCTACATCGTCGGACTGAAGTACGCCGCCATCATCTGCCTGGGATCCATTGCCGTGTGGTGGGTCATCATCCCCGGCATCTCTCTCATTTGGGGTGACAGTGTACTCAACATGTGGGACCCTAGTATCACGTGCACCGTATCGGAGATGTCGCCCGAGATGATTTTCACCAAGTATGCGAAGAGCATCGGCATCGGTGGCATCGCCATGGCAGGCATAATCGGCATCATCCGCTCATGGGGCATCATCAAGAGTGCCGTGGGTCTGGCATCGAAGGAGATGCGCGGCAAGGGTGTCGGCACAGCCGTCGTGGAGCGCACACAGAAGGACCTCTCAATGAAGATTATCGCCTTCGGTTCCATCTTTACCTTATTATTGGTACTTCTATTCTTCTACTTCGACGTGATGCAAGGCAACATTTTGCACACGGTAGTAGCACTCGTGCTGGTGGCTGTCATCGCCTTCCTCTTCACCACGGTAGCGGCCAACGCCATTGCCATCGTAGGCAGCAACCCGGTTTCGGGCATGACGCTGATGACGCTCATCCTGGCCTCTGTTATCATGGTGGCTGTGGGACTGACCGGCACTGCCGGCATGGTGGCCGCCCTCATCATGGGCGGTGTGGTATGCACGGCCCTTTCCATGGCAGGCGGATTCATCACTGACTTGAAGATTGGCTATTGGTTGGGCAGCACCCCGCAGAAACAGGAGGGATGGAAATTCCTCGGCACGCTGGTATCTGCCGCCACCGTGGGTGGGGTCATCATGATTCTGAACCAGACCTACGGCTTCACGAGCGGACAGTTGGCCGCACCACAAGCCAACGCCATGGCCGCCGTCATCGAACCATTGATGAGCGGTGTGGGGGCACCGTGGCTGCTCTATGGCATCGGCGCCCTGTTGGCCATCGTTCTCACCTACTTCAAAGTGCCGGCCCTGGCCTTCGCTTTGGGTATGTTCATCCCCTTGGAACTGAACATCCCGTTGGTTGTGGGCGGTGCCATCAACTGGTACGTGACCACACGCAGCAAGGATGCTCAGGTGAATAAGGAGCGTGGCGAGAAGGGTACACTGCTCGCTTCGGGATTCATTGCCGGCGGTGCCTTGATGGGAGTCGTCAGCGCAGCGATGCGTTTCGGCGGCATCGACCTCGTGAACACGGCTTGGTTGGGGAACCCGCTGAGCGAAGTGCTCTCTCTGGTCATGTACATCATCCTGATTGTCTACATGATAAAAGCCAGTATGAAATTGAACAAATAATTATGGACCTATAAAGACCAAGAGATATCATGAAATTGAGAAATGTACTATTGAGTGCACTGATAATGGCGGGATTCGCCGCACAGGCACAGAAACCTGTTGAGATAAAGGTGTGGCCCAACGGAGCACCCAACAGCAACGGCATCACGGAAGCCGAGCGTCTGAAGACTCCGGATAGACCGACCAATGTGACTGACCCTATACTCTACGTTTTCCCGGCCGATAAGCCCAACGGCATGGCGGTCATTGCCTGTCCGGGCGGAGGTTATGTGCATCTCTCCATGCAAAACGAGGGTTTCAGCATGGCGGACTGGTTCAACGGACAAGGCATCACCTACGTGGTGCTGAAATACCGTATGCCAAACGGACACAAGGAGGTACCCTTGAGCGATGCACGGGAAGCCATCCGCATCGTGAAGGCCCACGCTTCGGAGTGGAACGTGGACATTAATAAAATAGGTATCATGGGAGCCTCTGCCGGTGGTCACTTGGCCTCAACGGCAGCCACCCACTTTACCGCCGAGACACGTCCGGCATTCCAAATCCTGCTCTATCCGGTCATTTGCTACGACCCGGCCATCAGCCACAAAGGGTCGTTCCTCAACCTGCTGGGCGAGAATCCATCCGAAGAGGACATCAAGCTCTACTCCAACGATATGCAAGTGACTGCCGACACGCCGCCCGCCTTTATCGTTCTGGCAAGTGACGACACCACCGTACCTCCTGCAAACAGTCTGCGCTACTACGAGGCGCTGATCAAGAACAAGGTGCAGGCAACGATGCACATCTACCCCAATGGCAGACACGGATTCGGCTACAAGGAGACGTTCCTCTACAAACGACAATGGACTGAAGAATTGGAGAAATGGTTAAGAGAACTCTACAGATAACCAATCACACCGTAAGCCGCGCACTCTGTTGTGCGGCTTATTTGCTCTTCCTCACCGCCTGCCACAACGGCACATCCGTTCCGGAGGGCGCCCTCAACCCCGGCGTGGAGAAGAGCCTGGCGGACTGGCGCAAGGCAAACCTCAGCGATTTGCACTACCGCCTTAGTTTCCACATCCCCGAGAGTCAACACGAGGTGGTGACGGGATCGGTCACCATCGAGGTGACGGAGAAGGAACGACAACCCATCGTTGTTGACTTCAAGGGAGAGCGCAACCAACTCTTCTCGCTCTGCGTGAACGGTGTCAGCGTGAAGGAGAGTGAGACAGACTTCAAGGACGAGCATCTCTTCATCCCCGAGAGTTACACCCGGGAAGGTGTCAACGAGGTGACCATCGGCTTCATCGCCGGCGACCAATCGCTCAACCGCAACAGCGATTACCTCTACACCCTGCTGGTGCCGGACCGTGCACGTACGCTGTTCCCCTGCTTCGACCAACCCAACCTGAAGGCGGAATACACGCTGCGGCTGGACGTGCCCGAGGAGTGGGTAGCCGTCTCCAACACCACCGTCCACAGTCAGACGAGCACCAAGGAGGGACGGAAGGAGATTGTGTTCATGCCCACCGAACCGCTGAGCACCTACCTCTTCTCGTTTGTCGTCGGCAAGTTCCAGCAACAGACCCGCACCCTGGACGGCCGCACCATCTCGGCCTACTATCGCGAGACCGACCCTGCGAAGCTGAAGCAGATGGACACCATCTTCAACCAAGTGTTCGCATCGCTCAGCTGGCTCGAGGAGTATACCGACATCCCCTACCCGTTCGCCAAATACGACTTCATCATCCTGCCGGGTTTCCAGTACGGGGGCATGGAGCACACGGGAGCCACGCTCTACAACGACCGGCGCATGTTTCTCAACGAACATGCCACCCCCGACGAGGAGCTGAACCGTGCCAGTCTGATAGCCCACGAGACAGCCCACATGTGGTTTGGCGATCTGGTGACGATGGCCTGGTTCGACGACGTGTGGACCAAAGAGGTGTTTGCCAACTACTTTGCCGCCCTCATCACCGAGCCGATGTTCCCCGACGTGAACCACCGACTCAACAACCTGCGCACCTTCTACAAGGCGGCGCTCAGCGAGGACCGTACGCAAGGCTCCACCGCCATCCAACAGCCGCTGGACAATCTGAAGGATGCCGGCCTCATCTACGGGCAGATCATCTACAACAAGGCCCCGGTGGTGATGCTGAAGATGGCGGACATACTCGGTCCGGAAGCTTTCCGCACAGGCATCCGCCTCTACCTGCAAAAGTTCGCCTACGACAATGCCACATGGGACGACCTGGTGGATATCCTCGACAGCCAGACCCTCTTCGACCTCAAGACCTTCAGCCAGGTGTGGGTTAAGGAGAGAGGTATGCCCACCATCCACTTCACCCCTACCGACAACGGCTTCACGGTACGCCAGGACGACCCGTTCGGACGCGGACTCGTATGGCCGCAGGAGTTCTCCGTCATCACACGGCACGGTCAGCAGACCGACACCGTGAAGGTGAACCTGCTGAAGAAGGAACAAAGCTATACCTTATTATATATACCCGACGTCATCATCCCCAACACAGACGGGCGGGGCTACGGATACTTTGTGCTCAACGAAGCGAGCCTCAACTATCTGTCGGGACATTGGCAACAACTCGGTGACGACCTCACCCGCCAGTCGGTACTCATGACCCTCTACGAAAACTATCTCCACCACCGTTTCATTGATGCGGAGCCATTGGCGGACTCGTTCAAGCAAGGCATTGCCCAGGAGAGCAATCCGCTGATTGTCGCCTCGCTCATAAGCTATTTGGGCGGCATCTGCGCCAACACCCAAGCGCCCTATCGGGAGACATTGGAGCGACAACTCTACCAACTGTCGCAGACACTGCCCGACCTCTCTGCCCGCCTACAGGTGCAACGCCGGCTCCGTTCGGTCATGACCACCCAGTCAATCATCGACACCTATTACCGCACATGGCAACGGGCCGACAATGCCTACTGGGGCGAGAACGACTACACCAACACCGCCTACGAGCTGGCGCTCCGCCTGCCCGACAAGGAGAAAGAGATTCTCGCCACGCAGCGCAACCGCATCCAGAACCCCGACCGACTGCAACAGTTCGACTTCATCAGTCGTGCCTGCACGGCCGACACCCTGCAGCTCGACTCCCTCTTCGAGAGTCTGAAGCAGGTGGAGAACCGGCGCATAGAGCCCTACGCCGAGAGTCTGCTCTACTATCTGAACCACCCCTTGCGCGACCGCTACGCCACCAAGTACATACGTGCCGGACTGGAACTGATGCCTGAGGTGCAACGCACGGGCGACATCTTCTTCCCCTCCAACTGGGCCTATGCCCTACTTGGCGGACACGCTTGCGAGGAGGCATACGCCGAGGTGGAGAAGTTCCTCGGTGAGCATCCGGAATTTCCCGCGCTACTGAAAAACAAGGTGTTGCAGGAGGCCTTTCCGCTGCAATGGGCACACGAGGAGAGGAAATAATGAGAAAAACAGACGCAAACATTTGGTATACTGATGGGAATAGTGTACTTTTGCAGTCGCTAATACGGGTTATTGGCATTATTCAAATCATAAACAAAATAAAAATTTAAAGAAAATGGCAACAAGAATCAGATTGCAAAGACACGGACGTAAAAGTTACGCCTTCTATTCAATCGTTATTGCAGACGTAAGAGCACCACGTGATGGTAGATTTACTGAGAAAATCGGTACTTATAACCCTAATACCGACCCTGCCACAGTAGATTTGAATTTCGAGCGCGCATTGTATTGGGTAAAATGCGGTGCACAGCCTACCGACACTGTTCGTAACATCCTCTCCAGAGAAGGTGTCTACATGATGAAACATCTGTTGGGCGGTGTAGCCAAAGGCGCATTCAGCGAAGATCAGGCTAAAGCCAAGTTCGACGCATGGAAGGCCGACAAGCAGAATGGCTTGGCAGCTTTGAAGGCTAAGAACGAGGAGAAGAAGAAAGCCGACGAGAAAGCGCGTCTGGAAGCTGAGAAGAAAGTGAACGAAGAAATCGCCAAGAAAGTAGCTGAAAAGAAAGCCGCTGAAGCTGCCGCTAAGGCAGAGGCAGAGGCTGCTGCCAAAGCAGAAGCTGAAGCAGCTGCCGCCGCTACAGAAGCTGCCGCTCCTGCTGCAGAAGAGGCTGCTCCCGCTGAAGCATAAGTTTCAAGTTTCTTTTCGGACAAACGACCTACGGGGAGGGTGTGTCTTTCGGACATACCCTCCTGTGTTTTACCACCAACAGACTGACAAACAACAGCCAACGCACCCTAAGAATCCAATCTATCGGCAGGGCATTTGCCACCCACGAAAGAGAAAGACAACAGAGTTTTAGAGGTTTCCATAAAATTTATCTTGAGCAAGGCTCGTATTCTCCAGAACATTCGTATATTTGCTGCATAAATATTCAAACCAAACTATGGAGAATCAGAATCTATCAAAACCAAGAGGCTATCAATCAGCCAAAAAGCTCTCGTGGTGGCTCTCGTGGACAGCCATCCTATTGGGCAGCACCATCTTGGCAGCAGGCTTCGTGTTTTTTATCAATCCCTACAATATTGTGCCCGGTGGTGTCTATGGTGCCAGCATCGTGCTCCACAACCTGTTTCCCTCCATTCAGGTGGGTACGTTCGGCTATATGTTCGACATCCCGCTGCTTATACTCTCGATGGTGCTGCTCGGAGCCAAGTTGGGCGTGCGCACCATTGTGGTGTCCATGGTCACCCCGCTGATTATGAACGTGATGTCCAAACTGGTCTACCCCACACAGGAGGCACTCGAGCGGCTCGACCCTACGCAACTGCTGGGCGGTTGCTTGGACATGAGCGAACACCTGATGCTCACCTGCATCATCGGTGCCACGCTGATAGGTATCGGCAGCGGCATCGTGGTGCGCAACCAAGCCACCTCTGGTGGCAGCGACGTGATAGGCATGATGCTACAGAAGTATTGCCACATCAAGTTTTCCAACGCCATCCTGCTGGTGGATGCCACGGTGGTCTGCTTCGGACTCGTGGTCATCGGTTTCGGCGTGGGCAGTGAGGCCGAGGTGAACAACAAGTCGTGGTTACTCTCGTTCTATTCGCTGATCTCCATCTTCGTCATATCCCGCGTCATTGCCTACGTGGTCAACGGCAACAAGGACGACAAGCTGCTGTTCGTCATCAGCGACAAGAAGATGGATGATTTGCGATCCTTTATCCTGAAGGATTTGGACCGCACCGCCACTTGCATCAAGAGCACCGGCCTCTACACGGGAGCCGAGAAGGAGATGTTCTTCCTGGTTGTCAGTCACAAAGAGGTCACCAGCGTGAAGCTGAAGATTCGCGAGGTGGACCCCAACGCCTTTGTGGTAGTGACCGATGCCTATGACACCTTTGGCGACGGCTGGAAACCGCTGCCTACCGCTGGCGAAATAGAGCCGGAATAGTTTTGTTTTCCATTCCTCTCTTTTACTTATCTTTTCGTACTTAGCGCAAAAGAAAGGTATCGTTTTATCTACAAAAAAGATAATAATTCACCATTGTGCAATAAGACCATCCCGATAATACCATTTACAACAATAAATTATTGTCAAAATGTTAGGTTTGTATCAAAAAGATTACCTATATTTGAGGCGCAATTGAACGCAAGCCTGAATTCTGACGATGAAATACATCTCGCTACCCGATGAAGCCACCCGCCGCCTCTCCTTCTATCTGGCGACGGAGGAGTTTGTGGCCCGGCACATCACTGAGCCGGAGTGTTTCTTTATGTGGCAAGTGAACCCCACCGTCATCTTCGGGCGCAACCAACTGATTGAGAATGAGGTCAACCTCGACTATTGCCGTCAGCACGGCATAGAGACCTACCGTCGCAAGAGCGGCGGCGGGTGTGTGTATGCCGACCGCAGCAACATCATGTTCTCCTACATCACCAACGACATCAACGTGCGCTTCACCTTCGACAAGTATCTGCGCATGGTGGCCTTCGTGCTGCGCAAGCTGGGTGTGGAGGCAGAAGCCACCGGGCGCAACGACATC
This sequence comes from Bacteroidaceae bacterium, assembly GCA_963643925.1. GTDB lineage: Bacteria > Bacteroidota > Bacteroidia > Bacteroidales > Bacteroidaceae > Phocaeicola_A. Next base: position 28,680 of record CAVINS010000006.1, read on the forward strand.
CTGGTGCACGGGAAGAAAGTCTCCGGCAACGCCTTCTACCACCTGCCGGGACGCAGCATCGTGCACGGCACCATGCTCTTCGACACGGACATAGAACATCTGGTGCGTGCCATCACCCCTAGCAACGAGAAGTTGGTGAGCAAGGGCGTGGCCTCGGTACGCCAGCATGTGACCAACCTGTCGGAATACCTCACCATCTCCATCGACGAGTTCCGGGACTTCGTGCGACGGCAGATGTGCGACGGCGAGATTCGCCTCACGACCGACGACCTCAAGCGGATAGAGGAGATTGAGCAGGAATACCTGACGGAGAAGTTCATCTACGGCAACAATCCGCACTATACCATTATTAAAAAGGGACGCGTGGCCTCAGCCGGCGAACTGGAGCTACGCATCGAACTGAAGAACGGCATCATCAAGGACCTCAACCTCGTGGGCGACTACTTTTTGGTGGGCGACCTGGACCATGGGCTCGTAGCCTGCCTGCGCCAAGTGCCCTATCGTGAGGACGATGTGCGTCGGGCTCTGACGGATGTGCGCATGGAGGAGATTATCCTCAACCTGTCCCGTGAGGAATTTGTGCGACTTATGTTCAGCGAACAAACTATCAATAAAAACTATACCTATAACTAATTATGGAAGAATTTGCAAAAACCTGCTTACACGACAAGCATCTCGCTCTCGGAGCCAAGATGAGTCCATTCGCCGGCTTCGACATGCCTATTGAATACACGTCCATCAAGGACGAACACAATGCAGTGCGCCATGCGGCCGGCATCTTCGACGTGTCCCACATGGGCGAGGTTTCCATCAAAGGCAACGAAGCCGAGAAATATGTGAACTACATCTTCACCAACGACGTGGAAGCCATCGGACCGGGACAGATTCTCTACGGCATGATGCTCTACCCCACCGGCGGTGTGGTGGACGATCTGTTGGTCTACAAGAAGTCCGCGACAGACTATTTCCTGGTCATCAACGCATCCAACATCGACAAGGACTATGCTTGGATTGTGGAGAACAGCAAGGGCTTCGACGTGCAGTTGGAGAACCTCTCCGACCAGTTCGGCGAGGTGGCCGTGCAAGGTCCCGAGGCTGAAGCAATGATAGAAAAGCACCTGGGCATCAAGGTGGCCGACCTGGAATTCTACACCTTCAAGGAGACGACCTACAGCGGACAGCCGGTGTTGGTGAGCCGCACCGGATACACCGGTGAGGACGGATTCGAGGTGTACGCCGCACCGGAGGTCATCCGCACCGTGTGGGACGTGTTCATCGACTCCAAGGAAGTGGCACCTTGCGGACTCGGTTGCCGCGACACGTTGCGCTTCGAGGTGGCACTGCCGCTCTACGGCCATGAGCTGAGCGAGGAGATCACCCCCGTGGAGGCCGGACTCAGCATGTTCGTCAAACTCAACAAGCCCCTGTTCATCGGTCGCGATGTCATCGCCCGCCAAAAGGAGCAAGGCGTCACACAAAAGGTTGTGGGCATCGAGTTGCAGGACAAAGCCATCCCCCGCAACGGATACGACGTGGAGGTAAACGGAGTGAAGATAGGCTACGTAACCACTGGCTACAACTCCATCTCCACCGGCAAGAGTGTCTGCATGGCACTCATCGACAGCCAGTATGCTCCGCTAGGCACGGAAGTGGACATCCGCATCCGCAAGAAGGCCTTCAAGGGCACCGTTTGCAAAAAACGTTTCTATCAGAAGAACTATAAAAAATAACATCTATAAAATACATTTGATTATGAGTACAATATTGGAAGGATTGCGCTACGCGGAATCGCACGAGTGGGTTAAGGCAGAAAGTGAGTTTGCATACGTCGGTATCACAGACTATGCACAGCACGCATTGGGCGACATTGTCTACGTGGACATGCCCGATGTGGACGACGAAGTGGAGAAAGGCGAAGAGTTTGGTGCCGTGGAGAGCGTGAAGGCTGCCAGCGACCTCTACTCGCCCGTGACAGGCGTGGTGGTGGAAGTGAACGAGGCACTGAGCAACGCGCCGGAGCTCATCAACCAGGACGCTTTCGCCAACTGGATCATGAAGGTGAAACTCTCTGACCCGTCGGAGCTCGACACACTGCTCGACGCCAAGGCATACGAGGCCATCTGTGAGGAATAACGTCAACACATCAGTTTGCAACATACTATGAACTACAAATATTTTCCGCATACACAAGAGGACATCCGTGTCATGCTGGAGCGCATCGGTGTCGGTTCACTGGACGACCTCTACACGGACATTCCCCAGGAAGTGATTTGGAAAAAGGAGTACGACCTGCCTCCTTCGATGTCGGAGGAGGAGGTGCGCAGCTTCTTCAACTCGTTGGGCCACAAGAATGTGCCGCTGACGGTGTTTGCCGGAGCAGGCGCCTACGACCACTATGCACCGGCCGTCATCGCACAACTGTTGTCGCGGTCGGAGTTCTACACAGCCTACACTCCCTACCAGCCTGAAATCTCGCAGGGTACACTGCAGTACATCTTCGAATTCCAGAGCATGATGTCGGAGCTGACGGGACTGGAATGCACCAACGCGTCGATGTACGACGGTCCTACCGCCACAGCCGAGGCCATGTTCATGACCGTGGCTGCTGCCAAGAAGCGCAACCGTGTGCTCATCTCCGAGACAGTGAACCCCAACATCATGGCGGTGGTGAAGACTTATGCCAAGTTCCATGGCGTGCAGCTCGACACGATTGCCGGTCACGACGGCGAGACCAGCCGCAGCGACATGGAGGCGAAGCTCGCCGCGGGCGACGTGGCAGGTGTCATCGTCTCCTCCCCCAATAAATATGGCATCATCGAGGACTACACCGGATACGCCGACGCCATCCATGCCGCCAAGGCGCTGTTCGTCATCAATGCCGACCCATCCGCTCTGGCTGTGCTGAAGACTCCGGGCGAATGGGGAGCCGACATCGCCTGCGGCGACGGACAGACACTGGGCATGCCGCTCAACTTCGGCGGTCCATACGTGGGCTACCTCTCGTCCACCAAGGATTTGGTGCGCAAGTTGCCCGGCCGCATCGTGGGTGCCACCACCGACGTGGACGGCAAGCGGGCCTTCGTGCTCACCCTGCAGGCACGCGAGCAGCACATCCGCCGCGAGAAGGCCAACAGCAACATCTGCTCCAACCAATCGCTCATGGCACTCTATGCCACCGTCTACCTGGCACTGATGGGAAAGGCCGGACTGCGCGAGGTCAACAGCCTCTCCTACAGCGGGGCACACTACCTCTGCGACCGCCTGCTGCAGACGGGCAAGTTCAGCCGGGTGTACGACAAACCCTTCCTCAAGGAGTTCGCCCTACGCACCACGCTCGATGCGAAGGCACTGCAAAAGCGATGCCTCAACAACGGATTCTTCGCCGGCATAGAGCTGGAGGAGGGCGTGCTGCTGTTCGCCGTCACCGAGAAACGCAGCAAGGAAGAGATAGACCGTTTGGTAGAACTAATTGAGGAGGTATAGACTATGAAGTATTACGATAAACTGATATTCGAGCTCTCGAAAGAGGGCCGTCGGGGCTATGCCCTTCCTGAGAACAAGATGGGGCAGTACGACATCGACGCGCTGCCCGACGGACTGAAGCGGCAGACTGAGCCGTTGCTCCCGCAGGTGAGCGAGTTCGACGTGGTGCGCCACTACACCAACGTGTCGAACAAGAACTTCGGTGTGGACACGGGATTCTATCCCCTGGGCAGCTGCACCATGAAGTACAACCCAAAAATCAACGAAGAGATGGCCGCACTGCCCGCCTTCACTTCGCTGCACCCGTTGCAACCGGCCGAGACCGTGCAAGGTGCCCTCGAAGTATACTACAACCTCGCCCACTCGCTGGCTGAGATTTCCGGACTGGCCGAGTTCACCCTCAACCCCTTCGCCGGGGCCCATGGCGAGTTGACGGGACTGATGGTGATGCGACAGTACCACCTGCAGCGCGGCGACCTGAAACGTACACGCGTCATCGTGCCCAATAGTGCCCACGGGACCAACCCTGCCAGCGCCGCCGTGTGCGGACTGAGCATCGTGGAGGTGAAGTCCAAGCCCAACGGACGCATCGACGTGGAGGATCTGAAGCCGCTCCTCGACGACACCATAGCCGGCATCATGATGACCAACCCCAACACTCTGGGACTCTTCGAGACGGAGATACTGGAGATTGCCCGTCTGGTGCATGCCTGCGGCGGTCTGCTCTACTACGACGGAGCCAACCTCAACCCGCTGCTGGGCAAATGCCGTCCCGGCGACATGGGATTCGACATTATGCACATCAACTTGCACAAGACCTTCTCCACCCCTCACGGCGGTGGCGGTCCCGGTTCCGGTCCGGTAGGTGTCGCCAAGGCATTGGTGGACTATCTGCCCAACCCGCACGTGAAGCGCCGTGCCGACGGCACATTCTATGTGGAGTGTGGCGACAAGGCACTGGGTAGTATCTCCGGCTTCCTGGGCAACTTCGGTGTGATGATGAAAGCCTACGCCTACATCCTCTCCCTCGGACGGGAGAACATCAAGTACGTGGGCCCATTGGCTACGCTCAACGCCAACTACATCAAGGAGTCGCTCAAGGAAGAGTACTGTCTGCCCATCCCCGACGTCTGCAAACACGAGTTTGTGTTCGACGGCCTGGCGGACAAGTCTACCGGCGTCACCACCCTCGACATCGCCAAGCGGCTACTCGACTATGGCTACCACGCCCCCACCATCTACTTCCCGTTGCTTTTCCACCAGTCCATCATGATAGAGCCCACCGAGTCGGAGTCTATCGAGACGCTGGACGAGTTCATCGACGTGATGAAGCGGGTGGCCAAGGAAGCCATCACCGACCCCGAGACGGTGAAGACCGCTCCGCATACGACCCTCGTCAGACGCTTGGACGAGACATCAGCCGCCAAGCACCCTGTGCTGACGTACCGTGATTTCATCGTTCAAGCCTGACGCCTATGCATACCGACATCATCATCATAGGCGCCGGCCCCGGCGGTTACGAGACGGCGGTGCACGCTGCCAAGCGAGGACTCTCCGTCGCCCTGTTCGAAGCGAACAAGGTGGGCGGCACTTGTCTGAACGAAGGCTGCATCCCCACGAAGGCGTTCTGCAAGAATGCCGACGTGGTGGAAGCCTTGAAGGAAGCCGACGTGTACGGCGTCAAGGACCTCTCCTACTCGCTGGACTTCACCCGTGTCATCGAGCGGAAGAACCAGGTGGTCAGCACGCTGGCCGCCGGCATAGAGACATTGCTGAAGCACAAGTTGATAACCTATGTGCATGCCAAGGCCGACTTCGTGGACGCGCACACGATGACCGCTGACGGCGAGACCTACACGGCGGACCACATCATCATCGCCACCGGGTCCGTCAGCAAGCTGTTGCCCATCCCGGGCGTCACGCTGCCGGGTGTGGTCACCTCCAAGGAGCTGCTCGACATCGACCACGTGCCCAGCCGCCTCTGCATCATTGGTGCGGGTGTCATCGGCATGGAGTTCGCTTCGGTCTTCAGCCGCATGGGCAGCCAGGTCACCGTGGTGGAGTTCATGAAGGAGATTCTGCCCAACTTCGACACCGACATTGCCAAGCGGCTGAAGCAGACGCTCGGCAAGCGGGGCATAGAGATTGTAAACCAGGCCAAGGTCTGCTCCATCGAGCAAACCGACGACGGACTGGCAGTGAACTATGAGTATAAGGAGAAGCAGCTGCGTTGCGAGGCCGACACCGTGCTGATGGCCGTGGGCCGGGCCGCCAATGTGGGTGCGCTCAACCTGGCCGCCGCCGGCGTAGAGTTCACGCCCCGTGGCATTGCGGTGAACGACCGGATGCAGACCAACGTACCCCACATCTACGCCATTGGCGACGTGAATGCCCGTTGCATGCTGGCCCATGCCGCCACGTTCCAGGGATTGCGTGCGCTCAACCACATCCAAGGGCTGACGGACGACATTCGGTTCGACCTCATCCCCGCCGCCGTGTTCACCTCGCCCGAAGCCGCCATGGTAGGCCTCAGCGAGGAGCAGTGCAAGACACAGGGTCTGAACGTCACAGTGAAGAAATCCTTCTTCCGTGCCAACGGCAAAGCTTTGGCCATGAACGAGCCGGACGGGTACTGCAAGCTGTTGGTGAATGCCGCCGACGACCGTGTGGTAGGCTGTCACCTCTTCGGAGCCCACGCTGCCGACCTTGTGCAGGAGGTTTGTGCTCTGATGAACCGTGACGTCACGCTCACCCAGTTCGCACAAATCATACACGGCCACCCCACGCTGGGCGAAGTGGTGCAGAATGCTGTGATGGGATAATGCGACACCGATTCGGGAGACATCTGTGGTTCTTCCCAGCCAAAGACGGCTTCATCGGCCATTTATCGACCATTTCCTTCACCAAAGCCATTTTATCGACCATTTCCTCTGATGAGGAGTCGATGTAATGATTGATATTGATTTCATGTGCCGGCAATGCAACTCCGTCATATCGTTGATGAAGATGTCAATGTCGGCACATTCTCTTGTATCCGTCAAGGCTCGTATATACTCCGACCTGTCTTCTTTCATCTGCTATTGCTCTTGACGCAAAGATATGATTTCCTCCTCTGACAAATCCGTAGCAGCTATGATGGTTTCCATTGGAACATGAAGAGACAGCAGGTTCTTGGCTATTTCTATCGCCTTTTGCGCCTCGCCTTTCTGCAGCCCCTCCTGCAATCCGTCTTGCTTACCGTCATCATAGCTTGTCTCCAAGGTATATTTCTGATACTGCAAGTTGTCCATGTGCTGTTTATAGGCCATTTTCTCTTCATCAGAGAGTTTGTCGAAAGCCAGACACTGGCGGGCTTCCGACAGTCCAGGAGCTGTGGCATCTTTGGCTATTTCGCCTGTCTTTAGGAAAGCAATCCACTCGTCCAACGGAGTCGTGGCCACCTTGTCGAAATCGTTCACCTTCAATAGATAATACTCGGGAAACAAGTCGCCAGCCTCCTTTGCTTCCCCGTTATCCTTCGGCAACTCGCCGAAGAACAACTCTTGCTGTCGTCTGGAAAGATGCAGGATGTCATCCGACTCGTGCATTCCACGGAACACAGTCTTGCCATGATATACATAATCCCGGCCTTGGCCCAAACTGAAATAGACAATGTTGACAGAGTACACTTTCCTCACCTTTCCGTAGCCTTCACCCAAATGGATGTACTCGGTGACAGCCTTGGAAACGCCGTACAGCATACGATGGAAATAAGTCAGCTCACGGCTGTTCTGTATCTCGAATATTACGAGTTCCCCCTTGTCGCTTTCGGCTAGAATATCCACCCGGTTGAACTTGTCGGTATCATCCTCCTGATTGGACTCGCTCTCAAGGAAATTCACAATCGTAAATTTCTCTTTCAGCAGTGAGCACATCAGTCCCTCCAACACGGCATGGTTCGCCTTGTTGCGAAGCAGCCTCTTCATCGCCCAGTCAAATCGTATGTAGCTTGCCATAATCGTATGCTTGAATTGTTTCTATCTCCGCAAAGTTACGCTTTTTCCATGAAACATCCAATGGAAAGATGGTATTCAATGGCTCTTGTTACAAGGATGCTCCGGCAAATATGCAACTAAGCTGGCAAAAACGGAGCATATCCGTTCACTATTTCACGGACTCGGCTTGCGGTCCGTCTTCCAGTATCAGCTCCACATCCACCACGTCGAGCACGCGGCCGAACTTGATGCCTACTTCCTTGAACCGGGCCACGGGCTCGTAGCCAAGGGCTCGGTGCAGACGTATGCTCTGCGTGTTCTCGCCGGTGATGCAGGCTATCAAGGCATGATAACCCCGTTGGCGGCAGGTGTCGATGAGCAGATTCATCAGTCCGTGTGCCACGCCCATCTTCTGGAAATGCGGCGACACGTAGATGGTCGTCTCCACCGTGCGGTAGTAAGCCGCCCGTTGCTGCCACGGGTGAGCATAGCAGTAGCCCGCTATCTGACCGTCGCGCTCGTCCACGAAATAGGGGAACTTGCATGAGATGCCGGCGATGCGTTCACGCATCTGCTCACCGCTTAGCGGTTCCACCTCGAATGTGGCCGTCGAGTTCAATATATAATAGTTGTAGATGTCTACGATAGCCTGAGCATCACTCTCTCTTACTTCTCTAATCATTTTACTTTCGTCGTTAATGAATAATTCCGTTCAATACCTATTGTCTCACGGATTTCCCCCAACCAAGTGACCGGGATATTCCGCCGCAAAGTTAGATATAAATCACGATTTGGAGTGACTACTGTACTTACAAAGTGATGCGATGAACGGATAAATGGTTCCCCCCTATCCGAACCGCTAGCCGGGAACATTGCTCCGCCCGTCCCGGGACAATTGTTCGCATGAGTCCAAACAATTACATTGTATTGCCCAAAACAATCGATTGTATAGGCCAAAACAATCGATTGTATGAGCCCAAACAATGCATCGTGTTTTCCGACGGAACCTACTTAGTGTACTTTGTACCAGTACTCTTGCGATGAACAGTATAGGATGTACGATGTGACGATACGGGGGGGGTACTGATGGCTTACGATGTAAAGAAGACGGACAGCAACGACAGCGTTCGTCCTGATTTTCCGTGTTGCGCTGGCATATAACTCGTGATTTATACCTACATTTGCACATATATAATAATGTATACCATGAAACTACGGAATCTGTTATTGGGCGTGTGCATGTTAGGCGCATCAACGCTGACGGCCGCCACACACAAAGGTTATATCACAGCCTCTGGAGGGGCACAAATCTACTACGAGGAGCGGGGCGAAGGCGAACCGCTCATCCTGCTACACGGGCACTCGCTCGACACACGGATGTGGGACAAGCAGTTCCGGGCGTTCGCCAAGAAGTATCGCGTGGTGCGGTTCGACTTCCGGGGCTATGGACGATCGTCGGAGCAACGGGAGGAGTTCCAGTTCACGCACCTTGGCGACCTGCTCACGGTGATGGACTCACTCCACATAGACCGCGCACACATCGTGGGCCTCTCCATGGGAGCTTTCGTGGCATCGGACATGCTGGCCGTGGCACCCGAACGGATGCTCAGCTGCGTGCTTGCCAGCGGAGGAATGAAGACTTACAAAGGGCCGAGTGAGCCGATGGACGATGCGGAGAAGGCGAAACGCCACAAGGAGATAGACGCACTGAAGGCCAAAGGTGTGGACACGATGAAGGCGGAATGGCTGGAAGCGCTGATAGCCTCCGGCGGCTCTAACCGGGAGGCGATGCGCAAGCCGCTGAAGCGGATGATAGACAAGTGGACCGCTTGGCAGCCGTTGCACCTGGAGCCGCGTGTGATAGTGGCGAAGGACGGACTGGAACGTTTCAAGAAGCACCGTCCGCAAGTGCCTACGCTGTTCCTCGTAGGCGGAGCAGAGCTGAAAGGCAAAGAGCCAAGCCGCTCGTGGATGATGAACTATCTGCCCAACAACCAACTGCAGGTGGTGCCCGACAGCGGCCACATGATGAACATGGAACAACCCGAAGCCTTCAACCAAGCAGTGCTGACATTCCTGCAGAGCGTGAAGATGTGATCAGCTCCCTGACGTTTGCTTCGTCATAAGGTCTTCCACCATGCGCCTTCCAAAGGTGAAGTCAGTAACTCCTATATAAATAAAGGTATGCCGCAGCAATGCGACATACCTTTATTTATATAGGGTCCCTCCCATTTCACGAGGGAGAGGCCGAACTGTCAGTTATCAATCAAGCCATAGCGGGAGACTACTTCTTCTCTGCAGCAGCCTTCTTTGCCGGAGCGGCTTTCTTTGCTGCGGGCTCTTTCTTGGCAGCAGCCTTGGCGGGAGCTTTCTCAGCCTTGGCCTCACACTTTGCAAGCTTGGTCTGCAGCTTCTCCACCTCTTTGTTGAGGGCGCTAATCTCACCGTCCTGGTTGCGGATGGTGGTGAGCAGGGAGTTGAGCTCCTCGTTGTCCATATCCACAGGATAGAGGGAGTTGACGCGGCTGATGAAGTCGCCCAGGATGTTCATATAGTTGGTGAAGGCATCGTAGGGCGAGTCGTAGATGCCACGGTTGAGACCCACGTTGCTCTGCTTGGTGGTCATGAAACGGAAGTTGTTGCTGGCCTGCAGGTAGTCCCAGTCCTGCTTGATGCGGCGGTCGGTGCAGAGGTGCACACGTTCGGCCACACCATAGAGTTTGTTGAAGGCCTCACGCTGCATGACGTTACCCAACCAGCAGCTGATGTCGCGCTCCTCGTCGACCCACGACATGGGGTACGGAACGTCTATCGGTGCCACGGACTTCATCTTGGCGCAGATCTCCGATGGTGTGGAGAAGGTGATGCCACGCTCCTTGGCCACAGCCGGCAGGGCGTAGAGGAAGTCGAGGATGTTGGACGAGAGCGGCTGCGACATACCCAGGGCACAGAGCTCCATGAAGATGTTGATGACCTGCTCCTCTTCGGGCAACTCGGCAATCCAGTCCATGTAGGTGTCGGCAAACAAGGGATAAGCGTCCCACTCGGAGTTGGAGAAGCGCAGGCAGATGTCGTCGGACAACTTGAAGTCGCGCAACAGAATCTTCAGGTTGGGGTTCATGTTGCAGTGGTAGAGGTAGTGCGGGCTCTTCCAACCGAGGATGTGCTTGGCACCTTCGGTGAGCATTCCCTTGAATCCCATCTCGGCCACCTGTGCACCTATCTCGTCGGAGTAGATGAGGCTGGAGTTGCGGAACACCTTCGGCTTCTGTCCGAAGAGTTGCTTTATCTTGTCGCTCATGCGCATCACCTCTTCGCGGAAGCAGTCCTCATTGGCCAGCGACGAGAGGCCATGGGAGTAAGGCTCTGCCAGGAACTCGCAGCAACCGGTGTCGTTCAGTTCGTGAAGCAGTTCGATGACCGTGGGGGCGTGAATCTCCAGTTGCTCCAGTGCCACACCGGAGATGGAGAGGGCCACCTTGAAGTACTTGCCGTTGTCCTTCGCCATGGCTATCAGCGTCTTCAGGGCGGGGATGTACGAACGTTCCGCCACTTCGTTGATGGTACGCTCGTTCTCGTAATCGTCATAGTAGTAATGATCGGTTCCGATATTGAAGAAACGATACCGTTTCAGATGTATGATTTGATGTATCTCAAAATAAAGGCAGATTGTTTTCATAATCTATATTCGTTTTTTATTATTTTCTATAACTGCTGATTACCTGATCATAGATCTTGCGGACCTTCAGTCCGACCTTCTCCCACTGGATGCCGTCGACCTCCTTCTTGCCCTCTTCCTTGAGGTACTCGTAGAGCGAGGGATTGGTGCAGATGGAGTAGATGGCGTCGGCCATGGCGTAGATGTCCCAATAGTCCGTCTTGATGCACTTGCTGAGAATCTCCGCACAGCCGGACTGTTTGGAGATGATGGTGGGCACGCTGCACTGCATGGCCTCCAGGGGCGAGATGCCGAAGGGCTCGGAGACGGAGGGCATGATGTAGACATCGCTGGCCTTGAGACACTCATACACCTGTTTGCCTTTCATGAATCCGGGGAAGTGGAAGCGGTCGGCGATGCCGCGCTGCGCTGCCAGGGTAATCATGGCATTCATCATGTCGCCGCTGCCGGCCATCACGAAACGGATGTTGCGGGTGCGCTGCAGCACCAAGGCTGCGGCCTCCACGAAATATTCAGGTCCCTTCTGCATGGTGATGCGGCCCAGGAAAGTCACCACCTTCTCGTTGGGAATGCGGTGGGGCACAATGTCCTGAATCTCCTGCGACAGGGGCGACACGGCATTGTGTACGGTAGACACCTTGCGGGGGTCCTGGAAATACTTGTTGATGACGGTCTGCCGGGTGAGCTCGCTCACGCACATGATGTGGTCGGCATGGTCCATACCGTTCTTCTCGATGGCATACACCGTGGGGTTGACGTTGCCGCGGCTACGGTCGAAGTCTGTGGCGTGGACATGGATGACCAGCGGCTTGCCGCTCACCTGCTTGGCATGGATGCCAGCGGGATAGGTGAGCCAGTCGTGTGAGTGGATGATGTCGAACTCCTGCTGACGCGCCACCACGCCTGCCACGATGGAGTAGTTGTTGATCTCCTCGTGCAGGTTGTCGGGATAGCGTCCGGAGAACTCCATGCAGCCCAGGTCGTTGGTATTCATATAGTTGAAGTCGGCGTAGATATGGTCGCGCAAGTCGTAGTAGAGTTGCGGGTCCATGTAGCCGCCGACGCGGTTCTTCACGTAGTCCCACTGCACATCGCGCCACACGATGGGGACACTGTTCATTCCGATGATGCGCAAGAAGCTCTGGTCTTCGTCGCCCCACGGCTTCGGAATGCAGAATGTGATTTGCATATCTTCTTGCTGGGACATGCCTTTGGTCAAGCCGTAGCTTGCAGTGCCCAGTCCTCCCAGGATATGAGGAGGAAATTCCCAGCCAAACATTAACACTTTCATCTTCAAAATCCTCCTTATAGGTTAGAGATTATATTTGCTCAAGAGTTTCAACACACGCAGTATCTCGGCCACGTTCATAGCGAACGACACAGCCCCGCGTCCCTTGAAGGGCGGGTTGCCGTCGAACAATTCGGGGATGGAGCCTATGCAGTGCGAGGTCATCTCTTCCTCGAAACCGATCATCTGGCGCTCCACGAACGACACACCGCTCATCTTGTAGATGCGCAGGTATGCCTCCATGTAGAAGCCCGAGAGCCATGGCCATGCCGTGCCTTGATGGTAGGCATAGTCGCGCTGCGTCTGCGGACCGACGTAGTTGGGGTTGTAGCCGCCGCTCTTCGGACTGAGGGAACGGAGTCCCTTGGGTGTGAGCAATTCCTTGGTGACGATGTCGAGCACTTTCTTCTTCTGAGCCATATTCAGCGGAGAGTAGTCGAAGGCCACAGTGAAGATCATATTGGGGCGCACGCTCCAGTCCATCATGATGCCGTCGACATAGTCGAGCAGGTAGCCATATTCGTTGAGGAAGGTCTCCACGAAGGAGTCACCGGCGGTCTTGGCATCTTTCTCCAGTTCTTCGGCCAGTCCGTCGTTGCCACCGCCGCGCACGAGGTCGGCCACGAAGCGCAGGGCGTTGTACCACAAGGCGTTGAACTCTACGATGTAGCCCGAGCGGGGCACCACGGGTCGGCCGTTGGCGGTGGAGTTCATCCACGTGATGGCCTTGTTGACACCATTGGCATAGACCAGTCCGTTCTGGTGGAGGAAGAGGTTGGGGTGTTTGCCGGTGCGGATGAACTCGATGATGTCCTCGAGGAGTTTTCCGTACTTGGCACGACACTGTTCTTTGGAGACGAACTTGGCATATTGTTGCAGGGTCCATGTGGCCCACAGCAGGATGTCGGGGTGGTCTATCTCATAAATCTTCAGGTCGGTCTGTCGGTCTTCCATCCATGCGTAGAGGGCCTCCTGCATGGTGGCCATGGCGGACTCGAAAGCCTCCTGTTCGTCGATGGCGAGTGTAAGACCCGGCAGTGCGATGAGCATGTCGCGTGCACGGCACTTGAACCACGGGTAACCGGCGATGATGTAGTGTTTGTCGCCTTGCTTGTTGTGGAACTGGTGGGCGGAGTTGTAGAGGCAGTGGAGGAAGCTATCGCGTGGGATGCGGTTTTCCACCTCCTGCTCGAAGGTGCGCTTCAGTGTGCGGGTGGAGACGGGTGAAATGCCGCCGGAGAAGACGATGCTCTCGCCTTTCTTGATCTCCATCTCGAAGTAGCCGGGCACGTAGAGGTCCTCGTTGCTGTCATAGCCGCGCTCCAACTCCTTGGGGTACTCGAAGTTGCGGTACCAGTCGGGCTCAAAATGGAACTCACCCTTCTTGTTGAACTGCATGTAAAGTTCGGGGTAACCGGGGTACATGCAGGTCTTTATGCCATTCTCCACCTCCTGATAGTCGCGGCGGGCCTGTGCGTTCTCGTGTGTGTACTGGCGCACGCTGCGGAAAGCGAGGAAGGGATGGAAGCGCAGGGTCGTGGGCGAATGGGCTTCCAACAGGGTGTAACGGATAAGGATACGGTTTTCGTGATGCACAAACACTTTCTCTTTCTGCAACACCACGCCCCCTACACGATAGATGGTGGTAGGCACTTTCTCGCAATTGAATTCACGGATATACTTGTGTCCGCGCGGACTGAAGTTGTTGCCCTGGTACTTGTGCAAGCCCAAATTAAACTCGGCACCGTGCTGTATCACAGTCTCGTCCAGCGACGACAGGAGCACGTGGTTCTCGTCATCGAGCTCGGGAACGGGAATCACCAGCAAACCATGGTACTTCCGCGTGTTGCAATCTACAATAGTTGTGCAATGGTAGGCTCCCGACCGGTTGGTCCGAAGAATCTCTCTCGGGAGGGACTCCTCAAGATTGGTCATAAGAGTCTTGTCAAATCGCAAATAACTCATAGTTGATATTTTAAGGTTTTCAAATAAACAAACTTACATAAAACGTTCTCATTGCAATCCGACGAGGGTCGGCAAGCGCCACAATCCACAGCGCCCACGCAGCCCTCTCGTTTTACAGTTCCAAATATACATATTTTACTAAAGCGGCAACATAAATCGAGGAAATATTTTTATTTTTTCTGTTGTTTTTCATCGCTTGGACGGCTAAATATGAACACAACAGGGCAAAATGTGTTGTACAACAGAAAATACATTATACCTACTTCCCGCTACGTATTGAACAGGCGGGGACAGGACCGTACCCCGCGGAGATAGGAACGCTATCGGTTAAAGAGTTCAAAGGCGAACTTACAGCCCACGGACTGGAAGCGGCCTTTGACAGAGCTGGCGAAGATGCCGACATCGAAGATGTGGGTGCCGATGCCGTAGCCCAGCTCGAGGTAAGGCAGGAGGTGGGGAACGTAGAGGGCGCTGCCGTAGAGGCGTTCGTACTGGATGATGCTGGTGAACTTCACCAGATGGCGCAGCAGCAGGAAAGGCGACTCGTAGGTGATATGGCCACGGACATACTTGTTGGAGGAGTTGTACCAGCGGCGGTCGAGCAGGTGGAAGGCTCCTCCTATCTCATCGTTCCATCCGGAGGGGAGGTTGTTGCGGGCGAAGTTGACAAAGTCCACGAAGTACATGTTCTCCTGGTCGGTGAAAGCACCGCAGCCCAGACGGTAGAACAGGTTGTAGGTGCCGCTGAACTTCGACTCCTGCTGCATATCGAACTCGAAACGCTCGTAGCGGCCCTTGCTGCCGAAGACACCGCGCACACCACGCTCCCAGTCGAACGAGAAGGTGGGATAGTGTGAGCGGAGGTTCATCTTGCGCCGTCCATTCATATAATAGTATAGACAAGGTGTCCACTCTACACGGACGCGCGGCGCGAAACTGATGTAGAGGTTGCGCAGACGGCCCGACAGTTGCGACTGTATGGCGGGGTTGTTGAGGTTGCGCTTGTCGATGAGCGTACGACGGTGGTAGGCCACGCCGACCTCCAGCGACAGTCCGTTCGCCACTTCTATCTTGTGGCCCAGGGTGAGGAAATCGTCCTTGAAGTAGTCGAGCTTCATGCGGTCGAAGTTGACGGCCGTGTCCGGCAGGTTCTTCAGGTCATCGAGCACGTCGCTGCTGTAGATGCGGTTGCCGTTACCCATGCGCACCTGGACCTGTCCGATACGCTCAGGCCAATAGATGAAGTCGGCCTCCACCCGCCAATAGAACTCCTTGTCGGTGAAGTTGTACCCGATGCGGGGCGTGACGCGCAACAGTTTCTGACCAGCGAACATGTGGTTGTACTTGAACTTCTGCACGTAGGAGTATCCGTTGCTGTGGCTGTAGCCGAACAGCAGGGGGTTGATGAGGGGCGAGCACTTCACGCTCCCGAAGTCGGCCATGTTGATGGTGTAGTTGCTGATGAGGGCATCGCCCAGAGTGCCGAAGAAGACGGAACCCTTGGACTTCTTGTATTTCGAGTGAAGCGTGGTGTCCACCCGCAGGTGGTAGTCGGCATAGACAGCCCGCTCGTGCGCGGTGAGCGGCAAGGGGCGGCGACGGTTCATGTAGAGGGTGTCGGCGATGGCGGCTGCCGGGTCGGTGCACAGGTTGAATGCCTCGGAGAGGTTGTAGCGGTTGCGCTTCGGGACCTCCCGTCGCTGTTCGTCGGCCAGGAAGACGGTGTCGTAGCCGAACACCGCCTTGTAGTCGGCCTCCACCTTGTTGCCCATAAAATTGAAGAGCATGTTGGCCTCGAACTGGCGGGGCAGATAGAGGGCATTGCCACCCTTGCCCATCAGCACTTTGGCCGAGAAGCGCACATGCTCCACCTTGCCGGTGATGAAGAGTTCGTCGATGGTCCACGAGCCGTGGTTCACTACCATGTAGCCGGAGACGAGTTGGTTACTCTTGTTGCGGGGAAGGATGAGAATCTTGTACTGCAGGGAGTCGCCCGCCCCGATGACGGACTCACAGAGGTAGCGGTACCACTTCATGCCGGTGCGCGACAAGGGCGACAGCAGTTGTTCGGGCAGCAGGTAGGGCGAATAGATGTTCATGCAGAGATATTCCATGATGTTGCCCACCGACCCTTTGTTGCGGCTCAAGGTGCCGGCCACCGCCTTCACCTTGAGGTCGTAGATGTCCGGCGCGGTGTAGTGAACCTCGTTGTCGGACTCCACCAGATAGTCCTTCACGCCCTTCTCCAGGCGGAACATCGCGGGCACCACCTTGATGAGGCGGTTGCTGCGGTGCACCTTGAAGCGGCCTTTCAGGTAGATGTTGCCGTAGTACTCGTCGACGATATGGGCGTATCGACCGGAAGCCTCTATCATGCGGCTGACGATGCTGTCGGCATCCTCACCATAGTCCGGGTCGGGTGACGGCCGGTTGACGGAGGCCATCGCCGCCCCCATCACAAGCAACCCCACGAGAAAGATGACCGTTCGTTTCACTACGTTTAATCTGCACGTTTTATGTAGGCAAATGTATGCAAATATGACAATCATTTCCCACTATCGCCCCAATATTAACTTCATTTTACTCAGAAAGTGCACATTTTCGTCCAAATAGTGCTTGCGTAAACTATTTATTTGTAATTTTGTGCTGTATAACACAGTTCTTGAACAGAGGTCTTATGCTAAAGAAAGAAATATCAGAAGCGGAAATCATTGAGAGCCTTGCCGAGATGTGGCAATGGCTGAAGGAAGAACAGCGTACGTTCTTGGAGAAGCAGTTCACTATCCAGCATTACAAGAAGAACGAGACAATCTATTGTGAGGGTGAAACGCCGACTCACTTGCTCTGCCTCATCAATGGAAAGGTGAAGATATACAAGGACGGCGTAGGTGGCCGCAGCCAGATAGTGCGCGTCATCAAGCCCGTGGAGTACTTCGGCTACCGGGCCTACTTCGCCGGCGGCAACTATGTGACAGCAGCGGCGGCCTTCGAGCCTTCGACCATCTGCATGATTCCGATGAAAGCCATCGAGGAGATGGTGGAACAGAACAATCAGCTGGCAATGTTCTTCATCAAGCAGCTCTCCATCGACCTCGGAATCTCCGACGAGCGAACTGTGAACCTCACCCAGAAGCATATACGCGGCCGGTTGGCCGAAGCGCTCCTCTTTCTGAAAGACAGCTATGGTTTGGAGGAGGACGGATTCACGCTGAGCATCTACCTCTCGCGCGAGGACTTGGCGAGCCTCTCCAACATGACTACCTCCAATGCCATCCGCACACTGTCGAACTTCGCCTCGGAGAAGCTCATCGCCATCGACGGTCGGAAGATAAAGCTCATCGATGAGGAAAAACTGAAGAAAATAAGCAAGATTGGATAACCATAGGGTCTCGGGGCGTAGACCATAAGGTCTCTGAAAAGGGGGTATAGTTCCTCCGGAAAGCTTACTATTTCCATCCACATCTGCCGTCAGGCATCGGCCGACCTAGGGGTTACTTCCATAGAAGTATGGGGTCAAGTGCCGATGAAGTATACTTCTCGGGGCATTGAAGTAGTACTTCAACGGCCAATGAAGTATTACTTCACTTTGAATCCCGATTCACTTGTCAGATATTCCGGTTATACAGCTGAATCTCTTGTCAACCGTCGGAGGGCATCATCACCGGTGCAAGTTTCCGGCCAATCCACTAAGTTCAATCTACTAAGGCGTATACAAGACAGCAAGCCCCGGAATACCACCAACAGCGTATTCCGGGGCTTGGCTATTATCTTATGCTAGCGCCGATCAGATGAACCAACGTACGTAGCAGAAGTCCTGACGATGGGGAAGGTCGGGATGCTTCGGGAACATACGGTACATCACCTTGAAGCTACCGGCATTGTCCACAGCATAGTTGACCTTGAAGGTGTAGAGGTTGCCCTCTTTCTTCACCACGTTCATCGGCTCCACAGAGTAGATGTGGTCCTTGCCGTCGGCATCGGTGTAGATGGTAACCAGCTCGATGCCAATGGCATCGTCCAGACCCTTCTCGTCGATCACGTAGGTAGTGGTGTACTGCTGGCCGCTCTTCAGGTCGCCCTTCTGCACATCCTCTTCCTTCTGGCAAGAGACTACCTCGATGGAATCCCAACGCTCGGCAACGGTCTCTTTCCAGCGAGCGAGTTCCTTGGCCTTGGCATTGTCGTTGGCCGACAACATCTTGAAGCGTGCTGCCTCCTTGCAGTAGAACTTGCTATAGTAATCGTCGAGCTGGCGCTTCATCGTGTAGTGAGGAGCGATGCGGGCGATGGAGTTCTTGATGGTCTTCACCCAACCCTCGGAGAAGTCCTTGCCTGCCTCGCGGGCATAGTACAAAGGAACAATCTCGTTCTCGAGCAGGTTGTAGATGGTAGCGGCATCCAACTGGTCTTGCTGTCCCTGGTTCTGATAGGTACGCTTCTCGGTCAGCGCCCAACCGGCTCCTTCGCGATAGCCTTCCAACCACCAACCGTCGAGGACGGAGAAGTTGATGACACCGTTCATCAAGGCCTTCTCACCGGACGTGCCGGAAGCCTCCAGAGGACGTGTCGGAGTGTTCAACCAGATGTCCACACCGGAAACGAGGCGGCGGGCCAACTTCATGTCGTAGTTCTCGAGGAAGATGATCTTGCCCAGGAACTCCGGACGACGGGAGATCTCGATGATCTGCTTGATCAATCCCTGACCAGCGCCATCGTGCGGGTGAGCCTTACCGGTGAACAGGAACTGTACCGGACGCTCGGGGTTGTTCACAATCTTCGACAGACGCTCGAGGTCGGTGAAGAGCAGGTGTGCACGTTTGTAGGTAGCGAAACGGCGACCGAATCCGATGAGCAGAGCGTTGGAGTTGATCTTCGCCATCAGTGAGACGATGCGTGCAGGGTCTCCCTGCTGCTTGAGCCATGTCTCGCGGAATGACTGGCGGATGAAGTCCACCAGCTTGTTCTTCAAGACCTGACGGGTTGCCCAGATTTCTTCATCGGGTACATTGTAGATAGCCTCCCAAATCTTCTCGTTCGACTGGTCGTACATGAATGTGGAGTCGAAATGTTTGTTGTAAAGTGTCTGCCACTCAGATGCGCTCCATGTAGGGAAGTGTACACCGTTGGTGACGTATCCCACATGGTTTTCCTCGGGGAAGTAGCCTTTCCAGATGCCGGAGAACATGTTCTGTGACACAGTTCCGTGCAGACGGCTCACACCGTTCACCTCCTGGCAGGTGTTACAAGCGAAGGTGGACATGCAGAAGCGCTCGGAAGAGTCACCGGGGTTCATGCGGCCCATGTCCATCAGGTCGGCCCAAGTGATGCCGAGCATTTGAGGATAGCCGCCCATGTATTTGCCGAAGAGGCCTTCGTCGAAGTAGTCGTGTCCGGCAGGTACCGGAGTATGTACGGTATAGAGTGAAGAGGCACGAACCAGCTCCAAAGCCTGGTTGAACGTGAGTCCCTCTTTCACGTAGTCGCAAAGACGCTGGAGGTTGCAGAGCGCTGCGTGTCCCTCGTTGCAGTGGTAGATGTCCTTCTTGATGCCCAGAGCCTTCAGGGTGAGCATGCCGCCGATACCCAACAGAATTTCTTGCTTCAAACGGTTCTCCCAGTCACCACCGTAGAGTTGGTAAGTGATAGGACGGTCGAACTCGCTGTTCATGTCGTTGTCGGTATCCATCAAGTAGAGGGAGATACGTCCCACGTTGACGCGCCAGATGTAAGCATGCACCTGGAAGTTCATGTAGGGGACGTCCACCACCAAAGGTTTGCCGTCGGCATCCATCACACGCTCCAGAGGCAGGCTGTTGAAGTCCTGCGGCTCGTAGTTGGCAATCTGCTGGCCGTCCATAGAGAGGGTCTGTGTGAAGTATCCGTAGCGGTAAAGGAATCCGATGGCACACATGTCGACGTTGCTGTCACTGGCCTCTTTCAAGTAGTCACCAGCCAACACACCGAGACCGCCTGAGTAGATCTTCAGCACGTGGTTGAGTCCATACTCCATGCAGAAGTATGCCACTGACGGACGGTTTGCGTCGGGCTTCACGTCCATATATTCGCGGAAGTCGCTGTATACTGAGTTGATTCTCTGAATCAATGCCTTATCCTTAGCCAATGCCTCCAGTTTGTCGTAGCTCAACAGCTCCAGCAAACGTACGGGGTTTCCTCCAGCAACGGCCCACATGTCGGGGTCGAGACTCTTAAACAACAGTTTGGCCTCCGTATTCCAGGACCACCAAATGTTATGCGCCAATTCATCCAATACCTTTAACTCTTCGGGGATTCTGGAACGTACCGTGATTCCCTTCCAATTCGGTGTATTCGCGTTACTTACTTTTATTTTCATAAAACTAATCTATTATTATTAGTATCTATTTTATTGTTTCGATTTAGCGTTTCGCTCAGCGGCCTTGCGCAAGGCAAAGTCGTAGGCATTGTAGTAGTTGACAATGAAGTGTTTCCATAGGGCATTGTCGGAAATCTCCTTGGCGCGCTGACGGATGAACGTCACCTCGCGGGGCGTGAAGCCCGACATCTCGGAGACGGTGTCCTTGATGATGTCCGCCACCTCGGAGTAGTTGTAGTCGGTGCGGTGTATCACCTTCACGCCATCTTCCAGCCGGCTGTATCCACCCTTCAGGGAGTTCGCCCAAAGTCCGAAGCCCGCCAGGTCGGTGGTGATGGTGGGCACACTGAAGGCTACGCTCTCCAACGGAGTGTAGCCCCAGGGCTCGTAGTACGAAGGATAGATGCTGAGGTCGTTGCCCACCACAAGGTCGTAGTAGTGGAGGTTGAAGACACCGTCCTTGCCATTGAGGTAGCAGGGCACGAAGATGACCTTCACGCGGTCGTCCTTGGCATTGGACATGCCATTGTACTTGAGCATGTCCAGCACCTGATCGTGCGTCATATTGTGGAGCCAATGGGTGATGAGCGGACAAGGCAGGGCGGTGTCGTAACTCTTTCCGCTGGCGAGGCGTTCCTTCAGGTCCTCGCGCGGGTCCCCTACCCAACCGGGCACGTTGACGAAGGCCAGCACATTCTTCTTCAGGTCGCGGTCGCGCAACAGGCGATTCATGGCCTCCAGGTATACGTCGATGCCTTTGTTTTTGAACTCGTAGCGTCCACTGGTGGCCACTATCAGCGTGTCGTCGCCCAGCGAAGTACCGAGCAGAGCGTTGGCCACGCCAAGCATCCGTCGGCGGGCCTCCTTACGTTTGGCGGTGTAGGCCGGGCCTTTGGGCACGAAGTCGTCCTCGAATCCGTTGGTCAGTATGACATCCGCCGGCTTGTCGAGCAGTTCCTTGCATTCGTTGTCGGTAATCTCGCTCACCGTGGTGAAGCAGTCCACATGGTGGGCTGTCTGCTTCTCGATGCTGTGCTTCGACTGCATGTTGAGTTCGTCGGCCATCTGATCGCCGTTGTAGGCGAACAGGTAGTCATAGAGCGGCTTGTTGTTGCCGGCGATGGAGCGGCCTATGGAGGTTGCGTGGGTAGTGAAGACGGTAGCTATCTGCGGCAGCGTCTGCTGCAGGTAGAGCGCGCCCAGTCCGGTCATCCACTCGTGTGCGTGATAGATGACCTTCTCCTTGGCGGCGATGCCGTAGCGGTAGAAGCTCTCCACCACCCTGGCGGCTGCATAGGAGAACATCGACGCCTCGTCGTAATCGCCATAAGCGTGCAACGAGTCGACGTGATACCTCAACCAAGCCTCTGTGTAGATTTGGTCTTTATCTTTAAAGTATTCTTGGAAGTTGACCAATATCACTGCGGGGTTACCCGGAATGTTCCAACGGCCTATACGGACTCTCAACCCGTCCTTCTCCTTCGCATAGTGGTGCCAGCCTAAGTAAATACTGTTGTCTTCGATGAAATACGGACTTTCGTTGTCTTTCCACACGTCGGGACCAATAAAAATCAGACGGTCACCAAAGCGAGTCTGCATAGTTTTTGCGTGGGTCGAAAGGACGGTATATATTCCACCAACTTTATTGCATACCTCCCAACTCGATTCGAACACATAGTCGGGAGTCATTAGTTCCTTTGCCATACGGTTTTTACAATTTCGCGGCAAAAGTACGGAATATTGTTGAATTGCAAAAGTTTAGAGGCATTTTATTGTGCGCAAGGATGAAAATAATATACAACAAGGAGCTACATGGAGCATACTCATCGTGGTTTCTGCCGCATGTTGGGACAATACGAAATAAAAGGTCTGCGCATCCGGCGGGGACACACAGACCTTTCGTGGTATACTGATTGCGCTTTTCTATCAGATCATCAACGCCGCAACCAATGACAGGATGGCGTAGAACTCAGGGAAGGCGGCGTAGATCATGGTGTTGGTCAACACGTCGTGTCCCTGCGAAATTCCCAGGATACCATTGGCGCAAATCTGTCCCTGACGGATGGCCGAGAAGAGACACACGAGTCCGACACCAAGACCGATACCCAGCATCAGCGGGCCGTCAGCAGCGAAGTCGCGGCTCATGGACATCAGGAACGCAACGAATCCGTAGAGGCCCTGTGTGGCAGGCAGTGCGGAGAGAATCATGTACGCAGCGGACTTGGAGGAGTCTTTCTTCAAAGCTCCCTCGGCAGCGTTTCCGGCGATGGTTGTACCATAGCAACTACCGATACCTGACAGGCCCAACATAAGACCCAAACCTAAATAACCCAAAATTTCATTCATAGCTTTATTGTTTTATGTTTTAATTATTTGTTTTGATTACTGAAAACGGCTTGTAAGGTTCGCCCTTACCATCGTAGCCGGAGTTTTTGAAATATTCGACAAACGTCAGACGGAGCGGGTGCACGAAGGCACTCAGGCACGACATGGCGATGTTGAGCGTGTGGCCGAAGACGAGGATGAGACCGCAGAAGACCCATCCGGGCGCTCCACCCGCAGCATCCTGCACCATGAAGGCCAGCTGGTTGAACACCCCACCGAGCATACCGCCTGCCAAGCCCAAGGCGTAGAGACGGATGTACGAGAGCACGTCGCCCATCAGGCCGGTGGCCATGTTGTAGGTGTCCCACAGGCCGGCACCGATGTTGATGAAGATGTTGCGTCGGAGATTGTTGAGCAGATAGATGCCGATGGAGGCCACGCTGCCGATGATGATGAAGGCCCAGGTGGTGACATTCTCAGAGATAACCTCGAAGAACGAGAGTCCGCCCGTTGCGATGAATCCGACAACGAGCAACAGCCATCCCCAGTCGCTCAGGGTATTCTTGAATCCGTAGCGCACCGTGTTGGTGAGCGCCTTCACGGTCATGGCGATGCAGATGTGGACCACACCGATGAGCAGTGCCAGCAGCATCTGCTTGTCGTAGCTGGTTCCGTCAATCTTGCCCGTTATCATGAATTGCTTCATACAGTCTGGCAGCTGCAGGTCGAGCAGGCTCACACCGAAGCAGGAACCCAGAATGGCGCCAACGACTGTGGTGACGATGCCCAGGGTGATGACCAAGTTCATCATGCCGGCCAGGGACTTGGAGAGTTTCTTCTTGAGGAAGAATCCCAGCAGCACCAGTATCACACCATAACCCGCGTCGCCCATACACATGGCAAAGAAGAGGGTGAAGAACGGTGCGACAATGGGCGTAGGGTCGAACTCGCCATAATCGGGCATGCCATACATCTTCGTCAGCACCTCGTACATGCGGGTGATGGCATTGTTGCGGAACTTAATGGGGGCATTGTCCTCCCGCGTAGCAGCACGCATCGTGTAGTAGATGCCCTGTTCGTCGAGCCACTTGGTGACAGCCGCCACATTCTCTTCGGGAATCCAGCCTTCGAGCAGCACCACGGCTCCGTCCGCCATCTGCTCGCCGCTCAGCCGCACAGTCTTCAGGTCGATGTTGGCGTTGAGCTGTTGCTGGTAGCGGCAAGCGGCCTGGTAGTAGGTGGAGCAAAACTCCTGCAACTGCTTCTGCTTGTCGGCAATCTCCGTCAACAGCCGCTGCTTGTCGGCAGTCAGTTCGGAAAGGCTCTTCTGCGGCAAGCGCAGGGGTTCCAGACCGAGGTCTACCGGTGCGTTGGTGAGGGTGACGAAGTAGATGATTCCGTTCACGCGCTCCACTATCACCAGGTCCTGATGCCCGTTCCATTCTTCCTTGAAGTCCTTCTCGGCACAAGAGAAGAAGCGGAGCTGCCAACCGCAAGCCGTCAGACTGTCAATCTTATCCCAACTGAACTCGCCCCACACCTCCAGCTGGGCAATCTCCTTGTCCAGGGCGGGGATGCGCAGGTTCAGGTACTGCAGTTGCTTCTGAAGGTCGGCATATCGGGTCCACAGGGCATCCTCCGTCATCTCGGGATGCACGGCGGCCGGCGTCTCCTTGTCGGCCAACTTCGCCATCTCGGTCAGCAGCGTCTTGTACTGCGACCGCTTCTGCACGAAATTCTGCAGCTCGGCGTCCATGCCTCCGCACTGTTTCTCCACGACGTGCACCACACCAAGGTTTCGTATGCCTTCCAGGAATGCCTCATATTCCTTATGGAACACCAGGAAGGTAAGTTTATCCATTTTCGTTATCATGCCTCGGCCTCCTTTCTTCGCTCCTGAATGGATTTCAGAATCTTCTGCGACGACTTGGACAGGTTTTCCTCGTCCTCCATGAATCGCTTGATCTTTCGCACGGCATCCTGATAGCCTGGTATCTGCACCTTCTCGAAGAGGTTCACCTTCTGGGTGGTCTTCTTGCGCGCATACTCCAGCAGGCTGAGTTTAGCCCCTGCAAACTCGCGTTCGATGGCGGTCTGGGCCAAGCCCCGCAGCAGTTCGATTCCGTCGTAGTACCACTTGGGACTGTTGAACATGCTGAACGGACGGATACCCAGTTCCACACTGTCGAGCACAGGAATCCTCACTCCGGCAATCTTCTTCACGTTCAAGTGCACGTCCTTCACGTTGATCAAGGACGCGTCGAATTCATTCCACAGAGCGAACATGGCTTCGTACGCCTGAATCTGTCGTTCAAGCTTTTCCTCCAACTCCGCCTCCTCAGCCTTGCACTTCTTCACTTCCATGCGCAGGGCACTCTCCTTGTTCTTGATGATAGGGAGCGTACGCACACGCACTTTCAGTTGCTTCTCGAGCTGCTGAAGCGAGGTCTTGTTATATTGAAATTTGATAGCCATCTCTTATCCGTATTTTATTGTTTCTTCACCCAGAACTCATCCACCAGCTCCTTCTTGATGTTGACCTCCTCGGGACGGAAGTATTTGCCGAAGAGCGACCAAGCCACGTCGAGCATCTCCGTCGTGTTGAGGTTGACGTCGATAGCCAGCAGTTGGTTGGCATAGTCCTTGGCAAAGGCCAGTGTACGTTCGTCGTAGTCGGTCAAGTCGAAGCCGTTCTCCATTTTGGTCTTGGCGTTGGCGGCATCGGCGTACAGGCGCACGGCGGCGTTCATCACCTGCGGGTGGTCCTTGCGGGTCTTCTTGCCGCTCACCAACTGCTTCAGACGTGAGAGCGAGCGGAACGGGTCGACGATGACCTTACCGATGTCGCTGTCGCGGCGCAGGAAGAGCTGACCTTCGGTGATGTAACCGGTGTTGTCGGGCACAGCGTGGGTGATGTCGCCACCGGACAGGGTTGTGACGGCGATGATGGTGATGGAACCTCCGGAGGGGAACTGCACAGCCTTCTCGTAGATCTTCGCCAGGTCGGAATAGAGTGACCCCGGCATGGAGTCCTTCGACGGAATCTGGTCCATACGGTTGGACACGATAGCCAACGCGTCGGCATAGGAGGTCATGTCGGTCAGCAGCACCAGCACGCGCTCGTTCCTCTCCACAGCGAAATACTCGGCTGAGGTCAGCGCCATGTCAGGGATGAGGAGTCGCTCCACAGGAGGATCCTCGGTGGTGTTCATGAAGCAGACGATGCGGTTGAGCGCGCCTGCGTTGGAGAAGACGTTCTTAAAGTAGAGGTAGTCGTCGTTAGTCATACCCATACCGCCCAGGATAATCTTGTCGGTCTGAGCGCGCAGGGCCACGTTGGCCATCACCTGGTTGAAGGGTTGGTCCGGGTCGGCAAAGAAGGGAATCTTCTGTCCGGACACCAGGGTGTTGTTCAAGTCGATGCCGGCGATACCCGTGGCGATAAGCTCCGAAGGTTGTTTACGGCGCACGGGGTTCACGGACGGACCGCCAATCTCCACCTCCGTTCCTTCCACCTCGGGACCGCCGTCAATTGGGTCACCAAAGGCATTGAAGAAACGCCCTGCCAGCTGGTCGCTCACCTTGATGGAAGGAGCCTTGCCCAGGAAGATGACCTCGGCATCAGTAGGGATACCCTCGGTTCCTTCAAAAATCTGCAGCGTAACGTCGTCGCCGGCAATCTTCACCACCTGGGCCAACTTGCCGTTGACGGTGGCGAGTTCATCATAACCTACCCCTGTGGCCTTCAGCGAACAGGTGGCCTTGGTTATCTGATTGATTTTCGTGTATATCTTTTGAAATGCTTTAGTTGCCATATCTCTATACTCTTATTAGTTCTGCACCTTTCTTTCAGCTACCAACTCCTCCAGCTGACGTTTGAAGCCGTAGTATTTGTCGGACTTGTAAGCGGAGTAGTTCATCTGCTTGCAGATGTTGATCATCTTCTTGAAGTAGTCCATCACGTCCAGGAAGTTGTCGAAGGTGAACTCCGCATGGCAGATGTCTATCACAATATCGAGTATCTCTTCCTGGCGCTCCATCGGGGTGACGGCGTCTATCTCGTCGAAAGCGTCCTGCTGCAGTACCACGAAGTCGATGAGCTCCGATTTCCAGAATATGACGTGGTAGTCCACAGGCACACCGTCGTCGCCCAGAATGTTGATCTGCTCGGAGATCTCCTTACCGCGCAGCAATCGGGTCTTTATCTCGTTCACCTTGGCGAGCCACTGGTCGTTGATGCGCTTGGTGATGTACTCCTCGAACTCGGGATACTCCAAATACTTGGAGTAGGATTCGATGGGGTTCACTGCCGGGTAGCGTTTCTTATCGGCGCGTTCCTGCTCCAGTGCGTAGAAGCAACGGGCCACCTTCTTGGTGTTCTCGGTCACCGGTTCCTTCAGGTTACCGCCGGCAGGCGACACGGTGCCGATGAAGGTGATGGAGCCATACTCTCCGTTGTAGAGGCGCACGTAGCCGGCGCGTCCGTAGAAGTTGGAGATGATGGCGGAGATGTCCATCGGGAAGGCATCCGGTCCGGGCAACTCCTCCATGCGGTTCGACATCTCACGCAAGGCCTGTGCCCAGCGGGAGGTGGAGTCGGCCATCAGCAACACTCTCAGTCCCATGGAGCGATAGTACTCGGCCATGGTCATGGCCGTGTAGACGGAAGCCTCGCGGGCAGCCACAGGCATGTTGGAGGTGTTGGCGATGATAATGGTACGTTCCATCAGCTTGCGTCCGGTGTGAGGGTCCACCAGTTCGGGAAACTCGGTGAATATTTCCACCACCTCGTTGGCACGCTCGCCGCAGGCGGCGATGATCACGATGTCGGCCTCGGCCTGTTTGGAGATGGCATGTTGCAGCACGGTCTTTCCCGTACCGAACGGTCCGGGGATGAATCCCGTGCCACCCTCAACGATAGGGTTCACGGTGTCGATAGCGCGCACGCCTGTCTCCAGCAGTTTGAAGGGGCGCGGCTTCTCCTGATAGTTGGTCATGGCCTTCTTCACGGGCCATTTCTGTATCATGCTCACCGCCGTCTCCTTGCCGTCGGCATCGGCCAGCACGGCGATGGTGTCTTCTATCACATACTCACCCTCGGCGGCTATGGACTTCACGGTCCACTCCCCTTTCAGCTGGAAGGGGGCCATGATTTTCAGCGACTGGTTGTTCTCCATCACCTCGCCCAGCCAGGCGGAGGCTTTCACGGCATCGCCCACCTTGGCCAAGGGTTTGAAATGCCATTTTCTTTCTTTATCGAGCGGATAGGTGTATTCGCCGCGTTTCAGGAACACACCCGTCATCTTGTCCAAATCATTCTGCAATCCGTCATAATTCTTCGACAACATGCCCGGTCCGAGGGTCACCTCGAGCATGTGGCCCGTAAACTCGGCCTCTGCTCCTACCTTCAGTCCGCGTGTGCTCTCGAAGACCTGCACATAGGCTTGACTGCCTATCACTTTGATGACCTCGGCCATCAGACGGTCGCCCCCTGTGGAGATGTAACAGATTTCGTTCTGCGACACAGGGCCATCCACCACGATGGTCACCATATTGGCTATCACGCCACTAACAGTTCCTTTCGTTATCATATTGTGTCAAATTATTATTTTCTAAATTCTTCAGGTATACTCACTTCATCCTTCAGAGAGGAGATGATGAAACGGAACGCTTCGTTCCCCTTCTGCTTGTCGAGACCGGCCCACCGCTCAATGAGCGACAGCTTCAGCAGGAAGACGAAGACGCGCTCGATGGAGAAGTAGTGGAAGAACGTAGCGTCCTCCATCCATTTCCACCGCAGTTGGTCCATCTTCCGCTCGCGCTCCAGCAAGTCCGCCACCTCGGAGAGGCGCGCCACGTCGTCGTAGTAGTCGAGCATGGTGGAGAGTCCGAAGTCGCGGGCCGTCGAGGTACGCAAGTCTTCGCACACGTCGGTATCGCCCACCACATTGCGGGCCACGTCCAGCTTGTACTTGCGTGCCGTGATGGCCACCTGCAGGTTGTTGAGGTTGAGGTTGAACTCGTACCACGAGGCCACGAAGGCATTGCCGCACCGCATGGCGTACCGGTAGTAATACGAGGAGAGCAGGTCCTCGGCCAAAGCGCCGTCCGCCTCGCCAGTCTCCTTGTCCCTGAGGTAATGTTCCACAAAGTCATACAGGTAAGCGGGGAATTTCTTACAGCGTGCGTCGTTCTCCTTCACGGCAACTATTATCGACAGCAGCTCCTCGGGTGTATACACACCGTTACTGTTGTCGACCACCGCATCCTTGTCGCGCAGGAGGGTGAGCAGCGTGCGGTTGTCGAACTGCAGGTAAAACAGGTCCACCGTCCGCTGGTCTTCCTTGGCCAGATAAGGATAAATCGTCTCCTTGAAATCTAAAACAGAGTAACTCAATTTGCCGTCATCCAACGAGACTTCGGGCAGACCTGTCACTAAACAGTAATAGTTATTCATAAGAACAGATTAAAAGAGGAGTTCCACTAATTGAGGGCGTAAGAATGACTTAAAATAGTTTTCAAATTCTTCTTCACCGAAATCTATCTTGTACGAGCCGTCCGCTGGAGAGATGGTAAACAGGGCCTTCTGTCCGTTCACCTGCTGAATGGTCACGCCCTTGTCCAACAGTTGTTTGGCCTTGGTTACGAAGTATTTCTTCAGCGGTTCGGCTTCTGCGGTTGAGATGACGATGGGTTCCGTAGAAGACCACTTCTCGGCCAGCTTCACGAGGAAGGCGCCGATGGCTTCACTGTCGTTGGTGAACGAGCCAACACTTTCGGTTACAATCTTGTCGGTGATCAGATTTGCGGCTTCAGTCTTCAGGGCATTCACGGCCTGGCTGGCAAAGAGTTTCAATTCTGACTTGGTGCGTTCTTCATTTTCTTTCGAGTTCTTCTGAGCGGCAACGATGATGGCATCAGCCTCTTTCTTCGCGTCAGCGATGATGCGCTCTGCCTCTGCTTTGGCCTGATCCACCAGTTGACGCGCTTCTTCATTACCTTTCTCTACTCCCTCACGATATATCTTATCGGTGAGTTCCTGAATTTTACTATCCATAATGAATCGAATCAATATTTAGTTTATGTTTTTCGCCCAAAGTTACGAACTTATTTTATCACGCCTAATATCGACCCGCTTTTTTTTCGAGAAAAGGGACTTTTTACCCAATTCAGCCCACGAATTTACAATCCCGTTTCATTCCGTAGTATCTTTGTAAAATGGAAGTGGCAATCAGTGAATTTACACATATTATATATATTAGCGGGACCGCCAACTTTATCACTACCCGCATCAATCGCTCCAGTGCACAAAATTGGCAGTCCCGCATTGTTCTATTGGGCGTCCCCATCGAAAAGGGGTATCACTCCTTCTTGTAATTTTTCGACCAGCGTTCCAGGCGTTTGTATTCCTTCTTCGTGAGCCGCATGAACGAGCCGTGCTGCGGATCTTCCACTCCTTCTATATCTACGGGCGAATGGAAATTCCTCATATATTTGTCCGCACGGCAGATGCGGTAGTGTTTCGGATGCGACGAGTATTCGATGTATCCGATGCACCATCCTTCTTCGCCCGGCAGCTGGTAAGCAGACACGCCCTCGCACTTCTTCCGTCCCTCGAAGTCGATGTAGTCGTCCTCCACCGGCATGCTCCATGGCCCGTGCAACGAGGGGGCGGTGGAGGTGAAGAGACCCGGCTTGCCTCCCTCTATCTTCACCATCAAGTGGTAGAGTCCGTCGCTCGGCAGATAGTTGATGTCCGTGTCGATAGTAGCATAGCCCCAGTCGATCAGCAGACGCGGTTTGGTGAGCGTGGTGAACGATTCGTCGGCATAGGAGTAATAGATGCGGTCGTACTTCTCTCCCGCTTCGGGGTTCCACAGGGAATAGTAAATCATATAACCTCCCTTCTTGCCGTCCGCCCATTGGTAATCGGGGTTCCAGAATATCTGCGGAGCCCACACACGGCAGATGGTGGAATAGTCCTTGTAGGGGTCTTCAGCATCTTTGTCGAAGAATATCTCTGCGCCTTTGCGGAAGTCGAAGGTAACGGATTCCCAGTGGATGAGGTCGTCGCTGCGCAGCAGATTGATGCCATAGTTGAACCACTTGTGGCTTTTGGCCACGCACATGTCCGTGGTCACCATCAGGTAACCTTTGCCGTCATGCTTGCGGCAGATGTACGCGTCGCGCATACCTCCCTCTATGGCCGCATGCTCAGCGGTATTGATTACTGGTTCGCCTCCTATCAAGTCGTGGTAGTGAAATCCGTCGCGGCTCAGTGCATAGGCAGTCCACTCTCCCCGCCCGCTCATGTGGCAATAGAGTATTCCGTAGTCACCCTTTTGCAGGTTTTGTCCGTTGAGTCCTTGCGGAGCTAGGCCCAACAAGGTCGCCATCGCTGCCGTCGCGCAGTAAGTTCTAATTTTCTGCTTGTTCATCTTCAGTTGTCATTCAGTGATTGATATTTTTATTAAGGCTGTTTTAGCAGGCAGGGCTCGTCTTGTTGAAAGTCGTCATCCACACCTTTCCAAGGCAAAGGTAATCATTTCCTCAGTTGCTTCATATGGAATTTCTGTCCAATGTCCGAAATAATCGTTCATCTGTGGCTCACAAGTCAGGAGTGGGATAAACTAAAACAAGTGGTAGTTTCCGCCAGATGCCTTCTTATTGCAGCCAGATGCCGAGATATTTCCGTGAGATGCCTTCTCAAATAATTGATTCGGAATGCTTCGCGCCAGCGGACCCGCATGAAAAGAAGAAGCCCCGGAGGCCATTGTGACCT
>CAVINS010000007.1:0-59714 GCA_963643925.1 Bacteroidaceae bacterium
GACAAAAGAGCATCGAAATGCTCCATTATTGAAAAAATTCCTCCAAAAGGTGTGAGCTTCTCTGATTTTATTTGTACTTTAGCCATGTCATTCGTTTTTTTTGCTCGCTTTGTTTTTTTTGCAGCACTAAGGTAGGTGAAAAATCTGACATGACAAAATCCTGGGCAACTAAATGTTGCTCAGGTACTTAAAACTTGATTTAACAACAATGTGCTGCGGATTTAAGGCTAATATGGCCGTTAAATTCTATCAACCAGAAAACCAAGTACCCTTGGAGATGCACAAAGTGCGGGTAGTACAAAAACTGAATCTCCTTCCACCCGAAGAGCGTATGCGCAAGATGCAAGAGGCAGGCAACAACACCTTTCTGTTGCAGAACCGCGACATTTATATGGACATGCTCACCGACTCCGGTGTGAACGCCATGTCCGACTTGCAGACAGCAGCCATGCATCGCGCTGACGACGCTTACACAGGTTCCGAGAGTTTCAACCGACTGAAGAAAGCCATCAAGGATGTGTTCGGTGTGGACAATGTGTTGCCTGCTCACCAAGGACGTGCGGCAGAGAACATCCTGGCCTGCCGTTATGTGACTCCAGGCAAGAAAGCGTTGATAAACTTCCACTTCACCACAACGAAAGCCCACATCACCCGCTTGGGCGGTGAGGTCATCGAGTTGGTGGACAAGAAGGGTCTGATACCCGTCAGCGACGACCCGTTCAAGGGCGACTTCGACCTGGTCCGTCTGGAAGAGACCATCAAGGCAGTGGGCGCAGAGAACGTGGCCTTTGTTCGTGTGGAATCTGGAACAAACCTTATCGGTGGCCAGCCCGTGTCGTTGGAGAACATGTGTGCCGTAGCCGATATCTGCCACAAGTACAAGATTCCCAGTGTGCTCGACGCATCGTTGTTACAAGACAACATCTACTTCATGAAGATGCGTGAGGCTCAGTGCAAATACATGGAACCGCGCGAGATTTACCACCTCTTGGCAGACAAGATGGACATCATCTACTTCTCGGCCCGCAAACTGGGATTCGCACGCGGTGGTGCCATCATCTCTCACAACAAGGAAATCATCAACAGCATGATGGAGTTCATTCCGCTCTACGAGAGATTCCTCACATACGGAGGTATCGACGTACGCAGCATCGAGGCCATGGCTGTGGGACTCTATGAGTCGTTCGACATGGAATACCTGTCGCACGGACCGGAGTTCATTGTTTATCTCATCAAAGAGCTCGACGATTACGGAGTACCTCATCAAGCCGGCAGGCGGACTGGGAGGGCACCTCAATTGTTCGGCATTTGTGCCCGACATGCCTCATAACCAATATCCGGCAGCCGCTGTCTGCGCAGCCCTCTACATTGCCGGCGGCATTCGTCCCATGGAGCGTGGTACACTGAGTGAGCAGCGCAACCCCGACGGTTCAGAAGTGTATGCAGAGTTGGAGCTTGCCCGTCTGGCAGTGCCCCGCCGTGTGTTCACACTCTCACAGATCAAGTATGTGGCCGACCGTGTGAAATGGCTGTGGGATAACCGCAAGTTGATAGGCGGCCTCGAATGGGTGGAAGAGCCAAGCGTATTGCGTTTCTTCTTCGGCCGCCTCAAAGAAATTGGTCACTGGCAAGAAGAGCTAGTGGCTAAGTTCAAAGCTGATTTCGGCGATAGTCTTTAGTTAAGGACTAGCTTATATATATGTGTTTATCGATAAAGGCGCACTCCGAAGGAATGCGCCTTTATCACTTTGTTTATTCGAGCTCGCAAATATAATGTATAAAGTCAACGGGGAACGAGTTGCATACTCATGGCAACCACCTATATGCTCATTTACCTATTGGTTAAAAGGCGAGCCAATGTCACACAAGACCTATTATATACGGTCCCGTGCAACTTGTCTTAGTTTATCTTCTCCAACCAATAGATTCCTCCTTTGTCGGGGTTCAAGGTGTAGTCTCCGGTCACCTTCACCTTCTTGTTGAGCAAGGTTACCTCACCGCTGCGCTCGTGCACGTACTTCAGACGATAGGTGCCGACAGGCAACCGCAACGTTACCGCATGGCCATTGCCCACGCGCACGAGGGCTCCGTTGTCACCCTGCAGCAGTTGGTAGGCCGAGTGGCTCTGCACCACGGGCTTCATCTGCGGGATGGCACGCAACAAGGCTTCGTCACTGATGCGCACTACCGGACAAGAGCCGCCAGCCATCAGGACGGGCCAGCCTTGGTCGGGATAGTTCTGCGCATAGAGCATCACAGCCTTGTCGGGGTATTTGGTGCGATATTCGCTAACTGCCTTGTAAGCGCCTTCAGCCCCCATTTTTCCTTCCTTCGTCTTGCGGGCATGCTGACGAGGTGCCATGTTTTTACCGCCTTCGGGAGCGTAGGTCGTCCCGTCCACACGATAGAACCAATAGCGGATGTCGATGATGTCCACTACAGCTGCCCGTTTGGGGTCGCTCAGGATAGCGTCCTGCACATCCTTGGTGGCACTCAATGCAACCATCGCATGCTTGCCGGTCTCCTGTTCCCACTCGGCAATACAATCGAGCCAGAACTCCATGAAGTGTTGCGGACCGGTATACTCGGCACTGATGAACTGGATGACGTTGCTGTTGTCGGCAAAGTTATTGAGGCACTGACGGATGTAGTTGCGGTGAAGCTCGCGACGCACAGGGTGAGTGATGTCATAGAACATCTCTGCCACAAAGATGCGCTTGTCTCCCGCAAAGTTCACAGGCTCGGGGAATCCCGTATTGTTGATATTGTTGGCCGATCGCCACGGGCAGTCCACCCAATGGGCACCGGCCTCCAGTATGTTGTGCTGGAAGTAGTTGTGATAGTAGAGCAGGATGCCTTCCGGCTCGGCCTTGTCGGCAAACTCTTTCAAGCGTCCCCAATACCAGGTGTTGGGTCGAGTAAGGTCGTACTTGCTCATGCCCTCCCAAGCCGTACCTTGTCCACTGCGGGCAAACGGTTGTTCATAGAACGGAGCCCACACGTCGGCATCGCGACGGCGAATGCGTTCATGGTCGTCGCGCCGGCGCTCGTACCAGAGTCCGTAGAGATATTCCTTGGCCACGTTATGGCGACGCTTCATCTTTGCCACCACTGAGTCGATGCGGTCGGTCAAGCCATCGCCCTCGCGGTCGGGCACGAAGCGTGTG
Organism: Bacteroidaceae bacterium; assembly: GCA_963643925.1. Taxonomy (GTDB): domain Bacteria; phylum Bacteroidota; class Bacteroidia; order Bacteroidales; family Bacteroidaceae; genus Phocaeicola_A. Next base: position 3,168 of record CAVINS010000007.1, read on the forward strand.
ATATTGTCCGATGCGCCACGCAAGTAGTTGGGACGAAGACTGCCGTTCCACCAAGTCTCTTTACGTGTGCCACCGGTCATCAGGCAACCATCGGCCACCAACACACCATTCTCTACCCGACACAGTTTCTTCACGGGAGCAGTCGTCGTCGGTTGTTTAAGTTTCACCTCGCCGATGGACTTCACGCCATCAGTAGAGACAGTAGCCTCGAACGGACGCTGGTCTATCCACATGCGCAGAGTGAGGAGCGGCTTCATAGCTTCTTTCGACATCAGCATAGCCTGGTCCATAGTGGGACTGCTGGAAGCACTCGTTGAGAGAGGCCACACACGGTCACGCTTCGACATGTTACTTTGCAAGCGCGCCGTCAGCTGTGCGTCGAACAGACTGCGTGGTGAGATGTGGTTGTTGGAACCGGACCATACGCCATCGCCAGAGAACTGAGCCCAGCAACCATATGCGTAGTTCTTGGCATCCGCAGCGGGAGAGTAACAATGAATCTCCGCAGCGGTACATTGCCAGAATACACTGTTCGCCGTGTTCCATCCAGCACCTGCTTTGGACTGTCCAAGGTTGCGGAAGACCAAGTCGTGCCCGTCGATGTTCACCACATCGAACAGCAAGCCACAGGCCCATGCGCCCACGGCACCACTATACCCTTTCGACTCTGACGACTGGCACTGCACGAAAGCATTGGGACCGGCAGCATTCATGCCCGCCACAAAGTCGTGAACACCTTGCTCGGAGTAGCAACGTTGGAACAGCGTCAGTTGTCCCATGGTGTAGAAAGTCTGTCGGCGCAGTCCAGCAATCTCCGACACAGGATGGGTGGCGATACAGTCTTCCACCGTAATGCGAGACGATGTAGGCTGCACCACTACCGCACTACCCGCCAGTTGCGAGAAGTTGAGGTTCCGCACCCAACAGTTCTCCGCATGGTTGATGGAAACTCCCGTCCAGGCATGATTCTCGTCCAACGGATATTGTTTGTCGTAGTCCGATACCAATGTCATGTTTTCCACACCACTGTCGGCTATGCGCCCGCTCCATGTGTAGAGCAGCACCTTGCTATGGGCATTGGCAGCATCCAATGCCATGGTAAGCGGGGCATCCAGTGTAAGAGTGTTGCCATCCACCCGTTCCACGGTACGGTCCCAACGAAGGTCAGCGTCACCGGGTTTCCAGCCTAAAGTGCCTATGCCGCCACCGAAGATGTCGCAACCAACGGAGGCTATCCACTCCTTCTCAGAAGGACGGTAGACCACCACACGGTCGCCAGCTTGCAGGCTGCCTGTCGACGCGACTTGCAGTGTGCGCGCATTCACCGGCACATAGTCTGACGTGATGGAGAGCGTGTCGGTAACCTCGCGATTGTCGTAACCTTCCACGTAGACGATGGCTCCACGTTGGTAGCCATATTTTTCGAGGACGGTCTCCACTTTGTCGGCTCCGCGCAACACCACACCAGAGGTGCGTATGTACAGAGCCTTGTCCAGCCGATACGTTCCCTTCTGCAACAGCACTGCTCCACGCAGGCCATTGTCATCAGCTTTCAGGGAAGAGACGTAGTCGATGGCCCGTTGGATGGTGGCGCTGTTGTCACCCTCTGTGGGGGAGACGTAAACCTTCACCGCCGCATCGGGGATGTCGACATTGGAATTGCGATAACCGCAATAGGAGAAATCGATGATGCGGTTGCCCTTTGCATCGGTGTCATATTGTAGTTGTCCGTCCTTGTAGACGATTGGCGTGTCTTGTGCCAGTGCGGTGTTCAGTGTCAGTCCGCACATTAAACCCAGACACCATAAATGTTTCAGTCGGTATGTTTTCATTTCATAAGAGATTTTCGGTTTACCAATGTATCGTGGTTATTCTTCACATCCGTCCAGTCAACCTTCTGGGTGGGGTCGATACCATTGATGTATTTTTCGATGTTCGTGTATCCGTCGCCATTGCAGTCCGCCGTTGCGTCCGATGAGTCATTGGGATTCAGTCCGTATTTGCGTTCCCACGCATCGGGCATTCCGTCTCCGTCGCTGTCCTTGTAAGGTTTACCTTTATATTCGGGCAGACCGCCTACCTGACGTGGGTCGGTGATGATACCATATTTATAGGAATCATTGGGTAAGCGGCGCTTCACGTAGCGAGTGGAGCAAGTGTATTGGTCGGCATTCTTCACGTAGCTAGCATTGCCGGTACGCACACTCTTGACGATTCGCTGGTCCACAGCATCGCGTTTGGGGAAGGTGGCCCCGCTGTGGTCGAGCACCTGTTCGTAGGCATCGGCAGCAGAGAGGATGGTGACGTGAGGCATAGCGAAAGGCTCGTTCACACGCACATCGCTGTAATCGTCGCTCTCGCGCTGACCACCAAACTGCACACCTCCCGCCCAGTTGTCGGCGGTTACTTTCTCGTTGTCCCACACCACGTTGCCATTTACATAGGCTTTGCCGTAGGTGTTCTTGTAGGCTTCGCTCCTACCAGACTCCATCTTTACGATACGATAGCGGATGGCCGCACCGGGTTTGTTGGTCTCGGTGATGGGGCCCGGCTTGAAGTTATTGTTGATGATGTTCAGTCGGCTGGTGTGGTCGCCTCCGTCCACGGAGCGGTTCCACCAGTTATACGTCACGTTATTCACGAAGTTGAAGTCCTCGTCCATGCCGATGGAGCAGTTGCGCGAGATGTTCGATGCGAAGAGGTTGCGAGCGAACATACTGTTGTGACCACCTATGGTAGCTCCGAACGCATGGTTGTAAAGGTCGAGTGCCTCGAAAAAGAACGAGTTCTGGATGGAGATGTTCACGGTAGGCAGTTTCTCACCCTTGCCAGTTACGCGGTCGCGGTTGTAGACGTGGCGATAGACGGACATATTCTCGTCGAGTCCCCAGCAGGCCGACACATGGTCTATTATGATGTTGCCGACAGCATTGCCGCCAACGGCATCATCACGGAAGCCCACATCCTGTGCGCCACGGCGGAAACGCATGTGACGGATGACCACGTCATGCGTGTCTATCAGAAACGAGGCACCGGTCACACACACGCCATCGCCCGGAGCTGTCTGTCCGGCAATAGTGATATAAGGAGCGCGCACGTTGATGGGCGACTTCAGTTGGATGATGCCTGACACATTGAACACGACGATGCGTGCACCGCCAGTCTCGCAAGCCTCACGCAGCGTACCAGGTCCCCTGTCGGCCAAGGATGTGACGACTATCACTTTGCCGCCACGTCCTCCTGGGGTGTAGGCGCCACCACCTTCCGCACCGGGGAAAGCGGGGATGTCGCTCTTCACCAAATCCTCCGGTTTGGAAGCCCAAGGACGGTAAGGTCGTCCGTTCTCCGACTCACGTTGCACGATGGGATAGGCTTTCTGCCAAGCCTCATCGGACAATCTGTCAATTTCCGCACTCTGTTGGGCCACCCGTTGTTTCACGGAATCCGGTATTACCGGATACTGGGCCACCAATGGGATGGCGCACATGGCGCACATAACCCATGTCAAACTTCTTTTCTTCTTCATCGTTTATAAAATGTTCTTGTTGATATATTGCGACAATTCTATCTCTGTATGCCAAACTCTTTTTGTTGTTTATCCACTTCATCGAGCACTTTGCGCTTCTCTTCTTCGGTCAGCTGCACACCGCCTTTCTGTACAGTCTGCACAGTCTGCTTACTCGCCTGCTCTTCATCGATGTAGCAGAACGGGAACTTAGCGGGCACACTCTCGAAGGTTATCTCGGCCGGTGTAGGCGCATGCGTGCCTTCGAACTGCACGCGGGCCTTCACGGTTATCTTGCCTGCCTTACGGGTGGAGCGTATCAGTGCGGGAGCAGAGCCCCACTCCACCGCACGGGGATTGGCGCAGATGGAGGCATCGCCCACCAGTTCGCCTTCGCCCTCCACGGTAAACACGATGTTCTCCTTCGCTAAGCGACGTACGTGACCGCTATCATCGGTCACCTCGGCCACCACCACGATAATGTCGGAGCCGTTGGCCACAAACTCCTGGTTTTGCCAGTCGACATAGAGGCGCAACTTAGTGGACCGGCGCGACGGCATCTTCTTGGTGGAGCAAACCACCTTACCGTCGATAATACCCTCGGCCACCATGTTCACCCGTTGCCAGTTCTTCTGCTTGTAGCTATAGTCGCGCGCCTCCCAGAAATTCCACACATTGTCAAACACCACCGGGGCGTTGGGCATCCCGCCCTGCTTGTGCACCACAGGTAGGGTCCAGCTCTTTGCCCCGTCGTAGATGGAGAGGCGCACAGAGTCGCAGTTGCTAAAGACCACCACGTCTTTATCGGAGAACTGTGTCATCTCGTGCATGATGTAGACCATCGGTCCACAGTCAGCCGCCGGATGCTGCAGGTCGGCTGCCGTTTGACTACGAAACATGTAATAGGCATATTTGGGTTGACGGAAGCAGTCGAACAGTCCGCCCCAATAGGGGTCAGGATGATAGCCGCGCTGATGGTCGAACGGATGCCACAAGGCTCCGCCGATGAACTTGCCCGTAGTACGGTAGAGACCATCGTAGGTCTTAGCCAGCGACAGGGCCTGTACCTTCATCGGGCGCTCGCCCCAACTGCGTGAGGCACGGTTGTCGTTGTTGTGGGCGTACCAGTCGTCCACATTCTCGCCAAACTCGCGGGTGAAGATGCACTGCTCGGGAGCATTCTCTTTCCCGTCATCACCCGGCCATCCATAGACCAGGTCGTAGTTGTCGCGCACGCCGGCAGAGTGCGCATCGGCAGCGGCAACGGGGCGTCCAGGGTAAGGATATTCGTCTTTCGTTATCTGCAGCGCTTCCAATGCGAAGTCCTTCGGATAAGAGGTCTCGTTGAGGATGGGTTCCCACATCAGCACAGAGGGGTGATTGCGGTCACGCCGTATGATGTTGCGAGTGTTCTCGTGCACCCGTGTGGCAAACTCCGGATTCTTGTTCCAAAACTGCCAACCGGGAGTGGCCACTATGACGAACAGTCCCAATTCATCGCAGGCGTCCATGAAGGAGGGGTCTTGCGGATAGTGCGCCACCCGGATGATGCGGCACCCGGCATCACGCAACCGCTTGGCATCGCGCCACTGCTGGGAGTTAGGCACGGCATTGCCTATGTAGGCGAAGTCTTGATGACGGTTGGCACCGACGAGCTGGCCAAAGGGCTTGCCATTGAGCCAGAACCCGTTCTTACCCTTGAACTCACACAGACGGATGCCGATGCGGGTCGTTCCACCATCCACACAGGTTCCGTTTTGCTTTACACGCGACTCTACCCGATAGAGGTAAGGGTCGTCGGGTGTCCACAGATGAGGTTGCTTCACCTGTATCTTCTGTATAGCTGTCTTATGCTCACCGACTGCCAAGGAGAGTCGTTGGCTGACACGTTTCACCACAGTGCCGTTGGCATCCAACAGGGTGGTCTCTACCACGGCCTGGCTAGACCGATTGCCATTGTTTGCCACCTCGGTATTGACAAAGACATCCGCCCGTTGGTCGGAGATATTGTCGTAGTGAACAAACACACCACCGCCAGCAGTACGATTGGCCTCGATAGCATCAGTAATGGCAACGGGTGACTTGGCAATCATCCACACGTCGCGATAAATGCCACCATGATAAGCGAAGTCGAGAGTGTACTGTGTCTTACCTGGAGGATAAATTTTGTCATCGCTGTTGTCCGCCATCACGGCCACCACGCAGGTGTCGCCAGCTTGCACACCGACCTCGGACAATGGCAATGTGACAGGTAGGTAACCACCCAAGTGTTCCTTCACCAACTTACCATTGACGTAGAACTTCTGTTTTCCCATGATGGCTTCGAAATGAAGACAGACCTGTTTACCCTTGGTGTCTTGCGGCAGCACGAAGTGTTTGCGGTACCAGGCAATGCCTTGGTAGTTGCGGCAACCGCTGGCCTCGGCAGGTTCCAGCTCCACGCTATGAGGGGTAGAGACTATCGCCCAATCGGAATCGTCCAACACGAGGGTCTCTGCGTTGGGGACATTCCCTTTATGGAAGCGCCATCCGGCGTTGAAGTCATAAACGATGCGGCCACTTCCCGACAGCGGGAAGAATCCAGCTACAGATATCTCCTGCGTCAAGTGTGCTTTCATCGTCACACTGGGGATAAGTAGCAATAAGGCTATGAGAATGTTTTTCATACCATATATTATATATAATGTATTATTGTTTCAGATTGATTATCACATCGGCCTTACGGCATTCGGGGGTCACTTGCAGGCTAACCACCTTTCCTTCGCGCAGCTCGGCTTCCACCACTGTCTGGTCTGTCGCATGGAGTTTGAAGTGCACGTTCCACGTGGCAGGCCATGCGGGAAAGAGGTAAATCTTTCCGCCTCGGGTCTGCAACAGCATCTCCTGCATACCTATCATACCGCTACCGCCCCAGTTGTGGTCTGGCGCCCAGTCGAATCCCGGTCCCCAGAATGCCGGAAAGCGGTGCGGTCCGTCGGCCAACTTTTCCTTGGTCAGTCGCACAGCCTCATCGGTCATGCCTAAGCAGGCTGCCCAGATATTGTCCTGCTTCCATCCGGTGGAAGAGCGAAACTTGACAGCATCGGCATCCAAGTTATAGGTGTCACGGGCTGTCTGCAACGAATCGCCTTCGCAGCCCACACCGAAGATGCGCCACGGGAATGCAGGGTAAAGTTGCGGTGTCTCCACGTTGTTGACTCGCTCCCACGACTTGGCCGGAGCGATGGTCTTCTTACCCTCCGTCTGTCGGTAGGGAAGGTCGGGTATGCGGGCCAACATCTCTTTCCATCTGCCTACGGCGGTGTCGCCCATCGCTAATTTCGTGTCAACGTAACTCTTCAGCACGGTCTGCAGGGCAGCCACTGTAGACGCGGCATTGTTGGCCATCTTATAGGTTTCGCACCCCGAGCCGGGGAAAAGGATGAGTTTGCCCTCACCATCCAACTTCTTGATGCCCCGTTGGGAGGCCAAGTACTGATAGTGTTCGTCGAAGAACGTGAGCGCACTCTCTATTAATGAGGTATAAGGACGGATGTCCGCTCCGGCATAGCGTCTCGACTCGAGTATCATCTGGCAAAACTCCAGCACCGTGTCCCACGTGTATTCGAGCCAAGCGTTGTACTCCAACCCCTTGTCGAACCATTCGGGACGTTTCAGTCCATACTCGGCCATGTTGGGCAGTCCGAAGTATTCCATCTGTTCGGTAAAGCAACCACCCGCATGGTTCCAATAGAAACGGCTGCGCAGCTCGGCGTTATGGACCATATGGTTATAGGCATCGAACTGGGGAATCATCAATTCGGCATCCCCGTTCTTCAACATAGGCCAGTAGACAAGCCGTTGGTTCTGTGCCGTCATGGTACCACCACCCCAGTTGCGGTAGTCTGGGGTGAAGGGAGCGGTTGACTTAGACTGCACATAGACGGGATCGAAGGTAAACAGTCCTCCATTGAATTTCGTGGGTGCTGTCCCGTAGGCATTGCAGCCGAGCATATAGCGGAACAGCGTGAGGTTGCGCGCGAGGTCTGCCGCCTCACCATCTGCCTCGATGTAACTGCGTTGCCAAAATTTGTTCCACCAAGTCAGGGTTGCCTTGCGGTCGCGTTCCGTACGGATGGATTGTTCCACCTGATTGAGCCCGTCCATCCACTGCTCCACATCTGTGGTCTGTTGGGTATGGAAACATATGGTGACATGATGTGCCTTGGCCGGCTTTGCCGAGCGGAAGTTCCAAGCCTGGTAATCCGTACCGGAGTATTCGCCCTTCGACATACCTGTGAAGGAAAGGTTGTCGCCCATCAATCGTCCTCCGGAGAGGAGATTGGCTACGGGATTCCACAGTTGGTCTTTGACGGCATCCAGTCCTTCGATGCTCACCGTGCGGTCGAACACCGTGACGGCGGGATTGTGGTGATAGAAGGTGACGCCATTGTCCGTAGGCCGTATAGAGTCTTTGGTGGTGACCAAGCCCGTAGTCTTTGCCCACTTGAGGGAACCTTGACGTGCCTCACCCTTGCGGAACGGACGGTCGGCATAGCGCCAACTCTCATAACTGAGGTCTATCGTAGAGGCTTTGTGTCCCTTCACCTCCAGATGAACGACAGGATGGTACACATCCACCCATATCCGCACGATGTATCCGCCCAGCTGAATCTCTTGGTAGCCTTGCTGCAGTTTCAAGGTCTGCCGGAAACCTGCTTCGGGCATCGGCTGACCATCGAGACGCAGCCGCACACGTCCTTGTTTCAGTAGGGTGGTGTATTCGTCATAGGCTCCGCTGCGGCACATATAAAACAGCAGTTCTCCATTCTCCACCCACACGTTCAGTCCGATGTCGCCGCCTCCACAAGGCATCGACTCCGAAGAGTTTTTGCTGAAGGTGGTCCAGGTGTAATCAGCCGGCTGTGCCCACGTCGCCAAACAGAAACAAAGCTGCGCTGCCAAAAGTATCGTCCGTATTCCTTGCATACTATATTCGCTATCGTCTGTCGGTTCGTTATTTCTTCAGAGGCTTCGGGTCTTCCCAGTCATCGGAGCGGAAAGAGGATACGGGCAGTCCTTCGGCACCATAGAGGTCACCCTCGGCATAGTCCTCGAAGGCATAACGCACGGCTACGGGATGAGCCACCTTATCGCACGTCACTATCACGTGCTGACGCTTTATCTCGGCCTTGGCAGGATAGAACACACGGTCCTCACCAGCCACCTTGAAATTCTTCGACGAGAAGCCATGTTTCACGTTTACCCACAACTTGTTGTCACGTTCGAAGCTGACAATGACTGTATCGTTGCGTATCTCGCACGACTTATAGTAGGGACTGTCGCCCGTAATGCCGGCTATGCCGTATGCTTTGTTGAGCGCCAACAAGGCAAGTCGTTCACCCGGGGTACGTTTGTCGTAGGGGTGGATGCCATTCTTGAAGCCAGCGTCCATCAGCACAGCCATACCGGTCTGCGGCACCATGAACTCAACCTTTGCCTGTGCCTCGCGTAGGTAGGCGGAGTTGCATAGCGGCTTTCCCTTACCGGTGATATTGCCGTAGCTATAAGGAGCAATCTGGCAGTAGTAGAAGGGGAAGTCACCCTGTCCCCACAGCTTGCGCCATCCGGTTATCAACGAAGAGAACATGTCTGCATAGGTATGTGCCCGGTTCCAGTTATCCTCACCTTGGTACCAGATAACGCCTTTCATAGTCATGCCAATCAGCGGACTGAGCATGCCGTTGAAGAGCACGGTCGGAGTGCGGTTCTTGGAGGCAATCTTTCCATTAGCCTCGGGTATCTGGGTCGTTGCTTCGGGGAAGGCTTTCAGCATGTCCTTGTCCATCCACGCCTCGCACGACGAACCTCCCCAAGCGGCAACCACCAGACCTACCGGCACCTGCAGTATCTCTTCTATCTGACGGCCGAAATAGTAGGCCGTAGCACTGAACTCACGGATAGAGGCTGGGGTAGCCTCCACCCAACTACCCACGCAGTCGGTAGCCGGAACAGTGGCGGAGTTGCGTTTCATCGTGAAGAAGCGGATGCGCTCGTTGCGTCCACGCAACGCATCCATGTTGGCACCCTCCACGGGTTGGTTGGTAAATCCTTTCATCGGCATCTCCATATTACTCTGTCCAGCGCACAGCCACAGTTCACCTACCATCACGTTGTGAAGGGTCAGAGGGGTACCGTCACTGATCACCAGTTCGTAGGGACCACCCGCTTTCGGTGTCTTCAGGGTCAGCTTCCACGCACCTTTATCGTCGGCTTTGGTGGTATATGCTTGTCCGTCCCAGGTGGGAGTCACCGTCACTGCTTTGTTTGGCGTAGCCGTTCCCCACAGATTGGCTGTGGTCTGCTGTTGCATCACCATGTTGTCGGAGAAGATGGCGGGCATCTTCACCTCTGCCTGCAGGGGCAAGCCAAAGACTGTAGTCAGCATCAACGCTGCAATACTCTTTCTTAAATTATCCATTCTCATAGTTTTATTTCTTTCGTTTATTATTCCGTTCTTATATTCTATCACCCGATTACTTATTGGTACGCACCAACTTCAACGGTCCCAACAAACCGGCAGGCAACAGGTGCTTGTCCGCCATCCGATATTTCGCATTAGTCCAGATACCTTCGTAGGGGGCCTTGCCTTGGTCTGCGCCATTGAGGGCATTGGCCCAAGTGTTGGAGATTTCTATCACCAGCGTGTTGTCACCCTGATGCAATGACCGAGTGATGTCCAGTTCATACGGGGCAGTCCATGCGATGCCACAATCCACGCCATTCACCTTCACAGCGGCCACATCGTGCAGCGTACCCAGTTCCAGCAACACCTTCTCTACTTCACCAAGCGTCTGGTTCCAGGTGAAATGGGTCGTGTAGACTGCCGTACCGCTATAGTAACGGATGCGTTCGTCCGACTCCTTCGACCAGTCGAAGAGTTCAGTCCGGTTCACAGTCGTTTCTATCAAGGGGAAGAGTACGCTCCACTGAGAGATTTTCAGGTTCTCTTTCTTACGCCATACGGCAGCCGTGTTACCCATCCTCCCCGCAGACTTCTTGAATACGATGAAGGCCGATTCACCTGCAGCGAGCTTCATAGATACTTCGGTACGACCTTTCACTGCCTTCCAGGTCAGCTGGTCAGTAATCTCACCGGTCATCGGGTTCCACCACTCAGGTTCACTGCCGTCTATGCGGAACGATGCGACGAACTCCCGCTCGTTCTCCTGTTGGTTGGCAACGAAATAGATGTCCACCCCCTCGTCAGCGTTGCGACGGTGCGTCCATGCCACCTCTTCGGGAACTATCAGGTCACGCTCCAACCCATAGGCAGAGAAGTCCTCGGCTTTGTAGGGCAACTCGGGAACTATCACTCCGGCCTCACGCAAGGCTGTCACCTTGGCCTTCACCTCTTTACTCTGTACATTGTTCGGACTCATCGGATGCTTCGTGGGCATCACCACTACCCGGTAGCTTGCGCCGCCTGGCAACACCATCCGGCCGTCCTCAGCCTTGGCAAGACGCAGCAGCGCGTCGCGGTTGAAGGAGTCGTAGGCATAACCGCGCAAGGGGTTGACCCACTTGTCCGGGTCGGCCATGTTGGCGGAGTGCGTAACACCTACCGGCATCACCCGCAAAGGCTGACCTTCGTTGGCCAGGCGTACCTGTTCGCTACGCACGCGTTCCCTACCAAAGATGCCTGGCAACATCGGCACCAAGCGGTCGGGCAAGATGGCGCGGCTCGGCACCTCTTCACCGGTGAACACGGCGATATCCGTCACTGGCACGCCGTACTGCAACAGGGTTTGGCAGCGTGCGGCATAGTCGGCCAAGCCTTTACTGCCGTTCTTCCACCACGTGTTGTCACGTTGGAAGAAGAGGCCAATGCCGTCCAGCGTCATGCCGGGTTTCTTGTCCATATAGGGGTTGTGGGTGTAGACATGGAAGAACAGTCGGTTGATGCCCAACGCATAGTTGCGGTCGAGCAAGGTCTTCAGCATGGCAGGGGTCTCGTCCCAGGTGCCACGCACTTCGGTGAAGCCTTCCGCCTGAATAATCCTCTTGCCATAGATGTGTGCGCCACTGACGGCATCGAGCATATCGTTGGGCTTGTCGTGCGTAGGACTACGCAACCAGAACTCACCCATGGGGAGGTCCACCATCTGGTAGTGAAGCAATCCGTCGCTCACCATGGTGGGGGCCACGCACTCGGCGGAGAACTGACAATCGTAGGTCTTGGCACAGTCGGCCAACTCCTGGTAGAAGACATCTTTCACCAACTCGGCAATGGTGCAGCGCACATCGCGCAACACCCGCTCGGAGGTTGCCACGTTGTCCACAGGTATGCCGGCATAGAGGGCAAGATAAGGAGCCAATGAGTAGCCACGGCGTGCCTCGAACTCATCCATGAAGTTGTCGCTCCAGTTCTGGCAGCCACACTCCCAGCTGTCCACATGCATATACTTCAGCACCCGGCGGGCCAACTCCTCTCCTATTTCTTCGAAGGCACGACCAAACCAGTAGTTGAACTGCTTGCGTACGGCTATGATGTTGAACTTGTCACACTCCAAACCTTTACCACCACCGCCGGTGGCGTTGGTGTGGCCCGTAGAGGTGTGGCCGATGCGAAGCAGGCGCCACTCTCCTTGGGGCAAGGTGGCGGTCAGCCTTCCGTTGTGCATGCCGGCAGTCATGTCCAGTATCTCGTCCTGTGAGACGCAATCGTTCACCGGTACTTCGCTAGGCTGTGTGTCTTCGGCCACTCGCCACACGAGTCCGGCCTTCCCTTCCCATTGGTTCAGCCGGGGTTCTCCATGGAACAACACCTTCTTTATCTTCAAGTTAGGTTTCCACTTGGCGGCATCCATATCCTCGCAGCCTGGTTCACTGCCCACGGGAGTCCAGTAGAGGCGGAAGTAACGTGCGGTCGTAGGCGATATGGCATGTGTACTGTTCTCGTCTGTGTTCTGCCAACCCTGCCGGGCGGGGGTGAGTTGTTTCACCGTATAGAACTTCTTGCCGTCGATGCTGGCCTTCACCACCATACGGTGTGCCTGGTAATTGTTGCCGTTGAGGACGATTTCGATGTTGCGGCAAGTGACAGGTTCAGCAAAGCTATACTGTATCCAGCAGGGGACTGACGAACGTATCACACCCGTGGAATCGATGTTGACACCTTTCTTAGCGTCTACATGGGTATCCACATTGCCACAGGTGATGCGGGGTTGCTGGGTGATGCGTTCTCCCTTCACCGGCAGTGCCAGTAGTGCGATGTCTTCGTAATAGCCCTCCTGAGCTTTGGGTTGAGGCAAGCGGAGTGCGTTCACCCGTCCACCTTGCACGACGGTCTCCGTGAATACCACCTTCTGCATCGACTCTTCGGGACGTATCCACGGGCCACCTGCCAAGGCAAATCCGTCGCAGATGTGCATACCGAGCTTCAGGCCAAGGCGGTCAGCCTCTTGCATGCTGTACTTCACCATCCGCCACCACTCGGGCGTCAGCTGTTCGGCTTTACCTTCGTACTGTTTACCTTGCTCCACCGATTTGATGGGCATCAGATAGGCGCCGCCCAAACCAGCCTGCTTCATGGCTTCCAAGTCGGCTTTGATGCCCTCCTCGCTCACGGCTCCATACATCCAATACCAGAAGGTCCAAGGTTTGGCCTCGCCGTCGGGGTGGACAAACTGTTGCTGCAACATGGGGACGTCTGTGGACAGAGATTGTGCGCTGATGACTACGATACCCAACAGCCACCCCAAGAGACTTGTCACTATTTTGTTCTTCTTCATCTGTTCCATCATTTTGTGTTACACGGACGGATGCGGATATGCAACGTCTGTTCCGTCTTCTTGATAGCATATTTCTTCAGCACACCCGGTCCGCAGCTACTGTTGCCTAAGCCCAACACTGCTGCATCCACATGCAGGTGGGTAGCCTCATCGGGTTGCAGGTCGCAGTCGTGTGCCGTGGTGGCAAGCGTCTGTGTGGAGTATGGCAGGGCGGAAGCAGAGAACGGCTTATCATGTGCCAACACCTCGATGCCTCGACCTTTGGCGTCTGTCAACTGCAGCTTCACTACCGACTCTTTGTTGCCCGAGTCTTGGGGACGCGGATAGTGAGTGTATTGCGCATCCACGGTCGAGTTCCACCACCCTATCCGGCAAGCGGAATGCCTATCAGGATAGTTCTCGTACGGACCATAGCCATACCAAGCGAAGTTGGTCAGACTCTTGTCCAGTCGCCAGGCACTGCCTAGTCGGGGCAGCTCCGGCAACTCGCCTTCGGGGAGGTAAGTCTGTTTCATATCTATCGTGCCGTCGCCATGAATCGTAAAGGCGCTCGTTACCACGATGCGACCCGACAGATAGCAATAGCGTTGCTGGGCCGTGACGGTCACCTGTCCGTCCGTCGATTGGTTCCAGTCAAATGAACCAGGCTTCACTAAAGGCGCATCCATCCGGTTCTTCATCCAGTCCTTCGCCAACCAGTTGCCGAAGCTCTTGTCGTTGTCCGTCGGGGCGCGGAAGGCTTCGAAGGTATGGGGCAAGAGCGTATCCGTTACATTGAACATAGCTTTGCCGCCGTAGGTCAGTCCCATCCAGTTACCGGTCTCACGGTTCCAGGTTGCGATGAAGTTTTTCCCCTTCACGTGGAGTAGCGTATCTCTTGTATAGACTGAGATTTCTCCTGTTGGTTTAACGGTAGAGCGTGCCATCCGCATCAGATTGTCGTGCAGAGCCAGCTGTTCTGTGGCTATCTCGAAACCGGCCTGTGCCCAAAGGCAATCTTGCTTTAGGCGAATGGAGAGGTTGAGGCGTACATCGCAGTCTGCCGACTTCACCCGTTTGCTCGCCTTTGCCAAGGAGAGGATAAGCGGCTTGTTCTCTCCTGGGTTCGCAGCAGGCAATTCACTATCCCCGCCCCCCATCAACTGTCCGTCGGCGAACAAGTCCCAGTGGCAGGTGTAGCCGGACAAATCGGTGTGATGGTTATGGTTGAGCACCTCCACCTCACACTGACCACCGGGTGCGTCGTAGCTCACCAGTTTCATATAGACAGGTTGGTATACCTTCTTCACCTCATAGTATTTGGCACTGATGGAGCGGTCGCAGAAGATGACGCCATTCATGCAGAAAGATTTCAGGTTGGGTTGGTCACCGAAGTCACCGCCATAGGCCACCTGTGTCTTGCCGTCAGTCATGGTGCGGATGATGCCTTGGTCCACCCAGTCCCAGATGAAGCCGCCCAACATTCGTTTGTTACTATAGATTTCGTCCCAATATTGTTGGAAGTTACCCAGCGCATTGCCCATGCAATGGGCATATTCACTGGTCAGCACGGGGCGGTCGTCGTTGGTACGCTGGGCTATGGAGAGCAACCTCTCCCAACGGGCGTTCTCAGCCCGTTCTTTCTCCTCGCCTTCCTTGATGCCAGGGTTGAGGTATTCGTCCTGCACCCGGGTGTAGAAGCGGCTGATGACATCTACGGTCTTGGGGTCGGGGGTTCCGTCCACGCCCTGTGCGCCCTCGTAGTGTACGAGACGTGTGGGGTCGAAGTCGTGCAGCCATGCGGAGATGGCGGCGAAGTTGGGTCCGTAGCCACTCTCGTTGCCCATACTCCAAAAGAGGATGCAGGCGTGGTTCTTGTCCCGTTCGGCCATGCGCACGACTCTGTCCATGAAAGCAGCGTGCCAATCGGGTGTGCTGGCGAGGGTGCCTCGCAGTCCGTGCTCCTCGATGTCGGCTTCGTCAATGACGTAGAGACCCAGCGAGTCGCATAACTCATACCACCGTGGATGGTTGGGATAGTGGCTGGTGCGTACGGCATTGACATTGCACTGTTTCATCAGCAGGATGTCTTGTATCATGCGTTCCTCCGCCACCACGCGGGCTGTGTAGGGGTCGTGCTCATGTCGGTTCACGCCCCGGAAGCGGATGGGCTTACCGTTCACCAACACTTGTCCGTCTTTGGACTCCACACTGCGAAAACCTACTTTAGTAGTCACCTGCTCTACCTGCTTGCCTTGCGCATTTTTCAAGGTCATTCGCAAGGTATAGAGGTAAGGCACCTCTGCAGTCCACTGGTGAGGGGAATGTATCAAGGTAGAGATGCGTCCCATCTTGCGTGGCCCGCGTTGGGGGTACCATTCGTTCATCGTGGCGGCTTTGTGTTCAAGGTCAAGGATAGACTCTATGCTCGTGTTACCATAGTATACCCTACCTCCTGCTTCATCCGTCAGCGTCACTTCAAAACGATAGCCATCGCCCCGCTCCTGTCGGTAGACACTGAACTGCGGGTCTATCTGTAGGGTAAAGTCCTCATAGTCGGCATCGGGCAGGGTGCGCACGGCAAAGTCGCGCAAGCGCACATCGGAGGTATGGAACAGGGTGATATCCCGATGGATGCCGCCAAAGCGCCAGAAGTCCTGGTCCTCCAGATAAGATCCGTCGCTGTAGCGGTACACCTCCACAGCTATTTGGTTGGTACCATGCTGCAAGTAGTCGGTGATGTTGAACTCCGAGGGTTCCATGCTGCCTTGACTATAGCCTACCCGCCGTCCGTTTATCCAAACGTAGAAGGCACTCATCACGCCATCGAAGCGCAGAAAGGTCTGGCCTTCTGACTCCCATCCGTCGGGTAACGTGAAGGACCGGCGGTACTGTCCCGTCGGGTTACGTTCCTCGTAGGTGGTATAGCTTTTCTTCGGTGTCCCCATCACCCGAGGCGGGTTTATCTTGAAGACATAACCCGCAGAGGCATAGATAGGGGTACCGTATCCGTTCACCTCCCAGTTGGCGGGCACAAGGAAGTTCACCCAAGCCGCATCGTCGAAGTCGGTGCGGTAGAAGTCTACAATCCGTTCGTCCGGAGTCTTTGTCCAGCGGAACTTCCACTCTCCGTTTAGGGTCATAGAGCGGTCGCCTTGCATTGTCCCGTATGGGATGAACGCAGCACGTGCCGGTTCACGGTTTATCTGCAACACGTGGTGGTTCTCCCAGTCGTGTACTTCTTGTGCTTGCAGGCCGCCCATCATGCAACAGGCACAGCCCAGCATCAGATATCTATAGTTCATCATGCGCACTGCATTGAATATTGTATTCATACTACATATAATGTATCATTGAACATCTACCGAATCGAACGACAGGCCCTCCATCGCTTCGGCGGAGAGTATCAACCGGTAGGTGCCGGCATTGATATATCCGCCCGTGGTTGTACTCATCATCCGCCACTTCTCCGGTGTCTCGGGGAAGGTGAGCGTGTCGTCCTTCAGCACACTGCCGTTGGGGGCTATCAGTTTCAGATTGACCGGCACAGGCTTGCTGCTCTGGTTCATAAACTTAAAGCGGAAGGCATACACTTGTGCCAGACCTGTAGAGATGGTCCACTCGATGCTGTTCTTCTTCCCTGCACCGAAGAATACTCCCATCTGTTTCTTATGGAGTTTCTTCTGGAACTTGCCCTTCACTTGGGCATCTTCGGCTTCGTAGGTGACGCAGGGGCGTGTATTCTTGTCCTCGGGTAGCAGTTCGGTGGGCATCTTGGCCATCACCTCCGTGTCAGCTTTCGCCCAGCTCCATGCGGCAGGTGTGGTAGCTATCGGTTGCGGTTGTCCGTCTATCGCAGCGATGGCGATGGCGGATATCACCGCCTGCCCGGCCTTCACCTCAGGAAAGTCTATGCATAGTTTACCATCGCTGACAGTCGCATACACCACTTTCTTCAAAGCGGTGTCGTGGCCCACCTCGGCCCAGATGTCCAAGTCATCGAGTACGGTTGTACCGTTCACCGCCACATCGAAGATGCGCAGTCCTTCGCAATCGGTCTCCGCACCGCCACCGGTGCCATGCCATGGCTCCACAAAGTAGAGTTCCACCCGATAGTTGCCGTTGGGCACAGGGAAGCGGTAGTTGAGCCGATGCCGCCCAAAGCGGAAGGTCTGGAAGAGTTTCCAGTCACGCACACCCTGTATGGGGTCGTAGGTAACACGCTGACTCGCCTGATAGGGAGAGAGTCCGCTGAACTGCTCTGCCCACGAGTGGGAGCAGGTGGTGTCGTCGGCAGCCCACGGCTGACCGTACTCATCGATGTAGCTGTCGCCTCCGCAGTTGATGCGATAGAGATAGGTAAGGGTGTCAGCACCCTTTAGTAACGGAGTTGGGTCGGCGTACAAGGCATCGAAGTGAGGAGCATTCTCCAGATTGTCGAGAACCAGAAGGTCTTCGGCCACAGCCTTTCCTTTCACATAGCCTACGGCACGCAACACATTGTAACGGACATCACGGTTCTCCCACGTGAAGTGGGTACCGACGCCGTGGTTCATCTTCCGTCCCAGGTAGAGGGTGTCCGTGGCATCGTTGTAGAGGAGCACGGAGTCGCAGTTGCTATATACCTCTATGTTGGCTCTGCGCCGCTGTGCAAAGCGACCGGGCCACGTGTGGGACACGATGTAGACCATCGGATCTTTCGTGGCATCCGTGTAGTTGGCCTTATACATATAATATATATCGGTAGGCTCTTCCCAAGGGGTAACCAGTCCTTTGTAGTTGAACGGCCCCACCTTGTCTATCGTCCGATAAGCCTCATCGGGCTGGCGACGACCAGGATTGTCGTGACTGCTGTATACCCACTGGAAATGTCCGCAGACACTGTCGCGTGCCTGTTCAGCCAGGCGAATCTTGGTCTCCATCAGTCGGCACATCCGTTCCTCAGTCCACGCGCCTTTCACATCGAAGGGTTCTTCTGAGTGGTAGCCCAAACTACGCCATGCACCATACTCGCCATTGAGGAGTTGGTTGGGTTGCTTCAGGTCCTTGTCATACTGTGTGAGCTCACCACCGTAGGTGCCGCTCCAGTTCTGTATCACGTTCCAGTCAGTGCCTTCACCCCCGTTGCAAGTGGTTACGGGGCGCATCGTGCCGGCTGTAGGGTCCATTTCCTTGATGATATTGGTGCACTCCTGTGCGAAGTCGCGCGGCAGGGTACTCTCGTTCTGCAGTCCCCACAGGACTACGGAGGGAGAGTTGCGACGTTCCTTCACCCACTGGCGCAGCAGGGTCTTGAAGTTCTCGCGGAACTCCGGCGTATCATACCATATATGGGCAGAGAACTGGGTCCAGAAGAGGATGCCGTCCTTGTCCAACAGCGACTGATAGTCGAGGTGATGCGGTTGGTGTGCCTCACGGAAGGCGTTGAAGCCGGCGTTCTTTATCTGTTTCACCCGCGAGGCCACCTGCTCGTGACTGAAGGCATGGCTCTGTCCAAACTGATGTTCATACTCGCAGACGCCGTTGATGAACACGGGTTTGCCGTTCAGATAGAACCGTCCGTCGCCATCGTTGCGGCTTATGGGCCAACTGATGGTACGCAGTCCAAAAGGGGTAGTCACCTCGTCCACCGTCTTGTTGGAGCGTTTAACCATAGAGGCCAATGAGTAAAGATAGGGTCGCTCGGTGCTCCACAGTTTTGGGTTCTTCACGGGCGACTGTTGCCTCACGGTCTTGGTCTCGCCAGAGGCGAGTGTCACCTTCTCGGTCAGGCGGAACACCTGTCCGCCGTCGGCATTGCTGAACTTGTTCACCAGGTCGATGGTCTCCGTCTGTTTGCCATAGTTGGTCAATTCGGTCTCTATGTAGACAGTCTCGGCCTTCTCGTCATGCCAGACGTGTACGCCGAAGGGGGCTATGCGCACCTCATCGGTTATCTCCAGCGTCACAGGGCGGAAGAGTCCGAAGGGTTGAGAGCCTTCACTGAATCCCCATTCCGATGAGCATCCGCCACACACCCAAGGCATGTCGGCTATCATCTCGGGATGTTCGGTCTTCACCTCTATCCGGTTCTTCTCGCCAAGTCGTACGGCATCGGTAACATCCAACGTCAGTGTGGTGCGGCCCACAATGTGGCGGCCCAGGTCTTTGCCATTCATCCGTATGGTGGCATAGGAGCCCACTCCCTCGAAGCGGAGGAAGTAGCGTTTGTTCCCTTCCAGGCGAGGCACATCGAAACTCTTCTCGTAGACAGCCGTACCATGCAGATTGCCGTGGGTCAGCTGACGATAGCCATAGTAGTCGTCCCAGTTGTGCGGGATGTTCACGGTCTGTTGGGCAATGCGCAAGGCAGATTGCTTGTCATTCACCAACCACGTGGTCCACTCCTTGTCGAGCTCCACCAGCGTGCGGCGTCCCTTGGTGGGGCGCTGGCAGAAGTGCACGGCAGACTTGCCCATGCGCTTGCTGGTAGCCACCGCGATACCTCGTTGCTCGGCATTGTTGACGGCACAGTAGAAGTGGTACACCACCCCATCGTGCTTCACCACACAACTCTTGTGGGCAAACATCTCGTCGAAGGGTTTGGTGGGATAGACGAGGTCGTCGCCCTGCCAGTCGTCCCACGTCACCATGTCGTAACTACAGGCGAAGGTATTGAAAGCCTTATAGGGTCGGTTGGGATTGAAGGCTGAGAAATAGAACATGACATAGACATCACCGAACTTCTGTATCTGGGCATCGCCGGTGATGGTGCCCTGCGCCTCGTGTGTGAACACCGGATTACCGGCATAGCGGGTCCACTTCTTCATGTCCTTCGACACGGCGATGCCTATGCGTTCGCCCTTCACCTTGGTCTCGGGGTTCACTCCTCCGGCGTTGTAGTACATCACGAAGGGTGCGCCAAGGGTCTTGCTCTTGTCCCAATAGACCGAACTTTTGTATTGCGTCAGCGACTCCCACCACTGTGCATCCTTGTCCTTGATGGAGAGGATAGGCCGCTCCAGCGATTCCCATTCGTGGGCGGTAGCCGGACTCTCCTTGGTCCATGCCAGTCCCACATAGAGGGGGGCGTTGATGGCCTCGTAACCTGTGCCCTCACCACCGATGTAGGTCATCCAACAGCGGCCCTTGTAGCGTTGGATAGCATAGCTTCCACCCCACTCCATATCTATCAGACCTGGGAAGCCGCCCCGTTGGTTGGCATCCCACGCTCCGTCGCGGTATGAGAGGACACGACCCAAGGTTTTCCACTCGAGCAGGTTCTCACTCTCAGCCAACCAAGTTTCGTAGCCACGTCCATCCTGGCCGCCCTTGCCGTTATAGACCACGTAGGTCATATACCACTTTCCGTTCTCGTGGTACACGGTGGGGCAGTCTATCTTGCTGTTGTTGCTTTCCGGCACTATCACCATGCCATATTTGTAAGGAGTCTTTGCCTCCTCATATATTTCGGCCATCCGCTCTTGGGACACGTGGCGTTGCGCCGTCAGACCCAACGTCATCCATCCTGAGAGTGACAGCAGTAGCAGTCGTCTGTTCATTCCTATGTTTTATGTTAGTAAAATAGCCAGTCCATTGTTTCATCGTTGCCTTCCAACGAGGCGTTGCGCGCAGCGATGGTCGTATCGGTGAAGCCCAACACCAGCAGCCAACCTTTGGGCAACAGCAGCGTGTGAGTGCCGGCATCGAAGTGGTAAGCGTGCACGTTCGCCAAAGGCATATCGGTCAGGTGTATGGCATTTGACAGCACAGGTTCGGCCTGTCCGTAGTCATTGGCGGATGCGTCGGTCTCCAGGCGTGGTGCCTTGGCATACTTCTTCTGGTCGTCCTTGTAGTAGCCCACCAACAGATTCACTGTACCCTCGCAAGTAAACTCCAGTTTGGTGCCTTCATCCTTCTGGACATCGCTGTCCAGACAGAAGGCTGTCAAACCGTTCAGCTCGGGAGCCAACGCTTCCACTTTTGCCTCGGACTTGTTGCTGATGAGCTGTGCGCCTTCGGTCAGCTTCACCCGCTTCCAGGTGCCCACCATCTTCACGATGGCATCATTGGCAGGGACAATCTCCTCTGCCGTTCCGGTTGACTTGCCAGCAGCTTTGTCCTTCAGCATCTGCAGGTTTGTCTCGAAGTTGGCCAACTCCTGTTCGTAGAGAACAAGCAACTCTGCCCAAGTCTTGTTGTTGCCTCCGTCGCCACCGACAGGGATGCGGCGCTGTGCCGTCTGCATACTGTTGGCATAGAGGTAGTGTCCCTTAGTCAGTTCCACCAGCTTGCGGTAGTGGTCTAGACTCTTCTGCAACAGGGGCGTCACGTTATCGAGGTAACTGAGTTCCTTGCTCCATTGGTAGTTGAGCACCTGCTCGGCAGCCTTCACCTTATAGTCGAAGAAGTAGGCGAACTCACGCAGACAATGCATATCGTTGCGCAGGCGCTCAAACTCGTCCACGTTCTTCGTCTCCTTGCCTGCCACTTCGTCGATGGCGCTCATCGCCTTGTCGCCATGGTCCGCACACTGTTGGATGATGTCGAGCGGCAACTCACCCTTATGAGGTTGTTTCTTCCACTCCTTCTCCACGTATTCTATCAGCTTCTCCCCTTCGGGACCACAGCTCTCGTAGAAGCCGGGCCATACACGGTATTTGTAGGGGTTCACCAGTTGGCTGACGAACATGCCCAGCAACAGGGTCTGCCGGTTACCCTCGGTGATGCCGAAGCGGCGCAGCAGTTTGGGCGATATCTCGCCGGCCTGTTCGTAGGCCTCGCGGATGAGCGCGCCATTCTCGTCGGACACGCCGTAGAACTGACCAAACTGATGGTTCCAGTAGGCGACCTCTTGGGCGCGGTCGCGTCGACAGTTCCAGGCATAGCGTCCCCATGCCTTGTACCAAGGCCAGTCGCGGTCTATCTGCAGTTCACGTCTTCCGCCTTCGATGCTGTCGGCCGAGTAGGGCCAGTCCCAATAGGAGGCCTGCGGATAGAGGTGCAGGGCGTTGGCTCCGTGCACGTCGTGCATAGCCTGCACGGTCTTCTGCGTGAAGTCGGGCGATCCCCATCGGAATGGTTCCAAGTTGGACAATATATGTACATTGCTGATGTGGATGCTACCCAATGCGCTCAGTCCGCGATGTATCTCCGCCCACGGGCCACGCGGTTGATAGGTGGTAAGCGACTCTCCGGTGTACTTATGCATGGTGTAGAGGTTCTTGTAGATAGGCAAAGCGGCTTCCATCACCCGCTTGCAGTCGGTGTCGTGGGCGCGGAGCAGGACGGGCGGCTCGTCGGTACGTCCCAATGCCTTCAGTCCGTCCTTCACACCGGGCAGTATGGTCCGGGTGAACCACTCCACATCATCGTCCTCCGTGGCCATGGCCTCACCTAAGGTGACGAGGAGACCCACGTTGGGGTATTTCTCGATGAAGGCAGCCACGCTCTTGCGTGTATAGTCGCTCAGCAGGGGCGAAATGGGTCGGTTACGGTCCTGCGTCTTTATGCCGTAATGCTCGGCAAAGGGCTTGGAGACGATGATATTGTAGAACATCTGGATGACGAAGATGCCCCGCTTGTCCGCCTCTTGGGTGAGGAAGGAGAACATCTCCTCGTTCTTCTTGAAGGTTTCGTCGTCCACCTCCACGGCAAAGGGGTAGTCGTCCAGCTTCACCAGCGAAGCGAAGGGATGGCCGTTCCACAGGTAGAGGGAGTTCATGCGGTTCTCTACCAACATGTCCAGGTACTTTATCCACAACGCCTTGTCGTAGAACCACGGGAAGTTCTCCGGCGTATAGGGATATTCATACACCGTGCGGCCGGGCAGGTAATAGGGCTTCTGCACGCCGATGCAAGCGCCACGCAACACCATCTCAGGGGCGTCGGTGCAGCTGACGGGGCAGTCGAGCCGTCCCTTCTCGTCCATACGGTCTATCAGTTCGCGGCAACCATAGATGACACCACTGCCGTCGTTGCCGCATACGGTGGTCGTGTTGGCCTCCGTGGTAATCGTAAATCCTTCCTTCTGTAAAGAGTCCTTCGTGGAGACTTCCAAACAGATAGTTTTCATCTTTCCCTGTTTTTCGGGTGTGACCTCAGTCACGACTTCGTAGCCGTGCTGTTCCAAAGCCGCCTTCAACTGTCCGGCAGCGAACTCCACTCGATTGGACGGATTGTCCTGCACCAGTAGAGCGACCTTTTCTTTTGCGCAGCTTGTCAGCAAGCAGACGCAAAGGGCGAATAAGCAGTTTTTCATCTTTCTTATTTTTGATTCGTTAAATTATGAGCGTGTAGCGGAGTCTTCCCAGACTCCGCTACACTGGTATTTTATCAATAGTCTATCTTTATCTCGTCCCGTGTGCATATCCACAGGCGGTAAGTACCATCGGGCATCTTCTCGAATGCGTCCACCGAAGACTTGGGCTGAGCGTCAGCCTTCACGTAGAGGTAACCCTGTCCCTCGGTAGCCTTCACCCGAATCTCCTTGGAGTCCATATACACGTCGACGGAGCCATTGGGCGTAGGCACGCTACCCTTCATCCAAGTGAGTCCGCCCAGTGTGGGACGAATCTCGAACTCTTCGTAGCCTGGCTTCATGGGTTTCACGCCCAGGTAATATTTACCCAGCAGATAGATGGGGCTGGCTCCCCAAGCGTGACAGAGACTCTTACCATATGGACGGCCATACATGGCCAAGTGTTGGCGGCCCTGTTCCTCGGGATTATACTTCTCCCAGAAGGTGGTAGCGCCTTCCTTCAGCATGCCGCCCCAATAGTCCTTCATCTCCTTCAGCACCTGTGTCTGGTAGCCCATCTCACACATCGCCTCCAGCTCGTAGAAGCGCATGTAGGGGGTGGTTATCTTAGGCACGGCCTCGTTCAGCATCACATTCTCCATCACGGCCTTCTTCTTCTCCTCGTCAAGGTAGCCGAAGGTGATGGCAAACATGTTGGGGAACTTATTGACTTCCGTGCTGATGGTTCCACCCACGATGTTGTGGATAAAAGCCTGGCGGTCCTTTCGCCAGAAGGCGAACATAATGTCCTTGTACAACTGCTCCGACCGGCGGGCGTAGTACTTTTCATCCTGGGTGAGGCCCAACAGATGGGCACAGTCGCGCATCACCTGCTGGCTCTTGCAGTAGAGTATCTGCTCGAAGGCCAACGCTCCCTTCTTGTCCATGGGGAAGTCCGCCCAGTCCACAAACACCCAGTCGCCGTCCAGTCCTTCCACCATGTTCTTGTTGTCGGTGCGACGGCCCACATAGTTCATCAGGGATACCATGCGGGGGTAGATCTGCTTCACGAATTGCACGTCGCCCGTATAGAGGTAATAGCCGTAGACACTGATGACCCAGTAGAAGGTATAGTCCACGATAGTGTTGATGTGGCTGGTCACGGGGTCTTTGCCACGCAACAGCCAGATGGTACGCTTCACTGTCTCGCTATCGAAGAAGAGGTAATAGTTCATCAGGTAGCTCTGGATAGCATCGCCGCTCCACACCCAACGGTCGCGCTTGATGCCGTCGATGAAGAACTCGCGTGTGGTGAGGTGCATCGTGTAGGCACCTACCTGCCATATTCGGTTGAGCTCGTCGTCGTTGCAACTGAACGAGCCTCGGTAGTTGACGGGCAGATATTCGTACTCCATAGCGACATCAGCTAACTGCACGCCACCTTCCGTGGCGACGAAGAGGTAGCGGAAAGCCTTGCTGTTGCCAAGCACATAGTCGGCTTGCCGTTCGGTGGTTTGGTTCTGTGCCAGGTCGGTGAGGGTGTCGCGGCCCACAGCGATGGCATCCAGTGTCTCGCAGTGTTCCTTGTCGGTGGCCTCTTCGGCACTCTCACCATAATATATATGTACCACACCTTCACCCGTCACGCCCTTCAGCACGGCATAGCCGAAAGTCTCCTTGCCGAAGTCGTAGAGCATGCCGCCCGCCACGGCTTTGCTGCCGACGGCTCGCTGCGGGGTGTGGCTCAGGCGGAACTGCGACGGACGGCTGTCGATACTATTGAAGTTCCAGCAACCGGCATCGGCATAGAGGGTGGCCGACGTGTCGCTTGCCTTACCGCTCTCGTCAATCCACTCCTTGTCCTCGTAGGTCACACGCCACGTGGAGTCGGTCCGCACCGTCTTACCTATTATATATATAGCAGGCGGTGTGGTTTGGTTCCACACTTTGATGTTCAGATTGTGACGTCCGGCGGGCAACAGAAACTTCTCCGGCATGCCGAACTGCAGCTTGCCGTCGAGTTTGATGTTGAAGGTACCCTCGACGGACAGGGTTATCTCTTCGGCTTCGGTCAAATCCAGCTGCTTGCTGAACTCCACCGTCACGTAGTGGCTGTCCATCTTCCAGAAAGGTGGGAAGAAAGCCCCCCGCTCCGTGCGCCGGTTGTTCATGCGGTTACCGAGCCAAATCTCATAATCGCCCGGATACCATATCCAGGTTGCTTCAGATGTTGTCGCCATAGCGCTCCTTAGTTATTTGGTCCAACGATTTGCCGCGTGTCTTCGGTGTCCAAATGGTGCCGATGAGCAGCGAAGCCATCAACAGGGCTATCATGATGTAGGCAGCCAGTTGGAATCCCTCGCCGTGCTCGCCATAGATGTATACGAAGCCCAAGCCCCATACGGCCGACACACCGCGCACGATGAAGAACATGATGCCTTGTGCGGCGGCGCGGTATTTGGCGGGGAAGAGTTCCGAGGCCCACAGCGCATAGAACGCCTGCACCGAGATGCCGGCCTGGATGGCCCACAGTAGGGTGAAGATGAGCAGTCCCGTGATGCTGCTGACACCGATGGTGACGATGATGAGCCAAGCTATGACGCCCATAGACACACCGAAGAAGTAGAGCCAACGTTGGTTCACCTTGTCCACCAGCATCGAGAAGATGAAGGTGGCGATGATGATGATAATCCACTGCGCTGCGGACAGCATGTTGGCATGTACGTTGGAGAGTCCGCCAGCCGTCTCGTAGATGTGCTGCTGGAAGAATCCCATCACGGAGCTCACCAAGTTCCAGGTCAGGTAGATGCCGGCCAGGAAGACGATGGTGCGCACATTCACTTTATTGGTAAGCAACGAGCCGAAAGAGGAGAACGTGCCCGCCTGCTTCTCACCGGTAGTCTCTGCCTCCTTGGCTGCCTTCCACTCGGCGGACTCGTTGAGCTGGCGTTGCAACAGCCAAGCGACGAAGGCCACGATGAGCAGCGAGGCGAATACGATGCGGCTACTGAAGACATTCAGCTCGGCACCTACGGCCGTGCCACCGGTAATCCATTCGGCCAAGCTCTCCACAAGACCGAAGAGCACACCCTTGGTGCCGTCACCTGTAGGAGGAGCCAACAGCATGCCGAGTACAAGGATGATGGTGGGACCTACGCCCCATGCCATCTGCGAGATGCCGATGTTGCGGCCACGGTTACCCACCTCGGAGTTCTCCGATATGTAAGTCCACGACGCAGGCACGCCCACGCCTACGGAGATTCCGGTCACCAGGAATCCAGCCAACAGCATGGGGAAGTTCACTGACACCATGATGAGGGCCACGCCCACCATGTATATCAACATATTATAGGTATAGATGGCTTTACGGCCATACTTGTCGGCCAGAAATCCACCGATGATGGCACCGATAGCGGCTCCCAGACAGTTGGCACTGATGGCATTGAGCCACCCCAAGTGTCCTTCGGTCAGTCCCAGATAATTCTGCCACAAGGTCAATCCGCAGGCACCGGCTACGATGGCACCCGCATCCAGATAGTTGGTAAGTGAAACAGCTATGGTGCTTTTCAAGCTACCTTTAGAGTCTTTCATTCGTTCAATATTTTAGTTTAAGATTATTGTTCTTGTTATCTTCTCCATAGAGTACTCTTGCCTCTCCGCCGATTATCGGGCCAACGGCATCCACACGGTCATCTCCGCCTTGCCGCGGTTGCCCCATGCGAAGTAAGGTATCAAGCGTATCTTCACCTGCTTGTCGGCCTTGCCCACCTCACGGTAGAGCGTGCCGGTCCAGTCGGCCTCACTGGCCAGTCGGGCCACACCCTCAAGCACCTTCATGCGGCTGCCGTCGATGGTCTGTTCCTTGGCGGTGAACTGGATGTCCGAAGGTATCAGCACATTGTCTATCTTCTGTCCGCCCTCGATGTCCATACTCTCGAGGCAGTATACCAACGGGCCACGTTTCACGGCCACCTGGTTGCGGGTCTCCTCCACCAGCGGGTTCGACTCGAGCAGCTTGGCCTTCATCTCCAGGACGAGTTCCACCACGTCGCCCTTCTTCCAAACGCGGTCGACAGATACGTAAGTGTTGGGCTTGGAGTCTATCTCTACCAACTCGCCATTGACCTTCAGCGAGGCATTGTCGCACCACCCGGGGATACGCAGGCAGAGCTTCAGGGCCTGCTTCTTCGGAGCGTCGGCGAAGGTCAGTCTCACGGTCCCGTCATAGGGATAGTCAGTCTCTTGCTTCAGCACCAGCGGCATCTTCTTGCCAAACGAGGTATTCAGTTCGCTCGCTCCGTAGAGGTTGCAGTAGACGGTGTTGTCGCTCACAGTGTAGGCATAGTTCTGCGCCTCGCAGATGGTACGCAGGGTGTTGGGCGGGCAGCAGAAGCAACTGATGTACTCTTGGCGTTCCTTCGGCCAACGGAGGGTATAGGGGAAGTCGGAGCTGATGCGCAGCGGGTTGGTGTAGAAGTACTTCTTACCATCCAGGCTCACGCCACTCAGCACGCTGTTGTAGAGGGCCATCTCCACGATGTCGGCATACTTGGCGTCGCCCGTGGTCTCCAGCATACGCCAGTTGAACAGCATGTTGCCGATGTTGGCGCAGGTCTCGTTATGAGCCGTACTGTTTGGCAGTTGGTAGGCACGACCATAGCTCTGGTGCACCTTCTGGATGCTGTCCGGCTCGTAGCAGGTGGCGTCGGGCGAGGTTCCGTCGTAGAGGGCGCCGCAGGCTCCGGTGATGTACATCTTGCGGTTCACGATGTCCTGCCAGATGCTGGTGAGGTTCTTCATCAGCTGCGCCTCGCCGGTCTCGGCATAGACGTCGGCCACTCCGGCATAGAGGTAATTGGCGCGCACGGCATGTCCCATTGCATTGTATTGGTTGCGGAAGGGGATGCGGTCCTGGTTATCGTCCGTACCGTTCTCCACCATGCCACGGATGTCTATCAAGTTCTTCGAGAGCTCCAGGTAACGGGGATTGCCAGTGGCGCGATACATCTCCACCACGCCCATGTAGTGCGACGGGCAGATGGCGTTGCGTGCCAGTTCGGCCGAGGCTGTCTCATAGAAGTGACACAGGAAGTCGGCGGCCTTGACAGCCACATCGAGCAGCGTGCGTTTGCCCGTGGCGCGGTAATGGGTGATGCCGGCCATCATCAGGTGTCCGAGGTTATAGGTCTCGAAGTTGAGTCGATTGGCGAAAGCGCCCTTCTCGTCCTCAGCCCCCACCTTGGTACCGATGACGGTCTGCTTCTTGGCATGGGTGTCGATACCCCTGTTCCGTTCGTCGATGATGACGGGCGTATGGATGTAGCCATCCTCACGCTGCGACTTCACCACCATCTCGATGAACTTATCCATCAAAGCGTCCAGCTCGGGATTCTTGTTGACGGCGTAGACAGCAGCCACAGCCTCGAGCCACTTGTACATATCCCCATCGTGGAACGGAGGGCCCCAATGCTCGCCTTGGCAGATGCCCGCTGCTATCTCGAAGTTGCGGAAGCCGTGCGACACGTCAGGATTGTTCCAGGTGTTCCACATGCTCTGCAACGACACATTACTGTATACATTGAACCGTTCACCCCAGAAACCGTCGGTCCAGCGGACAGCCCCCAAGGGAACATTCGACATCTTCGCGTAATGGCTTTTACTCATGTCCGTCAATCCGTCGGACTGGGCGCACGCTGGCATTCCGGCCATCGCGGCAGCCAGCAGTGAGAATACTATGTGTCTCTTTTTCATTGGTATTAGTTTATATTTGGTTCTAAAAATAAGTGTACAAACATACATTTATTCTTTGACTCCACCAAATATATCACCAATCTATATAAATAATTAGCAGTTTTAACGCAAGATAGAGCTTTTCACAATATCATCCTATTTACTCAGATTGTTTTTATGTCTTCTTTTAAACGTTGAAGTATATGGAAGAAATGGGTGTTTGGCAATTGCCGTACACGTGGATGACAATTGCCGTACACGTGGATGGCAACTGCCGTACACGTGAATGACAATTGCCGTACACGTGAATGACAATTGCCACGCAGCGCATGAGACGGGATATTTACGGCAGAAAGTATAGAGTCTGACATCATGCAATAGGCATCCCCGCAACACGGCACGTGCATCTGACAAATCCTACAAACGAATATGTGTGCTCGAAAAGACAGTTTTAAGAGGCCGATACATTTTTTGTGTTTTGTGTACCCCTCTTAAGCTATCTTTTCGTTATTTAAGCAAAAGGCAAGTCACAAGCGTACCTTTTTACATTATATATTAAGAAAGAACAGATATGGACATAGAAGCATTATTGGCCAAGTACGTTGCGGGAATCCTCACCGAAGAGGAGTCCGCACAGTTGCGTCAATGGCGCAACGAAGACCCTTCGCACGAGGCTTTTATGGAGAAACTCAACAAGCGGAAAAACTACCGTAAGCTCTACGAGCAATATCGCCTGCGGCGCATACAATCCATCAAATCAGCGAAACAAATGCATTTCCGACACCGCCTCCTTTGGGCTGCCGTGTGGGCGTTGCCCATCGTACTGGCTACCACGCTGTGGCTCACGCTGGGCAACAGTGAGTCGGCAGTGGAAGAGATTGTCCCCGGTAGCGCACGTGCCACACTCATTTTGGAGAATGGTGCCCACATAGAGCTGGGCGACTCCAAAGAGTTCGGATGGATACGCATCAACGATGTCTCCATGGCAGCGGAGGACAATGGATGTCTCTCCTACAAACCTTCCAGGAAGGCGCAGACCAATCTGAAGAACACCCTGGTGACCCCACGCGGTGGCGAATACCACGTTGCCCTGCCTGACGGAACCAACGTTCACTTGAATTCCCTCTCCACACTGGAGTATCCCGTCAACTTCGATGCCAACAAGCGTGAGGTGACACTCACGGGCGAGGCTTACTTCGAGATAGCTAAGGACAGCCAGCGGCCGTTCTACGTGAAGGCTAACGGAATGTCCATCAAACAATACGGCACCAAGTTCTGCGTGAATGCACGCTCCCCGCAAGCCACCGTCGTGGCACTGGACGAGGGCAGCGTGGGCATAACCATTCCCGGTCAGGCAGAGGTGATGGTAGCACCCGGAGAGGTGGCCCGCTGGAATGCCAACGAGCCGCGCGTGAATAAAGAAGTGAAGAACCTTGAACCCTACACGGCATGGCACCACAGCCGCTTCGTGTTCGACGACGAGTCGCTGGGCAACATCATGGAGACGCTCTCGATGTGGTACAACATGGACGTGCGGTTCCAGGATGAGCAGTTGGCGCATCTCCACTTCACGGGCAACGTGAGCCGATACGAGAACATTCAAGTGATACTGGACGCCATGAAATCGACCGTCGACATCGGCTACGAGATTACTGAGCGGCAAATCAGAATAATGAGATAAAAGATAATACTTTAACTTTAAATATTAATCATGTAAGTATGAAGAGAGAACTAAAAAGAGTTTCGTACCTGATTGCTATATCGGGTATGCTTTTAGGACAACCTCTGTCGGCTAGAGCCGTCAACCGGCTTCCCGAGCAGCCGACACAGGTAAACGCCAATGCGGAGACTCCCGTCGTCACACTGGATCTGAAGAATGCAACGATCAAACAGTTGTTCGATGCTATCCACAAACAGACGGGGATGGACTTCCTCTACAACAATGAACAGTTGGCTTCGTTTCCTCGCGTGAGCGTAAAGGCGAACCAAGAGTCCGTTGAGAGTGTGCTTCGGAAGGCATTCGCCAATTCGGACTTCACCTTCAAGGTGGAAGGCAAGATGGTTACCATCACCAAGAAGAGTGCGAGTAACAGCCAGAAGCTACAGAAACTGGTGGGTACGGTCACGGACAAGGACAATTACCCGGTAATCGGTGCCGCTGTGGTGGTGAAAGGTACACACCGCGGTGTAGCTACCGACATGGACGGTAAATACGAGATTGAGGTTCGCCAGGGTGAGACACTGACGTACAGTTTCATCGGTATGGAGCCTGTGGATATCCTATACAACGGTTCACGCCAGATGGACCTGGTGCTGCGGGAAAGCTCGAAGCTGAAGTTGGACGAGGTTGTCGTAACCGGTATCTTCAAGAAAGCGAAAGAGAGCTACACGGGTTCCGTGGCCACCGTTACGGAGGAGCAACTCGATATGTACCGCGGCCAGAACTTGCTGCAGACCCTGAAGAATATCGACGCTTCCATCAACTTCCAGATGGATAACCTCAACGGTAGCAACCCTAACAACCTGCCGTCTATCAACATCCGTGGTAACGCCTCCATCCCTACAGACCTGCAGGAGTTCAACGAGTCACAGAAGAACACGGTGAACACCCCGCTCATCATCATGGATGGTTTCGAGATTACACTGGAGAAGTTGATGGACTACAACGACGACGAGATTGAGTCAATCAACATCCTGAAGGATGCCGCCGCCACCGCCATCTACGGTTCGCGTGGTGCCAACGGTGTCATCGTGGTCATCACCAAGGAGCCGGAAGCCGGCAAGCTGAGAGTGAACGCCGAGGTAGGCCTCACCTTCGAGGTGCCCGACATCAGCTCTTACCACCTGTTGCATGCAGCTGACAAGTTGGCTCTGGAAAAGGCGATAGGGCTCTACACAAGCAGTCTTAGTGACCCTGCTGACCAACTGGATCTGGACAAGGCATACAACAAACGACTGAAGAAGGTTTTGTCCGGCACCGACACCGACTGGCTGAGCAAACCTCTGCACACCGGCGTAGGCCAGCGTTACAACCTCCGTCTGGAAGGTGGTAGTGAAGAGTTCCGTTGGAGCGCCTCTGCTGCCTACACCAACACCCAGGGTGCCATGAAGGACTCTGAGCGCCGTAACTTCAGCGGTGCCATTACGTTGATGTACCGCGTGAAGAACTTAATCTTCCGCAACTATACTTCTGTGGGCATCAACCGCAGCCGCGAGAGCAAATACGGTACCTTCAGCGAATATGCCAAACTGCAGCCATACGAGTCTCCATATGACGAGAACGGAAACCTGGTGAAGCTGTGGAGCGCCTACAACGACCAAGGCAACCCCTTGTACGATGCATCTCTTGCTTCGTTCGACAAGTCCGACTATCAGAGCGTGACCAACAACTTCTCCATCGAATGGCATCCGTTCGACGGCATGATTGTCCGCGGTCAGTTGGGACTGTCGTCTACTCAAAACGGTAGCGACAAGTTCGTGTCGCCCTACGATTCACAGTTCGAGACGAAAACCTACAAAACAGAAGAAGGCATGTTGCGCAAGGGCACATACGACTACGGTACAGGCAAGACCTACAGCTACGATGCCAATCTGACGGCTTCCTATTCGAAGACGCTGAATGAAAAGCATCAGCTCTACTTCGGTCTCGACCTCTCCGCCTCGCAGAGCAAGAGCAACATGTACTACTTCTCCATGGAAGGCTTCGGAGCAGAGACAGTGAACGACCTCACCAGTGCACAGCAGTATGCACAGAGCACACGTCCTACAGGATCATTCTCGTTCTACCGCCGCATGGGTGTCACAGGTAACGCCAACTACACCTTCGACAACCGCTACTACGTCGACCTCTCTTACCGCGTGGACGGTAACTCCAACTTCGGTAGCGACAAGAAATATGCCCCCTTCTGGAGTGCCGGTATCGGATGGTCTCTCCACAACGAGAAGTGGCTCAAGGGCAACGAGGTCATCAACAACCTCCG
This sequence comes from Bacteroidaceae bacterium, assembly GCA_963643925.1. Classification (GTDB taxonomy): domain Bacteria; phylum Bacteroidota; class Bacteroidia; order Bacteroidales; family Bacteroidaceae; genus Phocaeicola_A. The sequence continues at coordinate 36,354 of CAVINS010000007.1, forward strand.
TCTGAAACTCTCCTACGGACAGACCGGTACACAGCTTACCTCTTCCACCGGTGCAAACACCGTCTACGAATACCAACAGGGACAGAAGTACATGGGTTGGAGCGGTGCCGTGATGCAGGGCTTCGGCAACGAGAACCTGACCTGGCAGACCACCGATGAGTTCAACGTAGGACTCGAGTTCGGCCTTTGGAACAACCGCATCAAAGGTACGTTCGACTTCTACACGAAGAAAACATCCGATTTGCTTTCAAACATGGACATTCCTCTCTCTATGGGATTCAGTTCATACCTCGCCAATGTGGGCGCCGTGAAGAACATCGGCTTCGAGTCTTCGTTGAGTGCATACGTCATCCGCGATGCACAGCACCATTTCAACTGGATGTTGAGCGGCCAGCTGATGTACAACAAAAACGAGATTACCGAACTCTCTGCCGACATTGAGGCACAGAATCAACAATACCTCAACTCAAGCAACAACGTCGAAATTGCCAACCTGCTGCAGGTAGGCCGTCCGCAGAACGCCATCTACGGAGTACGTTCGTTGGGCATCGACCCAAGTACAGGTAGCGAGCTTTTCCTCACCAAAGACGGTAAAGTGACAGACACTTGGAAGACCTCCGACATGGTATATCTGGGACAAAAAGATCCGAAGTACAGAGGTATCCTCAGCTCAATGCTTAGCTGGAAAGGATTCACCTTCAACCTTTCCTTCGCTTTCCACTGGGGAGGCCAGATGTACAACACTACAATGCGCGACCGTGTGGAGGTGACAAGCGACGTCATCGAGAACCAAAACGTGGACGAGCGAGTGCTGAAGAACCGTTGGTTGCAGGCAGGTGACGTAGTTGCCTTCAAGAAGGTTTCCGCCATCACCACAAAGGCATCTTCACGCTTCGTGATGGACGACAACGTGCTGGAGCTACAGTCCGTAGGCTTGCAATACCGTTGGGACAGCGAATGGCTGAAGCAGAAAACCCAACTGGAGTCTGTAATCTTCGGTGTGAACATGTCCGACCTCTTCTACTGGTCGTCAGTGAAGGTTGAGCGCGGTCTCTCCTACCCGTTTGCACGCAACATCCAGGCAAGTGTGAAATTAATGTTTTAATAAACGATAAATCGCAGAAACAATGAAAAAGAAAATATATTTCGCTTTAGCGCTTCTCCTAGGTTTATCGACCTCGTGCAACGATTGGCTGGACGTGAAGTCGGAAACAGAAGAGAAGGAAGAGGACCTGTACAGCACCTACGAAGGATTCCGCAGTGCATTGACAGGTTGCTACATGCAGATGGGCAGCCAGAACATCTACGGCAAGAAGCTGACCATGACCGACATCGAGTCTCTGGGAAACCTGTGGAACCAGACTTCTAAAAGTTCCTCATTGAGTACCAACTATTACCTGCAACGTCACGAGTACGATGCTGACGATGCGGTGGCTTCCTTCAAGGCCATGTACGCCGGGTTGTTCAATGTCATCACACAGGCAAACATCCTGATCAAGCACGTACAGGAAGATGGTGACATCATCAAGGACGCTGCCGTCAGGTGTGTCATCGAAGGTGAGGCTTATGCGTTGCGTGCCTACTGCCAGTTCGACATTCTCCGTCTGTTCGGTCAGGTTCCTGTTGGCGGTACCACTAAGGTGGACCTTCCTTACTCTTACACGACAAGCTTGGACGAGATGCCGTCCTACTTCTCCTATGAAAAGTATGTGGAGAATTTGAAGGCAGACATCTCAAGAGCTGAAGAATTGTTGAAGGCCAACGACCCTATTAGCACAAACGAAGATTCTTCGGATGATTTTCTGGAGAACCGTACATTCCGTTTGAACTACTGGGCCGTCGTCGCACTGCATGCCCGTATGGCTCTCTACTTCGGAGAGAAGACCGAAGCCTACAATTTGGCAATGAATGTGATCAACGCAAAAGACAAAAACGGGAAAACACGCTTCACGTTGAGCGGTTCCACAGATTTGGCTTCGGGAACGAACCGATACGGTTTACCGGGTGAAGGTCTGTTCAAACTGAGCAAATATGATTTGAAGGACTATACAACGGATTTGATTGGCGAAACGGATGCGAACAGCTCCTCCAATTTCGGAACCGGATACTACTACATGGTGGGTACCGCTAAATACAATAGATTGTTCAAGGGTGTAAACACTGCCTCAGACAACCGTTATCGTGCCGTATGGAACAAGAACATCAAAGACAACTATGGCATGTCCTATTGGGCTGTCAAGAAATATTGGTACGCTGACGATGCAGAGGATGCATCCTATTACCACAAGTTTATCCCGATGTTGCGTATGTCGGAGATTTACTTGATAGCGACGGAGACCGCACCCACATTAGCAGAATCGAACAGTCTCTACACCACCTATCAGCGAAGCCATGACGTGCTGCTGACCACCGACCCGTTTGCAGACGAAGCTGCCATGAAGGAGGGATTGCTTGACGAGTATCGCCGCGAATTCTTCGCCGAGGGACAGATGTTCTTCACCTACAAGCGCCTCAACTCCGCTACCATTCTGTGGAGACCTCTCACCGGAGGAAAAGCAACCGAAGCAGACTATCTGTTGCCGCTCCCCAATACAGAATATAACCCCAACTAATTTTGTAAGAGTATGAAAAAAAGTATATATACATTGTTATTACTTGCAGGGCTGGCGGGGATGACAAGTTGTGAAAAAGATCAGCCGGTATACAGCGAAGAGACTTGTTGGCTCAACTTTAAGTCGTTATATTCATATGAGCCAACAGAAACTGATTTTTCGTTTGTTTACAGTGGCTCTACCATCACTCAAGACACCGTTTGGATGACTGTCACCACGCTGGGTTTCGTGAAGGATTACGACCGTGCGCTGACCATCGAACAAGTGACGACAGGAGAGAATGATGCCGTAGCCGGCAAACACTATGTTGCTTTCGACGACGAGAGTCTGAAGAAATACTACGTAATGCCCGCAGGAGCAGTCTCCACAGAAATACCCGTCGTGGTACTCCGCGACGCTTCGCTGAAGACCAATGCAGTGACCCTCGAAATCGGCATCAAAGAGAACGAGAACTTCAAGGTTGGTTACGAAGCTGACCGCTACCGTACAATCAACATCTCAGACAAGTTGTCCAAGCCTTCAAACTGGGAATATCAATATTTTGATGTTTACGTAAGTGTCTACACGACTGGCGTTCACCAGTTCATGATCGATGTGACAGGTGAGAAATGGGACGAAGAGTACATCGACGCCATCTCAAGCGATGCCGGATACATTGAATACCTCGGCAATTACTTCCCTAAAAAACTGGAAGAAGTGAACGCCGAACGTGTTGCTGCCGGATTGGGTGTATTGTGCGAGGAAGATGGAACGCCTGTTGAGTTTGCACCAGACTCATGGTGGTGATAATTCACAGCACGGGCAAATTATTCATCTAAACTAAATTGACATGATTATGATAAAAGACATATTAAACAAGAAGCTGATAGTCCTGTTATTGGGAGCAGGACTCACATTGACCTCCTGCTTCGAGGACGACAGCAAGGAAGGTCAGCCGATATCGGACATAACCATAGCGGATTTTGAAGAATCGACCTATTCAAAAGTTTCCTTCAAGGGTCAGACACTGGTAATCAATCCGACCATTGACACGGAATATGCCGAGAGTGATTTGGAGTACGAGTGGACAATTGTACCTATACAGGATCATTATGCGACAAAAGAGTTTGAGCAACCGGTGGTAATTTCCACAGAGAAAAACTTGAACTATGAAGTTTCACTCGCCCCGAAGAGCTATACCGTGTGTCTGAAGGTTTCTTCCAAAAGCAACGGATATACTGTAACCAAAACAGCAACGTTGATTGCCAACTCAGAGTTTTCTCAAGGTTTTTATATTCTGAAAGAAAACGCAGAAGGCAATTCGGAACTGGATTTGCTGTTGAAAGACGGCTCGCTCAGTGAGAATCTGTTGAGCGGCACACGCTCAGAAGGAGCTCTGAAAGGCGCTCCCAGAAACTTGACCATCGCTTACGGACACAACTACATCGATGAGGAGACCAGCGAAATAAGCGGTGCCAACATGGTGTGCGTGACAACTGAGGAAAGAAATATCTCTTTGTTCCGCACCACGGATTTAAAGGAGGTCTACAATCAGGACAATATGTTCTACAATGGTTTTGGAGCCGATGAGGAACCATACGGAGTACAGACTGTAATGTATTCAATGTGTTATTTCTCAAACAAAGGAGTTGCTTCCGCATACCCGAGTTATGTCAGCAGCTACTATACAGGAAAATATGGAATTTCCCCTGAAGAAACAGGTGGTAGCGTTTACATGGCAAGCACACCTTATGTTACGTTTTACTGGGATGCACAAGGTCACAAATTCTACGGATGTGATTATAATGGAGGTCTCAGCTTAGTGACAGAGAGCGACGGTACCCTATTGCAGTTAGACAATTATGAATGCGTAGGAGCTGGAAGAAACGTCAATACGGGAGCTTTGTTTGTATTGCAAGACAAGACGACCAAAGACCGGATAGTTTATGAAGTCAATGAAGGAGGTACATTCGAGGCCAAGTATCCGATAGAGTCCACCAAACACATTGCCAAAAGCGATATTGTCCGTGTAAATGCACTGCAAGGATTCTACATGTACAGCGTCGACAACAATAAACTCTATGGATATGACTGGACTTCAGGCGATGAAAAAGAGATGGAGTTGCAAGGTATCGGCAGCGGCGAAACCATCAATTATGTTTCCAATCAGTTCATTGTACCAGGTATGTTTGGGGAAATCACGGATGATTTTGATTACCTTGTCATCGGCACGAAATCGGGCAACAACGAGTATCATCTCTATTTTTACGAGATGGTAGGCGGACAACCTGACGGTAAACCAGTTCTGCAGACATCCGGCACAGGACGAGTTAACAACATCCGTTTTGTAACGCCTAACTTCAGCATGATGGACGCATGTTACAGTAAATGGGTTGTCATCGATTAGTGATTGATTTAGTAGCCTAAATCTCTAAACGAGTAATATATGAAACGCAAACAATTCATCTGTATGTTGGCTTTGGTTGCATGTCCGGCGTTACAGGCACAGACTGACTTCAGGGAACTGACATTTGCGCAAAACTTACAAGCCGCCGCACAAGAGGGTAAGATGGTCATGATTGACTGTTATACCTCTTGGTGCGGACCTTGTAAGATGATGGCGGCAAAAGAGTTCCCGAAGAAAGAAATGGGCGATTACCTCAACCCGAAGTCAGTATGCATGAAAATGGATATGGAGAAGGGCGAAGGGCCTGACGTGAGCAAACGCTACAAGAACGGCGATCGTTCCAAGGCATTCATCAAAGAGTACATCGATGAGTTGTGCGCGAACATGATGCAGGGTGAGATAAACAAGGTGGTGTCGGACTACCTGAAAAGGAAGTCCGCTGCCGACTTGGTTGCCTACAAGGAGAACTTCGACATGTTCTGCAACCATATCGACCAACTGGACGACCCATTGTTCCAGACGATGTATGCGGACAAAGAGGTGCTGATAGCCAAATATTGACGCTACAGACGAGAAGGACATTAAACGCATGGATAGACAAATCAATCAGATGAACGACCTCATCACATCCCCAAAGAAAGATTAAAAAAGATGAAATAGACGGCTTATCCAGTACCCTAAATACGGGGTAAGCCGTCTTTACTAAAAAAGCACGCTAAACTTTAATTATGAAGAAACAAATCCTTATGACATTGGCTGCCGCATTGGCATTGCCGGCACTGGCACAGACCAACTTCCGCCACATCACATTCGATGAGGCAAAGACAGCGGCGAAGGCCGAGAACAAGATGGTGTTCATCGACTTCTACACCTCTTGGTGCGGACCTTGCAAGGTGATGGCTAACCAGATATTCCCGCAGAAAGAGGTGGGCGACTACTTCAACGCCAAGTTCGTCTGCGTGAAGTATGATGCAGAGAAAGAGACTCCCGAGCTAGCCAAGACCTATAACGTGAGGGCTTATCCTACCTTTATTATCGTCGATGCCACAGGCAAACTGGTTGGCACGAAAGTAGGCGGCAACTTCGACGGACAAGCTTTCATAGCAGATATCGAGGCCGTTGCTGACCCCGACCTTACCCCGGAACGGGTGAAAGCACGCTACGAAGGAGGTGAACGCACAGCCAAAGTAGTGGCTGCATACGCAAAGAACTTGATGGAAGAAGCTTCCAAGGACAGACGCAATCCGGACCAAGCCAAGATGACAGAAGCCGAGAACGTTGTCAGCAGCTATTTCAACAGCTTGACGGACGCACAGAAGCTGGCCAACGAGAATGCCTTCATCTATACAAAGTACATCAAGTCATTGGACTCCGATATGGCCAAGTTCATGATAGCCAACCATGACAAGTTTGCCGAACCTACCAAGACGAAGGTACAAGAGGTAATGGGTGGTCTCTACGGACATTCCATGATGGAATACATGGGCAAGAAAGAGGTGGACACCGACTACGAGACACTGAAGAGTGACGTCCGCAAGGCAGGCTTATACCAAAGGTTCGAGGGCTGCTTCAAGTTGATTGAGGTTCGCGCCCAAGGCGGTTCCGATGCTTTGCTGGACTACTGCGAGAAGGAGTTTAAAGGGATGGATACAATGACGAAGAACACATTGACTTCTACCCTCACCGACATGATTGACTTGAGCGACAAAGACGTGAAAGCACGTGCTTCGAAGTTCATCCGCTCTCAATTGGCCGAGATGAGTCTGACGGACATCTACAGTTCGTTCCAGCAGCTCTACCAGTTAGAGCAATAATAAACCAACGATATATCAAAATCGATATATATATATTCTCTCTCTTAATATGAAAGGCATCTTCCAGATTGTGAAATTAGGAAGATGCCTATTTTTATACACGTATACCTATTGGGCAATACCTAGCGTACGGAAATCTTCAGCGTGACGGGCTTCACGCCAGGGGCTGATGCTTTGAAGAGAAGCTCGCCTGCCTGACTGGCGCTACGGACGATGGCGGTGGCTGCACCGCTGAAGAGGTCCATCTGAGGTTGTTGGAACGACAGCAACGAAGTGGGGTCGCCATTGGCGGTGGCTTCGAAGGTGCCGGCACCATTGACGGCGAACTTCACTCGTCGGGAGTCAGTGGGCACAAGGTTGCCATCCTTGTCCGCTACCTGAATGGTGATGTAGGCCAGGTCGTCGCCATTGGCGGCGAGCGTCTCACGATTGACAGTAGCCACCAGATGATGAGGTTTGCCGGCAGTACGCACAGTCTGCTCAGCTACCGGTTGATTATTGGCATCGTAAGCGACAACTTTCAGTTCGCCAGGTTCGTAGACCGTCTCGTTCCACATCAGGCGATAACGTGTCTGCAGGGTGGAGTCGTTCTTCACACGCACACCCTGACTCTTGCCGTTGATGAAGAGCTCCGCCTTGGGATAAGAGGTATAGACAAAGACAGGCGTAACCTCACCCTCGCGGCCTTTCCAGTTCCAGTGCGGGAGAATATGGAGCGTAGGCGACTGCGTGTTCCATAAGGAGCGATAGAGGAAGAAGCGGTCCTTGGGGAGAGATGCCATGTCGATGGCTCCGAAGACGGAACTATGACTGGGCCATGCGTCGGTATCATAGGGCGATGGCTCACCCAGGTAGTCGAAGCCGGTCCAGATGAACTGACCCAGTACCCAAGGTTGCTCGTCCATCAGGAAGTCAATGTCCGGCAAGTTACTCCATGAGCAGGTCTCGTTGTCGTAACTGTTGGACTGGTTGTCGGGGTGCATCACCACATTGTGCTCCCCACCGAACGTCACAGGGAAGTAATACTTGCCACGCGAAGATACCGTGGAGGCTGTCTCCGAACCGAGTATGAGCTTCTGCGGCAGTTTATCGTAGGCGCGTTGATAGTGTTGCGGTTTGTAGTTGAAGCCGGGGATATCGAGCGCGGCGGCAAAACCATTGTCGAGGATGCAGCGTATCTGGTCCATTCCACAGGTGACGGGACGGGTGGCATCGAGCGACTTCACCAGGTCCTGCAACATCACCAGTTCGGACACACCGTCAGGCCCCCACTGACTGGGCACTTCGTTGCCGATGGACCACAGCACCACGGAGGGATTGTTGCGGTAACGCTTCACCATGTTGGTGACATCGCGCTCAGCCCACTCATTGAAGAAGGCACCATAGCCATTGGGCGACTTGGGACGGAATCCCCAATCGTCGAACGGCTCCACCATCAGCATCACACCCATCTCATCGCAGAGGTCTACCAACTCAGGGGCAGGCATGTTGTGGGAGGTGCGGATGGCATTGACGCCCATATCCTTCAGTTGCTCCACGCGATAGCGCAGGGCCGACTCGTTGACAGCCGCGCCCAACGGACCGAGGTCGTGGTGCAAGCAGACACCACGGAACTTGGTTTCCACACCATTGAGGAAGAATCCCTTCTGCGGGATATACTCCAACTTACGGATGCCGAAGGGGGTATCGTAGCGGTCCACCTCCTGACCATTGACGCGCAACACAGTGCGGGCCGTGTAGCGTACGGGGCGCTCTGTGCTCCAGAGCTGGGGGGTGGCTACGAGGAAGTTTTGGCAGAACTTCTGGCCATGGGCCGTGTAGACGGACTTATCCGTGGCCACAGTGGTGCCTTCCGGACCAATCAAATCGGTCGTTATCTCCACCTGCTCACCTTTGGCGCATCCAGCCAGTTCCAGCTCGAGCCGTACGGAAGACTCAGCAGCGGACACCACTGGAGTGGTGAGGTAGGTGCCCCACACAGGGATGTGTATGCGGTCGGTATTCACTACGTGTACATTGCGGTAGAGCCCGGCACCGGGATACCAACGTGAGGCACGCTCGAAGTTCTCCAGCTCCACCACCAGCTCATTGCCGCCGGGACGGACAGCCCCAGCCACATCTGCATAGAAGGAGTTGTAGCCATAGGGCCAGTAGGCCACTTCCTGGCCGTTGACCATGACGTGTGCGTTGCTCATGGCTCCGTCGAAGAGGAGGGTGATGCAGCGGTTCGTGGTGTCCGCCACCTGGAAGCTTGTCCTGTAGGTACCTTGACCGATGAAGGGGAGTCCGCCCGTGCGGCCTGTCTTCATAGTCTCACGGGTCTCTCCGTTCTGCGTCACCGCCACGCTTTGCAGGTCGTTGGCGCGGTCGAAAGGTCCGTAGATGGCCCAGTCATGGGGCACACGCACCTGTTGCCATTGGGTTGTGGTTGTGGGACGACCCTTGGTGAACTGCCATCCATCGTGAAGGGTAGTTACCAGGCGGTCGGCCTTCAAGGGGGAGGCAATGGCTCCCAAGAGAGCCATTACCGTCATAACTATATATCTCATCTGCGCTTACTTTGTTTGTTTGAATGCATCGAGGGCCTCGGTGGGCGCGCCATTGTCGAAGCAGCCCAGTGTGTAGCCGTCGTTGTAGCCGGCCGGAGCCTCGGGCTCCCAGTAGAAGATACCCTCCACATCGGCGGTCATCATCTTGGTGATGAGTTGGTTGCAGAGTGACGCCTGGTCGTAGGGCATGCCTAACTCACAAATCATCACGGGCTTGTTGTACTTCTGCTTCAAGTGGGTGACGTTGGCGATACAGTCATCCGCCACCTTGCTCCATCCACCGGTCTCGCCGGCCTGCTCGGCCCAGTAGGGATAGACGGACATACCTATCATGTCGTACTTGCCGCCGTTCGCCTCCAAGAGGTCGAACATGCGGTCGTAGTACCACTGGTTGTTGCCACTGTCGAGGTGTACGATCACCTTGGCATCGGGGCAAACTTCCTTCACGGCATCGTAACCCGCATTGTTGAGAGCGGTCAGCTCCGTGGGGTTATCCACCGAACCGGTAGGCAGTAGCATGCCTCCACGGGTCTCGTTGCCTATCTGCACCCACTCGGGGGTTACGCCGACAATCTTCAGTGTGCCGAGTACATCCTTCACGTGGTCGGCCACGGCTGTCTTCAGTCCGTCCAGGGAGAGAGACTCCCATGCAGCAGGTTTCTTTTGGCTTCCTGGGTCGGCCCAGGTGTCGGAGAAGTGGAAGTCTATCATCACGCGCATGCCCAATTTGTCGGCACGCAGGGCTTTCAGCACCACGTCGTCCTTACCGTTCCATCCGGCCTTGGGATTGACCCACACACGTAGACGGATGGAGTTCACACCGCAATGGTCGCGCAGCAACTGCATGCACTCCATCTCCTGACGGTCCTCGCCGGGAGTGTAGAACTTGTTGCCTTCAGCCTCCAATTGGGTCACCCAGCTGACGTCAGCCCCGCGTGCGAAGCCTGTCTCTTTCACGATGGTGGCTGAACTGTTGTCCTGTCGCGGACTGGTTACCGGACCGTCTTCGGTGCACGAGCCACACACCAAGGTGGTGGCCAGTGCCCATGTATATAATAAAACACTCATTTTCATTGAAATCGGTTATTTAAGAGAATATGTATACGTTTGTTTACCCAAGTCAACAGTAAGGATGTAGGTCTCGCCAACGGTCAACTCGTTGTCGCCGTCGAAGCCGTCCTTCCAAAGCTTCAGCGTACCGTTGCCGCCACCGAAGTAGAGGTCCCAGCTGTCGTTGAAGTAGACCTTCACGCCCCACGGGGTGTTGGCGGTCTTGACGAACTCTGCTGTGAAGACCTCCTTGTTGTCGGCGGACTGTGTCATAGGCTTCATGCTCCAGTCGTCGTTGAGTCCGGCATAGCTGACGGAGGTAATCTTGGTGAGCGAGTAGGTCAGAGCATCCAACTTGAAGTCCATCAGGTAGAGGCCCTCCTCGGGAGCGGGGATGTTGCCGTCGTTCTCGGTGGTGTAGACCAATGCACCGCTGGTGCCCGTAGCGCCGTCGCCACCCTTGTAGGCTTTGTTCCAGTCTTCCTCTGGATAAGCGCGGTAGCCCCATTCGGATTTGATGTAGTGAGCGCCGCAATAAGCTTTGGTGGATTCGTCGTAGAGGGTGAGGTAATCGGAGAATCCGCTCCAGTCTACCAGACCAGAGAAGAAGAGTTGTGTGCCGACGGTCTCGTCTTGAGGAGCCTCGCCGCTCTGCAGGGTCCATGCCAACGGGTTGGAGAGGTCGAGCACCAGGTAGCTCTTGCCGGCAGGCATATCCACGGAGATGGTGCTGCCCGTCTCGCCGAAGGTGAGCTTGTCGCTCGTGCCGCCAAAGGCCACGGTTTGGTCTTTTGCCGGACCGGCATCGGTGGTGGAGTTGTCGTAGAGACTACCTGCTCCGCTGATGGTTACCAACAGGGTGCTGGCAACTGTGAGGTTGACCTCCAGGGTCCATTGGTTGGCCTTCTGGTTATAGGTCATCTCGCCGCTGAGGTCGCCTGCTACGGTAAGGTTGTTGACGTAGAGTGCAGTCCAACAGGGCTTTGTGCCGGTGGTGTTGACGGTGGTGTAGTAGCATCCCGTCAGACTGGGGAACCAGAAGTTCCACTTGCTGTCGTCCGAGGAGGCAAGGAAGGTGCTGTTGTCCTTGCCCACATTACCCCACACGATATTGTTGGCCTCGCGCATGTACCAGTTGTACCAACCGCCCACGCCCAGGAAGCCTCGGTAAATGCCGTCCTCGTCGGGCGATGCCAGCGACATGCCGGTCTCGCCGTAACTCTTGTCGAGTACGGTACCGTAGATGAGGTAGATGCGGTAAGGTTGCACGTTCACCTTCATGGTTTGCGAGTAAGTCGGCGTCTGGTTGTTGGCCAGGACGGAGCGTACACGGATGTAGAGGGGCGACAACACACCGTCGGCATAGCCCAGACGGGTGAGCAGGGAGTTGAACTCCCCGCACAGGAACTGGCGGTAGCGTACGCCTTTGTCCATGCTGACGTCCACCGCGGTGGTGAAGGCTTCGTCGGCGGAGAGTTGGATGGTCTCCTCGGCGGCGTTGACAGGTGCCTGCAACAGGGTGTCGGAGAGCGACAGCTGCCCGTCGCCGTTCCAATAGAGGGTCATAACCAACGCTTCCGTGTTGTCAGCAGAGAGGATGATGTCTCCCGTGGCGCCTCCCAACACTATCTGTTCGTCGGAAGGCAAGACGTAGACTTTGTCGATGTCGCTCTCACAGGAGGCGAAGCCTACGGCCGTGAGTGCCGACAGCAAAGTAGTCCGAATGATATTCTTTAGTTTCATAAGCTATTTATCAATATAGAGGGTTCGATAGATTGGGGTTGGCTGTCAACTCCGATTCCGGTATGGGGTAGATGTTGTACTTGCCGTTGACGGCACGTCCGTCCAGCACGCCACCCTTCCATTGCCACAGATAGGCGTCGGTGGTGAACTCGTTGAAGCGGACCAGGTCGGTGCGGCGTACGGACTCCAGACAGAGCTCGCGGGCGCGCTCGTCGAGGATGAAGTCCAGTGTAAGGTCAGCGTCGCCAATCTTGCCGCTCTCGTCCTGGTTGTAGGCACGCAGGCGCACCTTGTTCACGAGGTCGAGAGCCTCAGCCTTGGTGATGCCCGAGCCGCCACGCAGATAAGCCTCGGCAGCCATCAGATAGACCTCGGCCAGGCGAATCATCGGATAGTCGGTGGAGCAGCCTACGGCATCGGAGTTGGAGGCGGCCTGGTTGTCGTCGGTCAGGTTGGTGAACTTCTGGTAGAAGTATCCCTCGGCCTGGTTGTCGATGGACTTGGTGAAGTACTGTGTCTGTCCGTCGGTGTAGAAGTTGCCACGTACGTCCTTGGTAGAGGTGATGTCGCCAAACTTGGCCACCAGCTCACCACGGGCACGGAACATGCCCCATCCTTTGGCGATGCCGTAGTCTGCAACATTCTGGGTGCTGACGGTGCCGCACGAACCGCATACCATGTAGGTGCCGGCTCCCCATGTGACAGAGGTGGTGGCATCGGCTACCAGGGCGAAGAGAATCTCGTGTGCACGCTTGTAGTTGTCGGCATTGAAGAGTTTCCTGTACTCCGGTTCCAGGTAATAGGCACTGTTGGAGATGATCTTGTGGCAAGCAGTGATGCACTCGGTGTAGTACTTGGTCTCCACTGTTCCGCGGTATACGGCGCTGTTCAGATAGAGACGACCCAGCAATGCCCAGGCGGTAGCCTTGCACGCACGGCCATACTCGTTGCTGTCGGGCAGCGCGCCGTCACCGTCGGCCACCAGGGCTTTCAGCTCACTCTCGATATAGTCGAAGAGTTGCACTCCGTTGTAGGCTTCGGGGGTGTAGCCGGTTACGGGTGTGTCCTCGTCCACCTTAGGTCCCTGGCGGAAGAGGTCGAGCACCATCCAGTAGCTGAAGGCGCGCATGAAGCGGGCCTCGGCCTTGTAGCTCTTCAGTTCGGCCTGCTCCGCGGTGGTGAACTTCGCCAGCTCATCGTCAGCAGTATGGCGAATCATCTCGTTGCAGAGGGCGATGTTGAAGTAGAGCCAGTAGTAGGTGTCAGACACCCATCCGTCCTTGGTGCTCCAGGTGAGGTAGGTAAGGTCGGTGACGTTGGTACCCGAGAGCCAGGTGTTGGCCACCTCGTCGGTGCCGGCCTCCTGCAGGTGGAAGTATCCGCGCGAGAAGTCGTGTCCGTTCACGGACGAGAGGTCCTTGTCGTTACCCCCTTGGTCCTGGCCCACCAGCACATACGAGGCATAGATCTTTGCCAGCACACTTTTGTAGTTTGCCGCATCGGAGTAGACCTGTTGCGAGGTGGTCTCCGTCACCGGCATCTGATTGAGGTCATCGGTACAGGAGCCCAACAGGCCGCCCATGCTGGCGATGACGCTTGCTATGATGATATACTTTTTCATTGTTCCGATATTAGAAATTAAGTCCTATAGTTACCGAATATGTACGCGGACGGGGATAGACGGAGGTGTCCACACCGGTCGAGCTCTCCGGATCTACGCCCGTGTACTTGGTAATTGTGAATACGTTCTGCACCATAGCAGAGACGTGCAGTTCGAGGCCCTTGTAGACGCGTCCGAAGTCGTAGGCCAACTGGAGGTTGTCCATCTTCAGGAACGAGGCGTTCTCCAGGTAGTAGTCGCTTTGGTACTGCCGGCGGGTGAACTGTGTATCGAGATAGCTTTTGTGTACGTTGTTGAGCTGGAACGAGTTGTAGCTCACGGTCTCCCAGGCTCCGGTGTTCATGGCCATGCCGTTGAAGATGTAGCCGCCCACGTTGGCACGCAACGAGGTGGAGAGGGTCCACTTCTTGTAGCTGAGCGAGGTGGAGAGTCCGAAGATCCAGTCGGGCGAGGGTGAGTGGGTGTGATAGCGGTCCTTGGTGGTTATCTCGCCATCGCCGTCGAGGTCAGCGTAGACACCTTCCAACGGGCGACCTGTCTCAGCGTCGTAGAGTTGTTTGTAGAGGTAGAACGAGTAGGGAGCGTAGTTGGTGGAGAACACCTGCATCTGATAGGCGTCGATGTAGGGACCTACCTCGGTGTCGGGGCTGGCTGCACCTTCTATCAGTGTCAGGTTCTTGATGCGCGAGCGTTGCCAAGCGGCGTTGGCAGTGACGTTCCACGACCAGTCCTTCGTGCTCACCAGGTTGGCTGTGAGGGCCAGCTCCACACCTTGTGAGTTGACGTTACCCACGTTCTCCAGCATCTGCTTGTCGAAGTTGGTGCCGGCGGGCACGGGCACGGTAGCCAACAGGTTCTCGGTCTTGCGGGTGTAGTAGTCGGCCGAGAAGGTGAAGCGGTTGTCGAGGAACGCAAGGTCGATACCGAAGTTCCACGATTTCGTGGTCTCCCACTTCAGGTCGGGGTTATATGCCTCGGGACGGTAGGTGTAGACGGGATTACCGCCAAACTGATACTGAGCACCGTCGAGTCCGCGGGTATAGACGGGGATGTAGCCATAGTTGCTGATACCGTCCTGCTGACCGGTGACGCCATAGGATGCGCGCAGCTTCAGGTCGTTGACCACGGGGAGCAGGGGTTCGAAGAATTTCTCCTTCGACACACGCCATGCCAAAGCCACCGAGGGAAAGGTTCCCCAGCGGTTGTCCTCGGAGAAGCGCGACGAACCGTCGCGACGTACGGTAGCCGTCAGCAGGTAGCGGTCCATGAGGGTGTAGTTGATGCGGCCATAGTAAGAGAGCAGCGTGTGGCGCTGGTCGCTGGCGGCTACGGAGGATTGCGACTCTCCGTCCACATTCAGTATGGCATAGAAGGGAGTGGCGTATTTCCAGAACTGATAGTCGTAGCCTGCCGTCACGTCTACATTGGAGCGGATGGCCTCTATATCCTTATTATAATTGGCGTAGATGGTGAGCAGACGGTTGTAGTTCTTCTGCGGCCCGTAGCTGTAGTCGCGGCCGGAGGTGGAGTAGCTGGAGTAAGCCTCGCGGGGCACATACACATGGCCCTGACCTTTGGACCAGTCGTAACCGGCCGTGGCATGGAGCTTCAGTCCCTCCACCCAACGTACGTTCCAGTCCACGTCGATGTTGCCGATGACGCGATAGACATCGGAGGTGGATTTATACTGTTTGAGCAAGCCCACAGGGTTGGCGACGGCACCCGTCACCACTCCCCCTTTATCGTCGACAGGCTCGGTGTAGCCGCCGTAGGCCTCGCTGCCGGAGTAGACAGGCAACGTGGGGTTGAAGGTGGCACCGCCCCAGATGGAACTGGTGTCGGCGAAGCGGTTCTTCGAATAGGTTCCCTTCAGACTGAAGAGGAACCGGAGCTCGTCGTTGAAGAACTTCGGATTGAGGTTGAGGTTACCGGTGAGACGTTTCACATTGTCGGTCATCAGGATACCGTCCTGGTAGTAAGCACCGGCAGAGAGACGGAAAGGCAACCACTCGGCGGCGCGTCCCGACACGCTAAGGTTGTTGTCCGTACCAAAAGCGGTCTGGAATATCTGGTCGTTCCAGTCGGTGCGCGCGTCACCTATCTGAGACTTCTGCAGGGCTGTACCGTTTTTGTTGATGACGTTGATGAACTCGTCGGTGGAGAGCATGTCGGAGGTCTTCGTCTTGGCGGAGAGGGAGTTGGTGGTCTGGAACGAGAACTTCAGTCCCTCGCCGCTACCCTTCTTGGTGGTGATGATGATGACACCGTTGGAGGCACGCGAACCATAGATGGCTGTGGAGGAGGCATCCTTCAGCACCGTCATGCTCTCGATGTCGTTCGGGTTGATAAGGCTGAGGAAGTTGCCGCTACCGCTCACCGACCCGCCCACTTCCATGGGCACGCCGTCGATGACTATCAACGGATCGTTGGAGGCGTTCAGTGAGGCACCGCCACGGATACGTATGGTGGAACTGCTCGAGGGAGAGCCGCCGCTGTTGACAATCTGCAGACCGGCAATCTTGCCGTTGACCAGTTCCTCGGGCGAGGAGATCATACCTTTATTGAAATCTTTGTCGCTGACGGAGGATACCGAACCGGTGAGGTCGTCCTTCTTGCGCACGCCGTAACCGATCACCACCACTTCGTCCAGCAACTGGTTGTCGGGCTTCAGGGTAACGTTGATTACATTGCTTGCGGGGATGTTCACCATTTGGGTTTGGTAACCCACAAACGAGAAGTTCAGCTGCTTGGCTGAGGAGGGAGCTTTCAGGGTGTAATGTCCGTCCAGGTCGGTAGTGACACCGATGGCCTGACCTACAACCGTCACTGTGGCACCGATAAGCGGTTCACCAGTTTCATCCAGAACGGTACCCGTCACCGTCCGTTGGTTTTGGGCGTATGCCGAAACGGGTAAGAGGAGCAGAGCGAGCAACAAGTGCCACAAGCAACTCCTTATTCCGGCAACCCGATGAGCGTTTTTCATTGAACTATAGTTTTTAGTTATCAATCTAAAGCAATCCAGTTTGGTCATTACTTGAAGAGGTGAGAGCCATGTGTTTTCCTGTTCAAGGCATCCAAAGGGTAGACCTTGAAGACTTCATCGGTCTTCGTCGCAAAGCTAGTGTTTTGTCCATTCAGTGCCGACAATATCTCGGACAAAGGATGCAACATTTGGGACACGTCCCTCGTAAATGCGCCATTTTACGGGGTTTCGTCCATTTTCTTGCAGGTACCGATGGCGATTTGTCGCACGTCAGCCTACCCCTTCACAGCCTAGCCCACTACCCGACAAAGACAAATTCGTTCGCAGACAGAGGATGGTCCACTTCCCGACAGAGGCAGGTATGCTACCCGCCAAAGACAAATTTGTTCGCAGGCAGAGGCAGGTCCGCTCGTCGGCAGAGGCAAGTCCGATTGCCAACAGATGCAATAGAAAAGCCCGACGCACTATGGTTCTATGCCCATTTCCTCTTTTTTTGACAGATGTCACTAGTAGGCTCGTGGCCCCTTGGCACGTGTCTCACACCCTCACAACAGCTGTCAAGAGGTCTTACGACAACTGGCACAAGACCTTACGACACGTATCGTAAGGCTTTTCGACACATGAAGAACGTTGGTTGACACGTGACGCACAATCGGTTGACACGTGACAAACAATCGGTTGACACGTGACAAACAATCGGTTGACACGTGACAGACAATCCAACGAATAGCACCTTTGTACCAACAGAGTAAGTAGTGTTGGGCCTTGCAATATATTACGGGTGTTCCTGTGAGTGGTATTTCCCCTCGTCCGCCTCCGGCCGGTAGGCACTGGGCTGCACGCCGTACATGGACTGGAAGCATTTGGCGAAGTAGGACGGGGTGTTGAAGCCTACCATGTAGCTGACCTCGGAGACGGTGAAATGGTGCTGACCAAGGAGCATGGCAGCCTTCTGCAGACGGACGGTGCGGATGTAGTCCAAAGGGGAGAGTCCGATATGCTTCTTGATGATGCGGTAAAGCTGCTTGTTAGGGATGCCACACTTCTCGCAGAGCAGGTTCACGTTGAGGTCGGGGTTGGCGATGTTGGCCTCTATGGTCTCCGCTATCTTGGCGAGTTGCTTCTCCACGGCAGACTCCGCCTCGATGGGCTTCACCTCGGTGAGGGCTTTTATACGCAGGCCCTCGGTAATCTTCGCCCGCGACTGCAACAGCTGTTTGATGCGCGCCAGGAAGGGTTTGGGTTCAAAAGGTTTACCCATGAAGACATCGATGCCGAGCTGTATGCTAGCATTCTCCGTGGCAGGGTCGTCCTTGGCTGTGAGCATAATAATGGGTATAGAGGCCAAGCGGGGGTTCTGCTTCAACTGCCGGCACATCTCCAGTCCGGTCATCACGGGCATCATCTCGTCCACCACCAACAGGTCGGGCACGAAGGAGGAGGCGATAGCCAGTCCTGCCCTGCCGTTCTCGGCAGTGAGCACGGTGTACTCAGCCTTAAGCAGACTGACGATGAACGTGGAAATCTGTTTATTGTCGTCCACCACCAGTATCTTCGGACGGTCGGTGTCGGCGGCCTCCACAGTAGTTTCCGCCTCGGCCGTCACAGGCTGTCCGACGATGGGCAGGGTGATGTTGATGGAAGTGCCCTGTCCCTCCCTGCTATAGAGGTCGACGGTGCCGTGCATCAGTTCCACGTAGCGCTTCACCAGATAGAGACCTATTCCGGACCCCTCCTGTTGCTTGGCGGTAGACTGCGAGCGGAACATACGCTGGAACACCAAGGACTGGTCGGCCTCGGCAATGCCCACGCCATCGTCGGCAACGGTTATCTCCACATGGTCGTTGTAGCGGGTGATGCCACAGGTGACCGTAGCGCCGTTGCCAGAATATTTGCAGGCGTTGGAGAGCAGGTTGGTGATGACGGACTCGAACTTCACGGCATCGGCCTCTATCAGCAGCTGCGGACAGGAGGCATGGAAGAGTAAGTTCTTCTGCCGGTAGTTTTCCTTGAAGGTGTCGCAGATGCCCCGGCAAAACTCCACAATGTCGAAGGTGGACTGTATGAGCAGGTCCTCGTCGTCATCGTTCAGATGGTTCAGTTCCAGCGTACGGTGTATCAGAGTGTTCAGTTTCACCGCATTGTCGTAGACCATCTCCAGGGAGCGGTGCCGTTCGCCGTCGTGCTCCCTCTCCTTCAGCAGACTGACGGGGCCCAGTATCATGGATAGCGGAGTCTTCAGGTCGTGCGAGATATTGCTGAGGAAGGTGAGTTTGCGTTCCACCTGAGCGATGGTCTTCTTGCGTTCCTCCTCCTGACGCTGGCGCAAGCTCCGCCGATGGTAGGAGTAAACGATGGCGAACACCACGGCCACTAATAAAATAAGGTATAGCAGAACGGCCCACCACGAGAGGTATACCGGTGCGCTTACGGCTAGGGCGACGGCGACAGGCGGCAGGGGCGACCCTACCATCTTCACCAGCAGGTAGTAGTGGCCCATGGAGAGATTGGTCAGTACGATTTCGTTCACTCCTTCGGGCAGCATCACCCATGAGTCGGTAGCATCCGTCGGCGAGGAAGAGAGGGTGTAGGCATAGCGTTGGGCAGTCTCGGGGCTGTAGTCGAGGGTGCTGACCAGCAGCGACACACTACCCCCGTGGTGCACAGTGAGTTCCTTGGGACTGCCGCCATGGCTGAACAGGTCCACATAGGCCGTATCCTGCCGGTAGAGAATCATGTTGATGGCTTTGTAGCCCTCGGCCGCTCCCAGTTTCGAGCGGTCCACCTCCGTCAGTTCGTCCACGCCGCCCAACAGTACATTTCCGGTAGATGCATCGTCCAGCATAGCGGTGTAGCCTTTGGGCGGTATGGGCAAAAGCATGGGTTGCAGGTTGCTCACGCGCACAGACCACACATTGCTGAGGGTGGAGACCCACATCTCCTCGCCTACCCTGGCCAGTGCCAGTACCGACTCGTCCGACCCGGTCTGCGGGAAGCGGCATAGGCGTGAGGTGCCGTCCGTCCGGAACACGATGACGCCACCTTTGAAGGAGCACCACAGTGCACCCGTTCCGTCGAGACAGATGTGCGAGGGCGACGACCCGGTGAGCGCCTGGATATCATAACGTTCCATCTCACCCGTAGCGGTATGGAGGCGATGGAGGCAGTTGTCGCGGAACAGGAGCATCCAGAGGTTGCCCTTGCCATCCACCACCAGGTCGCTGACAAAGTCGTTGGGAAGCCCTTGCTCGGTATTGAGGACACAGTCGGAGGTGACCACCCCACCCTGTTGGTCGAACTTTGACATCTCTACACAATGGAGTCCGCCCAGGTAGCAACCTACCCACAGGTTCGGCCCCTCTTCCTCGAGAGCATAGACCCAATTGGAGGCGTGCCCGCCGAGGCTGTCCACCACATGGAACACGTCGAACCCGTCCGTTGCGGGGTTGAAGCGGTTGATGCCACCATCGGTGGCTAGCCATATCAGTTGCTGTCCGTCCTGTCGGATAGCACGGATGCGGTTGTGCGACAGGGCGTGCGGTGCCTCCGAATGCCGGTACCAGCGGGTCTGTCCGTCCGGGGCGATGCGTATCACGCCATTAGTACCGCCTAGCCACAGAGAACCTTGGCCATCGCGGAAGATGGAGTATATCTCGTTGCCCTCGCCCGAGTGAACAAGGTTACTCAGTTTCACAGGGTGGATGACGCTGGAGTTGGAGGCAATGGACAAGCCCCGCTCGTGGCCTGCCCACACGTTGTTGTTGGCATCGGAGAGGATGCACCAAATCTCGTTGTCGGACAGGGTGCCGTCCATGCGGGAGTCGTGATGGTAGCGACGCACGGTCTGGCTATCAAGGTCGAACACACCATTGTTGGTACCTACCAACAGATGCCCCGTGGCAGTGCGGGCCAGGCTCTTCACGTTGTTGCAGTCGAGGGTGCATACCCGTCGCCAAGCTTCGTTGACGGGGGCATAGTTGTAGAGGGTACCCTCGCTACCCAGGTAGATGGACTGTCCGTCCGTCGATTCCAACATACAGTTGACGAAGAGCGACGTCAAGGGCTTCCCGTCGCAGGTCGCCTTCACGGCATCGAACCGCTTCGCGGCAGTGTTCCACCGCGCCAGTCCGTTGTAGGTACCGGCGTAGACCACGCCCCGGGCATCGCGCAGCAGGCAATAGACCGACTTATGGGGCAACCCGGCGGAGAGGTCGGTCAGCTGCCCCTCCTTCAGATTCAGACGATAGGCTCCATAGAGGCTTCCTATCCATAGGTCATCGTCCACCAGCAACAGGGAGCGGATTTCCTTGGGCATCTCGCCGGCGGACGCACCT
Source organism: Bacteroidaceae bacterium (assembly GCA_963643925.1). GTDB lineage: Bacteria > Bacteroidota > Bacteroidia > Bacteroidales > Bacteroidaceae > Phocaeicola_A. Next base: position 57,446 of record CAVINS010000007.1, read on the forward strand.
TCGTAGGCATTGGCCCGCCCCGTCAGGTAGTTGTAGACGGAGAGTCCGTTGTTGCTGCCGATGTAGAGTTTCAGGTCCTTCTCCACGATGGCGTAGACCTGTGTGCCGAACATGCCGTCGTGGCCCACGGCATGGGCGTTCACTCCGTCGTAGAAGTAGAGTCCGCTGTTGGTGCCTACCCACATGAGGCCCTGGCTGTCGGCGAAGAGATTGAAGACCACCACCTTCTTGCCGTCGATGCGCACATTCTTCCACTCCAGGTCGGTCTGCGTGGGGATGGCCATGCCACCTGTGGCACTCATGCAAACCAGCCCGAATGCCAGTACCGTCAAGTATCTCATAATCCGATTGCTCTTCTGCCTCATGCTCTGTTGATTCAAGGTTTATCATCTGCTTGCAAACATACAAAACAGCCTCAATCCACGCAACATTTCGCCCCGCAAAACCCATACGGCCACGGACGGACTATGCAACATTCCGGACATTCCGTCCTTATATTTCGAATAATACATCATCAGACAGACTATCTTTGCACCTTGGAAATGCAAATCTGATTATATTTGCAGAGACCAATCTTTGCGACATAATGAAAACGAACGCACTACACAAAGCCTTGCTCTGGTTCGTCTGCCTCGCCCCGGCGATAAACCTCTCCGCCCAACAACCTTTCCCCGACTGCCCGCCGGACAGCGTGGACAAGAATATGCACAAGCGGCAGATGCTGTGGCAGCTCGGCATCCACCTGCCACAACTGCCCAACACCCGCACCGACCCCAACCGGCCCTACGGCACCACACCCCGCTATCCAGATGCACTGAAGGAGAGCCCTTACGGATGGACGGACACCGAAGCCTATGCCTCCACGGCTCCGCGCGACCTCTACTTCTTCCGCACCGACTGGGGACTGTGGAACAACTTCCGTGAGGAGATGACCGGCAGCTACGAACCGCTGGACCTGCTCACGGCCGACGACGGCACGGCAATAACCACTCCCGAGCTGTGGCGTTCCAAGCGGGCACCCGAACTGCGCCGTCACTGTGAGGAGTACATCTGGGGATTCGTACCCGCTGCGGCAGACTCACTCGGCATCCGCTGGAGTGCCGACACTTTTCACGAAGAGGACTCGCTCTGTGGACTTTGCCTGCGACAGGACATCACCGGCATCATCGACACCGCACGCTATCCACACCTCCAGCATGCGCCCGTGCTGAAGGCTCACCTTTGGTTGCCCGCCTCACTTGCCAAGGGTACGCGCACCCGCATCGTCATACACATCGGCGAATGTCGCCCGGCCTTCAAGCAAGCCATCTTGGCCGAAGAATGGGGTTATCTGCAGTTTGAGCACCAACTGTTGCAGGCCGACAGCGGTGCCAGGCTGAGTGACTATCTCATCGGACTGGTGAGCCAAGGCGGGTGGCGCTGTCCATCGGACTGGGGTGTCATCCGTGCATGGTCGTGGGGCGTGAGCCGCCTCATCGACTACTTGGAGCGTGAAGTTCCTTCGGTGGACGCCTCACATTGTGGACTCATTGGTCACTCCCGGCTGGGCAAGGCCGCCATTGCAGCCGCCGTCTTCGACACGCGCATCACTGACGTCTACGCCTGTTGCTCCGGTTGTCTGGGTGTGTCGCCCGTACGTCGCCACTTCGGTGAGGACCTGGAGTTCATCCCCTACTACTGGTTTGCCGGCAACATGATGCGTTACTGCGGTGCCAAGTTTGGCGACCAGTATCTGCCCCGCAAGGTGGCAGACCTCCCCGTGGACACCCCTGCCTTCATCGCCCTGTTGGCTCCGCGCCACATCCTCATCACCACCGGTGAGGACGACCTGTGGAGCGACCCCTACGGAGCCTACCTTGCCGCCCGAGCCGCCACACCGGTCTACCGTCTCCTCGGTGCCGAAGGTCTGGTGATGACAGACGCCCGTCCCCTAGTAGGCGCCCCCTACCAAGGCGGGCACATCGTCTTCCACCACCACACCGGCGGCCACGACTACCATCCGCAGAGCCTCCCCGCCTTCATCGGGATGATGAAAGAGTGAAGCGTTGCATAAATCAGCGAAGAGTTGAAACTATCGTGCAGAGACGTTCCGGAGCATAGGCGGTCACTCTCCCCAACAAAATATGGTTCATCCGACATTTCGAGTGATACGGCAATCGTGGAATGCCATATAGGTTGAACTGGAATACACTGCTTCGCAATGGACTGCCTCGTGATATCCCCAATGTATGAACCCCGTCGTAACAGTTGCAGAATGCCGTTGTGATGA
>CAVINS010000008.1:0-59310 GCA_963643925.1 Bacteroidaceae bacterium
GGCCAATGCCTTCGCCTTTTCGGACAGTTCGTCGATGGTCATCCTATCCGTTTGAGGGTAGAGATAATAGGGGCCAAACTTGTAGGTGCAGTTTTCCTGTTTCGGCTTCAGTTCTTTTCTTTCTATCTCGCCATAATCTTCCACCAAGCTGCTTTGCACCTTGTGGAACATCACACACGAAGGGACATTGCCATTGTTTTTGCCTTTTATATCGTCACTCTTGGCATCCTTTTTAGCCACTCCACATAAGGTTTCCGCAAGCGTGTAGCCGTAGTGGAACGGATAAGAAGATTTGATGTAAGCTATGCCGGCACAGGCAGAGAGTTGATGGCCTGTCTGGGACAGGCTTTCCCGTTCGAAACATTCAAGATACTGACGCACAAACCGCATCGCCACATCGGCCCGGCAGATGACCGTCAGGTCGTCGCCACCCAGCAGAACCGGACGAATGGGGTATACCGTTCTTTCCCCGACAGTGTCGATGATGCTTGTGCACGCTTGCCGCGCAGCGGCTTTAGTGGCCCGGTCCAGATTAACAGAGAATTTCCTCAATTCCTCCTTATCATGGCCTATCTTGGCCACCACTTCGCCAAGACCATTTCCATCGATATGGATGACCGCAATCCAATCATTCTTTCCTGTCAAGTCTTTCATATCGAGCCCAATATCCTTTATGCGGACATCTTTGCCAAACATCTCCTTGCAGAGTTTCAACTGCACATCATTGTTTGCTCCCAAGGCGTTTCTTTTACTAAAAGTGCACTCATCCATAAACGCGGCCTCGCCACCGTCCCGCTCCATATAAGCGGCCGGCAAGCCCGTCGTTCTCGAACGTTCTGTCGCAATGAGTCCCGAGCCCACCAGCTTCGCAGGTTTGTTACGTTGCTCGCGGAGTTTGCCCTCAAGTTGGTCGCAAGCTTTTCCAAAATCAGTACATTCATCCTCAATCACTACCACTGCTTGACTGATAGTGATTCCCGGAGCAGACTCAATTACTCTTTTGGGGAACCGAAGGACTGCGTCCCGGCATTCCTCTTCTTTGTCATAGACACACTTGATATTGCCCGCCGCATTCACGACTAGCTCTCCCGACTTCTGAAACTCATCCTTGAACATTGCTTCGCAGACTTCCTTCACAATCTCACTGGCTCCAATGATATCCTTCAGCTTGCTTGTCTGAAAAATAAAGTTTTGGATGCCTTGCACAGAAGCCCCATACAGGTATTTTTTCATAAGCATAAAAATAAGGCGTTCTTAATATATAAAACATTCCGCCACATCAGTTGTGCAAAACGCAACTGATATGTTGGCCCAACAAAGATAATGTTAATTTCTAAATGGAGCATAAATTTCCCGAAATATCATACCCAAAGCCATATACTTTCGCTGTATCGATTGAATCCGCCCATACAACCGGTCAGTTGGTCCCCCAATTCACAGGCCCGGACGCTTGTAAACATTATTCTTAATCCGCACAAATCACCTACGAAACTGTTACGAGCATTCAATGACTTTCAATGAAGTTTCAATGGATTTTCAATATCTTTCAATAGATCTTTAATATTTTTCAATGGCTTTCAATAGATTTGCATTTCTCGCCCCGATTTAGTATATTTGCGCACGAGACACGGACAGGCGCCAGGAGCCTGCCGCCGTGGCGGAAACACGAACGTTGAACATTCAAAATTTTCACTTTCTATGAACGAAACAAGCGCTATCGATCAGACCCTCCTCGCACGGGAGGAGGCAGGCAGAAACCAGGGGACCAGCGAACGGGTGACGCGGCTCGAGAAGCTACGCATCACACGCACCACGGTCATCCCCAAACGGGAGTTCCTCTTCCGCATGTTCGGCAAGCCCTGCTTCCCCAAGGGAGAGCTGGTGGCGCTCACGGGTAAGGAGAAGAGCGGCAAGACGTTCGTCACCTCGCTGCTGATGGCACTCTGCATGCGACGCGAGGTGCTGGGCATGGAGCGCATCAGCAACGAGCGACAGTCGGTGCTGTGGTTCGACACGGAGCAAAGCGAGGAGTCCACGCAGGAGATACTGGCGGAACGCATCCTGCCCATGTGCGGTACCGGTGCGGCCGATGAAGGTGCGGCCGACACGGGGACCATCAACGGGCTGCCCAGGAGGCTGATGAACGTGTTCAACATGCGGTCGGAGCCCTGGCGGGAGCGTCTGCCCCTGTTGGAGGAGGCCATCAGCATCTACCGGCCCGACCTGGTGGTGCTCGACGGCATACGCGACCTGGTGGACGACATCAACGACGGCGTGTTGGCCCAGAAGGTCGTCGAGCGGCTGACGCGCCTGGCATCGGAGTGCGGATGTTGCATCGTGTGTGTGCTCCACCAGAACAAGTCGGTGGAGGACAGGAACCTGCGCGGATGGATCGGTACGGAGCTGGCCAACAAGTCGTTCGAGGTGTACGAGTGTGCGAAGAACACGGACCGCGTCTTCTCGTTCCGACAGACCCGCACCCGGAAGTACGACATCCCCGACACGCTGCACTTCACTGTGGACGACGGGGGCATCCCTCAACTCTGCACGTCAGAGCCAACCAAAGCCACCGCCGCCAGCCGACCCCGGAAGGCGGCCGAGCACAGCCCCATCAACAGCGAATATGTGGACGCGACGAAGGCCTGCGGATTCCTGGTAGACTTCCGCAAGCTGTTTGCCGACGTGCTGACGCCGGGCGTCAGCATGCCCGCCAAGGAGGTGAGGGCTCAGGCCATGAAGCTGGCCGGCATACAGGAGCCGACGCTCTACCGCCGGCTGAAGGCGGCGGCGCTCAAAGAGAACGTCGTCGAACGGTCGTTCGACGGACACGGAAAGGAGGTTCTGACGCGGCCTCTCGAGCCGCGTTCGCAGGGCGAACCTCCTTCTGACCGTATACCCCTTACTACTCCCCCCTACGGGGGAGTACGTATACGGTCAGAATACTCGCCCTCGCGAGGCGGAAAACCGACCGGCCCAACCTCTGCCGACGGCCCCGGCTCCGAGGCTACAGGACAGCCCCGTGCAGGCACCACCTTTGTGCCTCCCGAACCTCGGGCGGGAGGCGACGGATCGGCCCCTCCGGGACAATCCGTCGCAAGGGTGGATACAATCGATTGTATGGGCCCATACAATCGATTGTGTAAGCCAAAACAATCAGATTGTTTTGGCCCGGACGAAGCATCGTATTTCCGATGGGACACGGCGGGTCGTGGAGACACGGGCATTCGCCCTCCAATGACAGCCGGTTGGGGGTGTGGGCCGAGGCAATTGTCCCCCGCCCCACCCTAGCCAAAGCTCTGCGACACGCCACTGCTGACGGAACGTTGATGCGTATCCGTTCGGAGGGGCTACGTGCAAACTGATGCGTTGGCTAACAAAGTAGCCTTTTGCATGGCATCATTGTGGACTAACTCGAATGGTTTGAGATAAGCATCACATTCAGCCTTGCAGTCGATGGTGGTAAAAGTCTGCCTGTTGGTTGCAATGGTGTTGGCAATGTTTTCGGCTTCATCCTTTATGGCTGCTGCATCTTGTGCCAACTGCTTGATGTCTGCCTTGCTTCCTGTTCTGCAGATTCTATGATAGCATTTGTATCTCGCAACTCATCGCAAAGCGTTGCCAACTGTAGTTTGTCCGTAAAACACAAATCTCCTTCCTGCACAAACTTGGTGAGTAGGGAGGAGATTGTATGAAGGGTTGAAAGGGTTTGGTTCAGTATTGTCATTGTTGAGAACGGGTTAGTGGACAACATCAATAAGCTTGCATCCTAATGCCGTTTCTATCTTGGCAATGGTCTGCATAGTGAAATTATGCCTGCCTGTGAGCCATTTGGAGATTTCTGATTCTCTTTTGTTCAACTGTCCGGCAAACTCTTTCTGGGTAAGTCCCCTTGATCTCAGTATTTCGCTAATGCGCTCTGCAATACCATAGGAAAGTTCAAACTCGGCTTTCTGTTCCGCAGGAACCGCTGCAAGACACTGTCTGAATAAATCGTTCTTTATCATAGCCATTCCTCCTGTTGTTTGGTTATATCTCAAATGTTGCACACTCTATGTCTGTAATCATATTCTTCTCTATGGTAATCTTACCAGACTTCTGTGCCTTGACAAGTACTTTGTCGAAGGTTTGCAAATCCATTACATATCCGCTCAATTTCTCATCTTCTTGATAGGTACGTGTAGTCTTTACTCCACCATTACCCAGAATGAGAACCTGGTCAGATATACGCAGGCAATACAAACGGAGTTTGCGCGAGTCAATTGCCAAAGCCTTCACGTTGTCACGCATTCTACCCTCATTACGGAAGAAACGCTCAAGCGCACCTTTGTCAATGATTTTAGAGAAGGCAAGCAATATGACATTGAAGTCCTTGTTGTAGGTGGCGTTGTCCTTGAACTCATTCAGAAATTTCTCGAACTCGCTTTCTTCATTGCCATCAAAGCAGATGGAGAACATTCCTACATTGTCATTTTGCTCTATTGTTTTCAATTTTACGTTAGCCATAGTGTTGTAGTTGTCGAAATTCACTGCAAAGTTAAGAATCATATCTGAAACCTGTTCACTTTCGAGTGAATATTTATGAAGGTTTCACAGTTATGCGTCTGCAAACGCCTTGTCGATAAATCCGATGGCATCATCGCGCTTCTTGTTGACAATCTTGGCGTAAATCTGAGTGGTCTTGACACTCGTATGTCCCAATAGTTTGGAGACCGTATAAATATCGGCGCCCAATGTGAGAAGCATGGTAGCGAATGTATGCCGGCTTGTGTGGAATGTCACCTTCTTGTTGGATAGCAGTATTGATGGCATTGTTCAGATACTCGAACAAGTCAAACTTGGTTTTGACACTATAATCAGTGCCATCCTTCTTGGTGTAGCCACAAAGGAAGTCAATGTATGCCAAACAGAAAGACTTGTCAATATCCTTGAGCCGTGGATTTCTGCCGAAGTCTTTGATTGCAACTCCAAAACTAGAACAAGCGAAACTCTACACTTTTCGACACATCACTCCACCACCTGCCAAGCGAGGATGCCTTTGCCGAGGTCGTCCAACTCAATGGCCAGGCAGATTGGTTTGCGGCTATCGGCTTGGAAAGGTTCTCCGTAACCATTCTTCTGCATTTGGCTAACGACAGAAGCCAAGCCTCCGTTGTTCCGGAGTTTCAGTTCAATGACATAGATGTAGTGCGCACACCAAGCGACAATATCGATGCGTCCCTTGGCAAGCATGCGCTCCACCTCCACCCGAAATCCTATGGCATTGAGCAACGTACTGATGATGAAGCGATAGCGCTCCTCCATACCCATGGAAGCTATCCTCTTATTGCTGTACGGGGCATCGGAGACGAGAGCTTTCATGCATTTCATCGCCTCGTCCACATTCCCATTCATCAGTTGGTACTTCAGCAGAGTCTGTGTGGAGAGCACTTGACTTGCCTCACGCAACGTAAGAGCCGGCACAACCACCTTGCACAAAGCCTGTCGCACCTCGGCGTTCGGGAAGCCGAGTCGGTATATTCCATCCTCAAAACCTTTGATAGTGAGGTAACCGCTCTGGTAAAGGAAGAGTTCCGCACCTCCGTCCGTAACGTCGGACGACGTGAGAATCTCGGAGTCGATGAGGCTATGGTCGAGCTCGGAGAGGCGCACCTCCAGATCTTTCACAAACTTGGGCAACAAGGATGTAGAGCCCGAAGAAGCCCAATAGTTGCGGATTTCTCCATCACTCAAAGCGTTCACAAGACTAAACGGATTGTAGACATCCGTCATGTTGTCCTTGCTGAAGTGGTATCCGTCATAGTACTCCTTCAGACGGTCGTGAGTCTCGTCCATCGACCAACCGTTCTTATCGGCCAATTGTTGCATCTCGGTCTGGAAGTTTTCCGTTATCTCCTGTTCGGTGATGCCACAGAGCGTCGCATACGTCGCATCAAAACTGATATTGCTCAAGTTGTTGAGAACGGAGAAGAGCGAAATCTGCGTAAACTTGGTGATGCCTGTGATAAGGACGAACCCTTCGTAAGCATCGTCCATCTTGAGGACAGCGAACACCTCCCGGTAGAGAGCCGTACAACCTTCGTGGTCCGCAGTCCCCCACGAGTGTAGCAAGGGAGAGTCATACTCGTCGATGAGTACACAGACCTGCTGACCCGTTTTGTCGTAGGCAGCCTTGACGATATTGTCGAAGCGGACGGCAAGAGAATCTTCCTTCGAGGCCTTGTGTTGATACTTCTCCTCATAGGATTTGAAGGCGTTGCCCAGGTAAGACCGAATGGTTTCGGCGCTCGCTCCCGCCCCACTCATATCGAGTCGGATGACAGGGTGCTTCACCCATTCCGTTTCCAAGTCCATAATCTTCAGCCCCTCAAAAAGTTCCCGTCTACCTTCCAGATACATCTGTAGGGTATCGACCAGCACGGACTTTCCGAACCGTCGCGGGCGGCTCAGGTAGTTGTACTGCGCCCCTTCATTCACAAGTTGCCACACGATGTCCGTCTTGTCGACATAGAGGAACCCTTCCGTTCTGATTTTCTTGAACGACTGTATCCCCTTCGGTAGTTTTCTTTTCGCAGTTGCCATCACTCCATCCGTTTATCTGTCAGCAATTCGTTTATCTGTCAGCAAAGATAATGCATTTTGCGCGAATACATCAAATTTATCGGGATATCCGTTAGCCTTCTTGCTAAAAGAGACAGGACGAATTTGCTCCGTCATTTATCCATTCCACCACTCCTATTGAACAAAAAACATACTTTTTTGTTCAGTACAGAGTATTTATTGAATAAAATAGCTACCTTTGGGGCGTAAACAGCACAGCGAATGAACACCATAATTCTACATCAGCGAAGGGAACGGGACATGCTGCTGGCACGTCCTTACCTCACACGCCACACAGCGTACGACGTGGACCAAATGCTTCAGAGCAAACAGATAAAATTGATAACCGGACCTCGGCGGTCGGGCAAGTCGACCGAGGCACTGCTCATGTTGCAAGGCAAGAACTTCGCATACCTCAACTTCGACGACGCACAACTGCTCAACGCATGGGACGAGGACTTGGTGATGGAGTCGCTGGCAAGCGTCTATCCAGGCTATGAATACCTTCTGCTCGATGAGGTGCAGAACCTCGACGGATGGGACCTGTGGGTATCCAAGCTCTATCGGCAAGGCGTCAACCTGATTGTTACGGGTAGCAACGCCAAGCTGCTGAGCAGCGAGATGGCAACGGCGTTGACCGGGCGATACATACAGGTGGAGATGCTCCCCTTCAGCCTCTCGGAATTCATGGAATGGAACAGCCGCACCAATGACGGCACGACAACGGACAGCACCCTGCAGCAGGTGTTGGCGGACGACTATCTGCGCAACGGCGGTTATCCCGAGACGGTGCAGGCGCGCAGTCTCACGGGCAGCTACCTCTCTACACTCTTCGACTCCATCGTGCTGAAGGATGTGGCCAAGCGACATCGGGTGCGCAACATCACAGACCTCAGTCAGCTGGCGGTTTACCTGCTCTCCAACTTCTGCAACCCACTAAGCTTCAATGCCGTCTCCGACGGTTTGGGCTTTTCCAGCGTCGCCACGACGAAGAAGTTTATGGACTATCTGCACGAGCCTTACCTGTTCTATTACCTGCCGCGCTACAACAATAAGTTGAAGTTGATGACACGGGCTCCACAGAAAGTCTATGTGGTGGACAACGGGTTCGTCACCGCCAAGGCTTTCTCGGTCAGCGAGAATCTGGGACGGCTATTGGAGAACCAAGTCTTTGTGGAGTTGCTCCGCAAAGGATTCGACTCGCAACGAACGCTCTTCTACTACCGTTCGCGCAACGACAAGGAGACGGACTTCGTGACCCGTCGCGGCACGCAAGTGGAGTCGCTCATTCAGGTCTGTTACGACCTCTCATCCCCCAAAACCATCCGCCGCGAAGTAGACAGTCTCATCGAGTGTGGCGAAGAGCTGCACTGCAACCGCCTCCTCATCGTCACCCGTGCCGAAGAGACCATCATCGAGCGGAACGGCCATCGCATCGAGGTCATCCCCATCAGCAAGTTCTGAGGGAAGTATCTATAAATCACCAGATGACAGCATCCTTCCGAATAAAAAAGTGGTAGAATAATTTCGGCCACCAGTTAACCATAGTCGAGTCATCATAAAGTATACTTTATAAAAAACGGCAAAAACCATAAAGTATACTTTACAATCCCAACTCGTCAGAAGATGAATGTATGATACAAGTGACGGACTATTGCATTCATTTCATACATCCCCCGCCCTATTTCATATAAAAGGGCGGGGATGGGAGGAGGACTTCCCCTGGAAGAAACATTATCTTTGGAGAAAACAAGCGGCCTCCCCGCTAACGCGGTTGGTTCTTCGCCTTCAGATAGTCGTAGAGGACATATTGCGGACGCAGATAATCCTCATTCATATCATATTTAGGCACGTTGTTGAGCCCCTCGTCCACGAAACAGGCTTTGGTATGTTCCTGCAACTGTATGCGGAGCATCTCCACCAGTTCCTGCTTCAGCGAGGGGTCCAGCACGGGTGCCACAGCCTCTATCCGTCGGTAGAGGTTGCGCCGCATCCAGTCCGGTGAGCCCAGGAACAGCTTGGGGTTGCCGTCGTTGCCGAAATACCAGATGCGGGCATGCTCGAGGAAGGTGTCCACGATGCGCGTCACCCGTATGTTGCGGCTGTAGGGTTGGTTGGGTATCAGGCAACAGGCGCCACGGATTATCAGGTCTATCTCCACGCCCGCCTCGCTGGCCTTGTAGAGCTCGTCTATCATCAGTTTGTCCTGCAGGGCATTCATCTTCAGCACGATGCGGCCCCGCTTGCCGCTCTTGGCAAGCTGTATCTCCCGCTGTATGAGTTGTGTCAGCCTGGGCACGAGGTTGAACTGCGCCACCAGCAACCGCTTGAACTTCGGCTGCACAGGCTCCTTCTGCAGGATGTCGAACAACAGCTTCAGGTCGTTGATGATGGTGGGCTTGCTGGTGAAGAGGCTCACGTCGGAATAGAGGTTGGCCGTCTGCTCGTTGAAGTTACCCGTACTCACACATCCGTAGCTGCGTATCACCTTGTCCTCCTTGTTGCGACGGAGCACCAACACCACTTTGGCGTGTACCTTCAGCTTGGGTATACTGAATATAATGTGTATGCCGGCGGCCTGCATCATCTGTGCGGTGGCCAGGTTGTTCTCCTCGTCGAAGCGGGCCTTCAGCTCCACAAACACGGTGACCCGCTTGCCGTTCTGCGCGGCGGCTATCAGGGTATTGATGACGGCCGAGTTCTCCGCCACACGGTATTGCGTGATCATGATGTCGGTACACTCCGGGTCGTGCACGGCCTCGTAGAGGAAGTGGATGAAGTGTGCGAACGAGTGGTAGGGATAGTGCAGCAGGAGGTCCTTCTTGCTGATATAGTTGAATACCGACTCCTTCTCGTTGAGTGCAAAGAGCCTCATCGGCACGGGCTTCTGTTCCTTGGTAAGCTCCGGCTTAGGGTTGGGCAGCAAACGGAGGTCCTCCATATTGAGGTACTGGTAGCAGGGCGACAGCTCGCTGTCGTCGATGCCGAACGCCCCGGTCAGATAGTGCAGGTAATCGTCCGGCATCTGTTGGTCGTAGACGAAGCGGCAGACGGCACCCATCTTGCGACGCTTCACCTTCTTCTGCAACTCCTTGGCAAGATTGGTCTTGCGAGTGATGACGTCGTCGATGAAGATGTCGGCGTCGCGCGAAATCTTGAAGCAGAAGCTGCCCTCGATGTCGTACCCGGGGAAGAGTTTGTGGATGTTCATCTTGATGATGTCCTCGATGTACATCAGGTAGAAGTTGTCGTCCGGCGAGGGAAGTTCGATGAACCGGGGCACCTTGCTGTAGGGGAGCTTCAGGATGAAGTATTCGTAGGGAGCATCGGGGTCGTCGCGCAACTTGCCGCGCACGGCCATGTAGAGCCGGTTGTCGCGCAGGAAGGTGTGTATGACGTCCTTCTTCACCGGCACGGGCTGCAGGTAAGGGAATATCTCATCGTCGAAATACTGATGTATGAAGGGGAAGTGCATGGGGTGCACCTCGCGGTTCGACTGGTAGAAGTAGATGTGCAGCTTGGCCAGGTCCTCGATGACATCCTGGTAGAGCTCCGTCCGCTTGGCTTGCTGGCGGCGTACCTCACGGTCTATCTCCGTCAGCGTCTGTCGGGCCTCTTCGCGGGTATCCTCGTTCTCCTCGCGGGTGTAGCCGTTGGCCACGGCACGGAAGTCCGCCACCCGCACCCGATAGAACTCCTCGAGGTTGGACGAGTGTATGGAGATGAAGTTAATGCGCTCGTAGACAGGCAGCTGCTTGTTTGCCGCCTCCAGCAGTACGAGGTAGTTGAACGAGAGCCAACTGATGTCGCGCTTGAAATATTTATATTCGTTTCCCATGGTCGCAGTTCTAAGGTCATCCCAAAAGTAGTACATTTGTGCGGAAATACAAAAGAATCATGAAAAGAATTGGATTATTGTCGGACACGCACGCTTACTGGGACGAGCGTTACCTGAAGCATTTCGAGTGTTGCGACGAGATATGGCACGCGGGCGACATCGGCTCGCTGGAGGTGGCCGGGCGGTTGGCGGAGTTCCGTCCCTTCCGTGCTGTGTATGGCAATGTGGACGGGCAGGAGATCCGGGTGCGCTACCCGCAGGTGAACCGCTTCACCGTGGAGGGGGCCGACGTGTTGATAAAGCACATCGGCGGTTATCCCGGCAAGTACGACCCCTCCATCGAGGGGAGCATTCTAGTGAGGCCGCCCAAGCTGTTCATCAGCGGCCACTCACACATCCTGAAGGTGAAGTACGACAAGACCCTCGGGTTGCTCCACATCAACCCCGGAGCCGCCGGCATCTACGGGTTCCACAAGGTGCGCACCCTCGTCCGCTTCACCATCGACGAGGGCACCTTCAAGGACCTGGAGGTGATAGAGCTGGCGGAGGAGAAGAGATGAAAAGAAGAATGTCACTGCTCCGACAATGGGACAGCGACATTCTCCTGACAATCTTTTTCACCAATAAAAAACTATTCCTACTATGTTTCTATGTTTGTATTAGAGTATCATATTTATATGTACCCACCCGGCACCCGGTGGCACCGAGTGGGCATTTCATTTAATCGTCACGATCATTTCTGCAGGGCGAGGTTATTGAACCGCATCAGCGCTTCGATGAAGTAGTAGTCGGCATAGGTGAGCGGCACGTCCACCTCACCGTTCGACGGCTTGTGACCGACAGCATGCTTCAGGATGAAGTTGCCATTGGTGCCGACCTCGGCCAGATATTCCGACGATGCCAGCGTGCGTACCTGTCGCTCTGCCGTGCTGCGGTAGAGTTCCGACTTCTCGGGGACATATTTGCTGAGCTCCACCAGGGCAGAGGCCATGATGGCTCCGGCAGATGCGTCCCTGAAGTCATTGGGGATGTCCGGCGCATCGAAATCCCAATAAGGAATGCCATCCTCGGGGAGCAGCGGAATCAGTAAATCGGCCACATGCTTGGCCTGCTCCAGATAGCGGGTGGAGTTGGTCATGCGGTACATCATCGTGAATCCGTAGAGAGCCCAAGCCTGACCGCGTGCCCACTTGGAGTTGTCGCTATAGCCCTGCACCGTCTGCTTCTTGATGACCTCACCGTTCTCGGGGTCGTAGTTCACCAAATGATAGGTGCTGTAGTCCGGACGGAAGTGGTTGCGCATCGTGGTGTTGGCATGTGTGATGGCCACATTCTTCAAGTAAGGGTCATCGTAGTAGTTGCCCACCCACATCACCAGTTCCAGGTTCATCATGTTGTCGATGATGACGGGGAACTTCCACTTGTCGCGACTGAAGTCCCAACTGCGGATGGACCCGATGACCGGATTGAAGCGTGAAGCAAGCGACATGGCGCCATTGTGGAGCACATCGAGGTAATTCTTGTTGCCCGTCAGCCGATAGCCGTTGCCATAGCTGCAGAAGAGTTGGAAGCCGATGTCGTGGTCGGTCTTGACGAACTGCAACGGGGCAAGCATCTCGGTATGAGCCTGTGCCAGGTTCTTGAGTTCCTCGGAACCGGTATACTCGTAGAGATACCACAGCGTGCCGGGGTAGAATCCGCTGCACCACCAGTTGATGTTGCTGGTGATGAGCTTGCCTTTCGCATAGCTGCGGGGAGCCTGACCATTCTCCAGCGTGGAGGCCATGTTGGTATATTGGACAGCCGCCCGCTCCATCACCTCCTTGGTGATCTGCTTGAGGCTCTTCTGCTTCTGCGCATGGGTCCCTGCGACCATGCACAGAAGCATCAGTAAAACAGTTACTTTTCTCATAGGCTATTATTTTTGGTCTTTAGAGAACGTGGTTGTGAACACTCTCGATTCGGAAGCGCCCATCTTGGCCTCGAAGCCAACCATGGTGACACCGCTGTTAGCCTCATCCAGTTTGTGGGTACCTTTGGCAGCCCAGGTCTTCAGGGTGAAGGCATTGTTGTTTTTCTCCTGCACATTGAGGTAGAGGGTCTTGCCGTTCTGCGTCAGCTTGATGCAGTGGTCGTTCACAATCTCCGGTGTGGCAGGTGTAGCCATGGCCCAAAGCACCGTAGGGGTCTTGCCTGCGCGGCTCTTGATTTCATCGGTCATCACCAGGTCCATGTCGCTGCCGTTCTGCACAAACTCAGCGGTACGCAGAGGAGCGTCCACATCGTAGTCGCTGCCATAGAGGTTGGCGGCGAAGCATTCGAAGCGGGCACCGAGCTTGCTTCCAAGTTTGTTCATATAGTCAGTCTTCAGGAAAGCTTTACCTTTGTAATGATGGTTGTTGCCGTTGATGGAGATTACGTTGTGGCTATGGTTGTTGAGACGGAAGATGCTCCAGCGGGTGGAGGTCTGTTCCATGTTCCAGAGGTCAACGCCACCTGTTTCGAGTGCGGTATAGTCCTGCTTACCCAAGTCCATTGCCCAACGTTCGCCATAGGCATCGTACACAAATGTGCCACCGTCCATGTGGGCATGGCTGGTATTGGAGCGACCGCCCTTCATGCCGAAGTATTTGTCGGTGTCGGAGTAGGTCCAGTCCGTATGAATCAAGACGACCGGAGTGGTTCCGTCGCCCCACCATATCTGTTTCTTAGGAGCAGAGGGAGTGGTAGTCACCTGGTCGGGATTCATGAGGGCCATGACGATAGGCAACAGACGGCGCTCCTCGAACTTGGCACTGTAGCCGCCATTCTCCAGCAGACGGAGCTCGTTGAAGAGCAACGAGTTGTCGTTCTGTTTCTTGGCAAACCACCACATAGGCAGCTTGGGCTCTTCGGGTTCGGTGCAGTCGGAGTAGTTGAAGCTCTTGCCCGTGGTGCCGGCCATGAAGAGCATATACTCGGCTGTCTTCAGGAATCCGGCGGTGGACTCTGCCAGTCCGTTGTCCGTACCGAAGGCTTTCTCGAGGGCGGCAATCAGGATAACCTGGTAGGTCGTTCCGTAGCCCCAGTACATGTATCCCTCGGGGTAATCGCCATAGGTACCATAGCAGGTCATGCCTTTACTCTTGTTGCTGTTGAAGCTCTGCTCTATGATTTCCACGGCACGGCTCTTGTTTTTCTCGTAGGTAACGAGGGCAGCAGCCAACAGACCACCGTTACAAACCTGGTTCCAGTTGGTGGTCGAGTTGAGGAACTGGTTGGAATAGGTGGCATCCGTTGCGGTCTTGAAGGCATAGTTCTCCAAGGCGTTGCGTGCCATCTGGCGGGTCTCAGGCTTCAGGTCGTCGTAGAGCCAGTCCAGACCGATGGCCACAGCCAACGCCATCTCGCCAACGTCCAGATAGTGGGTCGGATTCCAGTCAGCGAACGAGCAGACGGCCTGCATGTCGTTCTCCACCCGGGTAAGATAGGTGTAGTTGCCGGTCATCCGGTATCCGTAAGCCAAATGGCACATGCGTTCCAAAGCGTTACGCGAGACGGTGAGCAAGCGCTTGCCGTCCTTCTTGTACGTCAGTGTGGTGGCTCCGGCAAACTCCTTGTTGCACCGACTGATGATGATCTCGTGGAGTTTCTTCATCGTCGGGTTGGTGGTCACTTCCTGCTTCAGGCGAGTGAAGTCGTCGTTGTTGAGGAGCAACCGCGGATGACCACTGATTTTTGAATAGTCAAACAGTCCCGTCGGGGTGGCAGACGTGTCGTCGGCGGTCTCTTCGATAAATTCTTGCGTATCCGTTTTCGGATAGACCGGCTTCTCTATTGGATCAACGTTTTCCTCACAACCGGTGAAGAAAAGCAGGGCACCGCTCACGAGCAGGCCACTTAACAATGTGTGTATTCTCATGGTTTTCTTACTTTTTGATTCGGTCAAGTTTCACTTTTATGGTTATCTTCTCGTTCGGATTCAAGGCGATGTCATACCCCACGCGGCACGATCCCCAATTGTTGTAATCGTAGGCGTGCGGGGGTGTGTTGTCCCAGATGTGGAGGTTCACCGCGCGCGGGGAATCTATCTGGAGAGTCATCTGCTTGTCTCCTTCGGTCAGCACGATGGTATGGTCGTCCACAATCTTAGGCGATGTGGGTGTGCTCATGGTCCATCGGATGGTAGTCGCACTGTCCTTGTTCTCGATGCAGTCCGTCACCACGAGGGCTTTGTCGGGAGCGAGCAACACGGTGCGGATGGCTTGGTTCACCGAGGCTCCGAGGGTGGAGGTCAGGTCGACCTTTGCGCCTTTGTTGCCATTGTCGTCGGTAAACTCAGTGAGGTCGGCAGAGCCTTTCACCTGATGGTTCTGTCCGTCGACGGTGAGTGTGTTGTGCACACTGCTGCCTATGCGGAACACTTGCCAGCGCTGAGAGTTCTGCTGCATGTTCCACAGGTCCACGCCTTTGCTCTCCAGGCTGTAGTAGTCCTGCATGCCCAGGTCCATGGCCCAGCGTACACCGTCCCGCTCGTAGATGAACGAGCCGGCATCCATGTGCGCATGGGAGTAGGAAGCGCTGCCGCCCTTCACACCCAGGTAGGTGTCGTCGGGTGAGTTCCATCCTTCACGGTAAACGTAGACAGGGTTCTTGCCCCGGTTATACCAAACGTTGCCTTTCGGAGCCGTCACCTTGTCGAGATCCAGACGCGAGGCGAATATCAGCAGGCAGGGCAAGAAGCGCTCCTCGAGGTATTCACCAAACTCCAGGTTCACATCGTTGAGGTATTGCTTCTCGAGCCAGAGCAGGGACGGGTCGTTGGCCCGTTGGGCAAACCAGTACATCATGATGTTGCCGTATGCCTTGGGGCTGCAGTCGGAGAAGTTGAAGCACTTGCCGGTCGGGGCCGTCATGTACTGCACGAACTGTGCCGACTTCAGGAAGCCGGGAGAGTCACTCAGTCCCGCATCGTTGCCAAAGGAGTTGATGAGGGCATCGCAGAGCAGCACCTGATAGGTGGTGCCATAGGACCAATAGCCGAAACCTTCGGGGTAGCCTCCGTCGGGCGCATAGCACTCCAAGGGGAGTGATATGGTTTGCAGCGCCTTCTCGATGATGGCTTTTGCCTCGTCGGGCTCACTCTCGTAGATGGCCAACGCGCCGTTGACAAGTCCACCATTGCACACTTGGTTCCAGTTGGTCTTCGAACGGTAGAAACCTGCGTCCTTCGTCCGGGAAGCGGCAAACGCCTTCTCCACGATAGCCTGGCGCACCTTCTTCTTGGTGGATGCCGAGAGGTCCTTGTAGAGCCAGTCGTAGCCGATGGCCAGTCCGAAGGTCATCTCGCCCACATCCAGGAAGTGCGACGGATTCCAGTCCGTGAAGGCAGCCGCCGCCAGCATCTCCTTCTCGGCGCGCTTCAGATACACCTTCTTGCCCGTCATGCGGTAGGCATAGGAGAGGTAGAAGACGCGGTTCAGCACCGTACGTGAAACTGCCAGGAGTCGCTTGCCCTCCTTCTTCCGGATGGAAGTAGGTTGGGTCAAGGTGGAGTCGCAGTAGTTCAGTATGCGCTGATGGAATGCCTGCAGGTTCTTGTTCTTTTTCATTACTTCACGGACAGCCTGCTCCTGCCCCGCCTTCATGAGGAGTCGGGGGTGTGAGGGAATCCGATCGTAATCGAAGTTCTGAGCGGGGGCATGTATCATGCCCCCAATCAGAACGAACAATATAATGATTAGTGTATGTCTCATTCTCATTTATATATTAGTAGTTCCAGCCCTCAGTCTGTTTCAGGTTCGGGTTCTTCTGCGTCTCGCTCAAAGGAACAGGCCATGTGGTCATATAGTCCTTATAGTACCACTTACCGCCGGTAACCTTACCCCAGAAGGCTTTCACGCCACTGGTCTCCTGATTCTGGAATTTCGTCTGCTTGTAGGTTCCCCAACGCACTTCGTCGAAGTAGTTGATACCCTCCAGACAGAGCTCCACACGACGTTCGTAGCGGATACGCTCGCGCATGTCTTCCTTAGCTGTCACGGTGTTGTAGCCCGTTCCACCCTTTGTCAGGAGCGGCATACCGGCACGCTGACGAATCACGTTGACAGCAGCGATGGCATCGTCCAGACGGCCTACCTCATTCAGAGCCTCAGCATAGTGGAGCCAGATGTCGGTGTAGCGGAGCAAAGGCCAGTCGCAGTGGCAGTGTACACGGTCGATGTAGCGTCCCTTCTCGGTCTCGTTGTACTTTCTGTAGATGTAGTAGCCGGCGCCACGTTTGTCGTGCCACATGTCGCCACCGTCTTTACCACGGCTCAGATACGGCCAGCGGAGCACTTTGTTCTGCATCTGCACACCGCTATTATAATAAGGACTATAGCAGTTGGCTGTAGCGTACGGAGTGATGACGGTCTGTTGCAGACGCGGGTCGCGGTTGGCATAAGCCGTCTTGACGCGGGCCTCGTTGCCGGAGTTGAGGTAATACTTGTTCATGATGGCCTCTCCCACACGCTTCGTGGCATCCTTGTAGGCACTGCTGTTGGACTTCAGGTTGTCGCGCAAGAAGAACACCTCGCGTTGAGACTCGTTCAGGCTGTTCCAACCGGTCAGGTAGTCCTCCCACTTGAACTCTGAGCCGTCGGCATTGCGGTAGTAGTTGACAAAGTCAGGAGAAGGCAGAATCTCTGTCCAGCAATCATAGTGGTCGCGTGCACCTACCATCAACTGGAAGTTGTCGCAGTAACCGGTGGACTCGTCGAACTGCAAGGGGAAGATCATCTCTTTGTTCTTCTCGTTCTCGTACTTGAAGAAGTCGATGTACTTGCCGTCCCACAATCCGTAGCCACACTTGCTTACCTCTTCGAAGTCCTTGATGGCAAGGTCATACTGCTCTTTCCACAAGTAGACGATACCACGCAAAGCGTAGGCGGCGCCCTTGGAAGGACGTCCGTAGTTGGTTGTCAGTGTGTTGTTGGCCAGATACTGGTTATTGATGCAGTCGGTAAGGTCGTCAAGGCAAACCTGCCAAACCTCGTCGACCGTGGAGGCTCCACGGTAGGCTTCGCTACTGTTGATGGGCTCCAGATAGATGGGCACACCCTTGAAGAGGAGATTCATACGGCAATAGAAGAAGGCGCGCAGGAATTTGCACTCGCACATGAGGCGCTGGTATTTAGCCTCATCGAGGCCGGCCTTGTGGAGGTTGGCGATGGCATCGTTACAACGGTGGATACCTTCGTAACCGAATTTCCATTCCTTGGAGAACCAAGAGTAACCTGCGCTCGGGGCCGAAGACACCAGAACATCGGAGTTCAGATAATAAGTACTACAGAAGCCGATGACCTCAATTCCCTGACGGTTCAGACCCGGGTCGGAGGAGCTGTTGGGGTTAGTGGTGGTCATGGTTTTGGTGTACATGACATCGTAGATACCAGCCACACCTTTATCTGCCAGTTCCTCTGTGGTCCACATACTACCCGTAGAAATCTTATCATAGGGAGTAGTATCAAGCATCTCTGTGCATCCTTGCAGCAAGATGCTTCCGATGGATAGACAAGCTATTATAATTCGTTTCATAATTCAATCATTTAAAAGTGTTTCTAATAGAACTTACAACGACAATTGTACGCCAAAGGCAAACTGTCGGGTCAAAGGATAAGTAACGGAAGTACCCAATTCAGGATCGAGGCCAGGGAAGTCTGTGATGGTCCACAGGTTCTCGCCCGATACGTAGAGTCTCAGCTTCTCGACAAAGAACTTCTTGGTGAGGTTGGTCGGAAGGGTGTATCCCAGCTGTACGTTCTTCAGTTTGATGTAGTCGCCCTTGTACAACCAGAACGTGCTGCTTGCATTGTTGGCGCGTTGTGTGTTGTCGGTCAAGCTCGGATACAAGGCGTTGATGTTTGTACGTGGGTCGTCCGGATTCTCGGGATCATAGAAGTAGTGGTTGTTGGCCACACGTTCGCTGATGCCATAGCCGTTCTTGGTCTCGGTACCATTGTACTGAGCGTGGTTCCAGTAGAGGTCGAAGCCTGCGCAACCTGCCCACAGCATGTAGAAGTCGAAGCCTTTGTATGCGGCAGAGAGGTTGAAACCAAAGTTGTACTTAGGCATCGATGAGGAACCTGTGAAGTTCAGGTCGTGGGTATCACCATAGTCACCGTCACCATTGGCGTCGTCATAGATGAGGTCGCCATACCACAACGAGCTCTTGGAGACTTTGCTCACGCCCTTGAATGTGTATCCGTCAGCAATCATGGCCTTTACCCAAGCCATATCGGACTCCGTACGAATCATGCCGTCCTTCGGTCCGGCGTTGATGTCGGGTTTGCCTTCGGTGTAGGAACCGTCGCCATGATAGAGGCTTCTGATATAGTATTCACCCAACATTCTGCCTTCGACGATGACACCGCCGAATCCGCTTTGTGCCACATCGCCGTAGTTGCTATAGAAGGTAGTGGGATAGCCGTTCTCATCATATTCCCAGTGTTTGTCGAGTTTGCCTTTGTACTTGACAACCTTGTTCTTGTTGAAAGAGAAGTTACCGCCAATCTTATAGGTGAAGTCCTTGATGCGGTCCTGCCATGCCAGGGAGAACTCGATACCGTTGTTGCGTACCTTGGCGATATTTTCTGTAGCACCGGTTACCTTACCCATTGACAACGGGATAGAGGGAGTGAACAAGATACCGCTCGTCAGTTTGTTGTACCATTCTACCTCACCGGAGAGGCGGTTGTCGAAGAAACCGAAGTCGATACCGATGTTGGTGGTAGTGGTTGTCTCCCACTCGAGCGCGCTGTTACCTTGTTTGGTGACAGCCATACCTGTGGTCGGCGTACCGTCCAACACTACCTTATTGGTTGCATAGCTGGCCTGCCAGTCGTAGTTGCCCGAGGCATTGTTACCCATCTTACCCCAAGAAGCGCGGATCTTCAAGTTCGAGAGATAGTCCTTCGCAAAGCTCATGAACTTCTCCTCGTTGATGCGCCATCCTGCGGAGAATGAGGGGAAGAGACCCCAACGGCTATCGGGAGAGAATTTCGACGAACCATCGTAACGAACGTTGGCCTCGAACAGATAGCGTCCCTTGAACGCGTAGTTGAGACGACCGAAGTAAGAGATGAGCGCCCAGTCTGCCTCGGAACTGGAGGTGGCGTTGAGCTCGGTGGCTGTGTTCAGCAGTGTCAATCCCCAGTCGGCCATGCCTTTACGGGTGGCTGTGAAGGTGCTCTCTTTCAGATAAGAGGTGGTGAAACCTGCCAGGACACCCAGGTCATGATCCTTGGCAATGGTGGTGTTGTAACGGGCCAGAATCTCGGAGTTCTTGCGGATTCTCTTATAGGAGGAGTTGTAGATGGAGGCATTCTCCAGCGCACTCTCGCTGACACTCTCGTTGGTCACATAGTTCCACAGACCATTGGGGATGCCCCAAGTGGCATAGTCGAGCCAGTCGGGAGCGTAGTTGTAGCTGGCCTCGATGGAGAGTCCCTTCATCGGGCTGATGATACCATAGAGGGTGAAGTTGCCACGGAACTTCTTGTCATATCCCGAGCGGGCCATCTGATAGAAGATGTTGTTGGCATTGGTAGACTCCTCAGTGGCAGCCGCCTGGCCCCACTTGTTGGTCTCGCCGGGATAGACACCCGGAGTGGTGATGGACAGATACTCGAATCCACGGCTGACATTGGTCAGTCCAAAGTGTTCCTTCAGTCCATTCAAGCGGGTTCCGATGGACAACCAATTGTTGACCTTCATCTCGATGTTGGCACGGAACTGGAACTGCTCCTGTCCGGAGTCCATACCTTTCTTATTCATGATACCGTCGGTGTCATAGTATCCCAAGGAGAGGAAATACTTGGCTTTTTCGCTGCTGCCGGACACTGACATGTTGTGTTTCTGAGAGAAACCTGTACCCATAATCTCGCCGAACCAGTCGGTGTTGGGGTAAGCCATGTAGTTAAGCATGCCATTTTCGTTGGTTCCGTTGGGGTTCTTCTGTGCCTCGCGCCAAGCCTCGATGGTGGCGTCGCCGAAGACGTGGGCTTTGTCCATGTTGTCGGTACCCTCGTTGATAAGTTCCATGTGACGGGCATAGTCGCTTACCAGTTTCAGCTTGTTCTGCGGCTCGAGGAAAGAAGCGTAGAACGAATAGTTCACCTTGGTCTTGCCCTCGCCCTTCTTTGTGGTGACGAGGATTACACCGTTGGCGGCACGTGATCCGTAGATGGCTGCCGAAGCGGCATCCTTCAGGACGGTGATGCTGGCGATATCCTCGGTATTTACATTATTCATATCCCACTCGATACCGTCGACCAGCACCAACGGGTTGTTGGAGTTCATGGTACCCAAACCTCTGACGCGGATGGTGGCACCCTGCGAACCCGGTTTGCCGGAGCTCTGTTGTACCTGCACACCGGCAGAGAGACCGGCCATAGCACTGGAGGCATTGGCGATGGGTCGGCTCGACATCTCCTGGTCGAAGTTCACCGTGGAGACCGAACCGGTGAGGTTCACTTTCTTCTGAACACCGTATCCTACGACCACCAACTCGTCGAGAGCCTCAGCCTTAGGATAGAGGGTAACGTTGATTTTTGTTTTTGATTTGTCTACAGCGATGGTCTGCGAGTCATAGCCGATGTAGCTAAACTGGAGTTTGCTGCCCGCTGTGACTTGGATGGTGTACTCACCATTCAGGTCTGTTGTCGTTCCGCTACCTGTTCCTACAACCGAAACAGCAGCTCCCGGCAAAGGATAGTTACTCTCGTCGGTAACCACTCCCGAAATCTTTATTTGCTGCGCATACATCGTCAGGCATTGCAGAGCAAATAGAGCCAAAAATAAGATGTGCTTTTTCATAATGATTTAATATAACAATTGATTTAACACTACTATTCACCGAAGACCACACCCGGAGACTCACGGCCATTGCCGCTACCGAAACCGAACCCGTCAGGACGAGTGTTACAGAGACAAGCCCCAGCCGCTCGAATCCCCTAAGTATGGTCAATGATGGACGATGCAAAATTATGCAGAACCCCACAATGGGAATAGTCCGATTGCGTAAAACAATAACACTTTCAGCACGGGACGGAAGAAGGGAACTGGACGAATAGTTCAAACTGGTCAAGTTAGATACATATCTGGTCATATTCCGTAAAAGGACTGCGAAAGATGAAAATATGGCCTATATTTGCGTATCGCAAATCTATAGACGACATGAATTGTTTTCTTCGCATACTGGTATCGGTCGTGGCAGTGGCACAGACATTCTCGCTCTGCGCACAGACCTTCTCCGTCATGAGAAAGTACGACGTAAAGAACGGACTCTCCGACAATACGGTGAGAAGCATCCTGCAAGACTCCACCGGGTACATCTGGTTGGGCACCAAGGATGGGGTGAACCGCTTCAACGGAAGTGAGTTCGTGAAATTCGCCGGCTCGACCAACCCGACGGACAACATACTCATAAACGTACTGAAGCTACACCCGCACAGCAACAAGAAGGATGTGTGGACCGCCACCACGGACGGGCTCTACCTGTTCGACACACAGACGAACCAGTTCACCCCGTTCGACAAGAAGACGGACGAGGGCATCGGCATCGAGCGAAGCGTAAGCGACATCTGCTATGACGACGACGGACAGCTGTGGATCGGTACGGCAAGAGGACTGTTTGTCTACAACGAACAGAGCGGGCAATTGCGTAGATATACCAGAACACAGGCCGACCCTACGTCGCTCCCCGACAATCAGGTAATCTCCGTCTTCAAAGACTCTTCGGGGACACTCTGGATAGGAACCCGCAACGGGATAGCCCGATACAAGAAGAAACCCGACAACTTTGCGGTCTACCGACTGCGACAGCGGGCCAACACCTCCAACCCCTTCGAGATAAGCAGCATCATGGAAGCCTCCGACGGAGAGATATGGGCGGGCACCCGCTACGACGGACTGCTGCACCTGGACCAATCGGACGGCACCATCACCGTGTACCCTGTGGCGACGACCCGTCAGGACAACACCTGGATCAGGGCCATCTTCCAGTATAGCCCAGGGCTCTTCTTCATAGGTGCGGAGGACGGACTGTTCATGTTCCGCCCGCAAGAGAAGTCGCTGCAAAGGTTGGAGGCATTCAACGCCAAGAGCATCTACTCCTTCAGCAGCGACCGCGAGGGCGGTGTGTGGGTGGGCACCTACTTCGACGGCATCTACTACATCTCGCCGCAAAGCAACAGCATCAAGTGGTTCTACGAGGACAGCAAGCAGAACTCCCTCTCGGGCAACGCCGTCAGCCAGTTCTGCGAGGACCCCGACGGGAACCTGTGGATTGCCACGGAGAACGGCGGACTGAACTACTTCGACACCCACACCGAGACCTTCACACACTACAAAGCCAACGGCTCGTCGGCAAGCATCAGCTACAACAACATTCACGCCTTGATGCTGGACGACCAGCAGCTGTGGATAGGCACCTTCTCCAAAGGCATCGACATCATGGACCTGCGGACACACACCATCGTGAAGAACTATCAATGCCGCCTCAACGACTCCACCTCCATCCCCGACAACTACGTCTTCTCACTCTACAAAAACCGGCGGGGAGAGCGGTTCATCGGCACCATGGGAGGATTCTGCCAATACATCCCCGAGACCGGCAGGTTTCACCGGTTCAAGGAAATGGGATACCTGTTTATATATGACATGCTGGAAGACAGCAACGGATTGCTGTGGATTGCCACCAAGGGCGACGGCGTGTGGAGCTACGACAGCCAGACACGGAAGTTCAAGAACTACCGGCACTCCGCCGACGACGAGACTTCGCTGGGCGACAACCGCGCGGTGCGCATCTACATCGACCGCAAGGGACAGCTGTGGTTCTGCATGGAGGGTGGCGGCATCTCGCGCTACGACTACAACACAGACTCCTTCGTGAACTACGACTACCGGAAGAAGTTGCCCAACCACGTCATCTACGGAATGCTGGACGACAAGGAGGGCAACCTGTGGCTGTCGTCCAACTACGGACTCATAAGGTACAACCCACTGACCGAGGAGTCGAAGCTCTACACCCACGAGGACGGACTGCAGAGCAACCTGTTCAACACCCGCTCATCGCTGAAGACCTCCGCGGGGCTGTTCTACTTCGGAGGCGTGGAAGGCTTCAACTGCTTCTCGCCCGAACGTCTGTACACCAACACCGTGAAACCGACCGCAGCCATCGCCTACATCCGGCTACACGACAGCAGGGTTAGCGACGAGGCGCAGGTGATAAACATCGGCCGGCAACAAGAGTTCTCGGTAAACTACCACATCTCCTCGTTCGAGATAGGCTACGAATGCCTGAGCTTTGTGGCCCCGTCGAAGAACCGCTACGCCTACAAGATAGAGGGCGTACACAACGACTGGGTCTACACGGACAAGCACTCCGTCACCTTCGTAGACTTGCCCTCGGGCACCTACCGGTTCCGCTTGAAGGTGGCAAACAACGACGGCGTGTGGAGCGAGAACCCCTGCTACATAGACCTGCACATAGAGGCTCCGCTGTGGAAGACCGCCGGTGCCAAGTTCGTCTACTCCCTGCTCCTGCTGGGCGTGGCCTATCTGCTGATGCTCAGCTACACGAAGAGGCAACAGAAGAAACGGAAACGTGAGAAGGAAGAGATGGAGATGATGATGGAGAAAGAGATGTACCGCTCGAAGATTCAGTTCTTCACGAACGTGGCGCACGAGATAAAGACGCCGGTGAGTCTGATAAAGGCACCGTTGGAGGCGGTCATGGAGTCTGGCCAATGGGACGAGGACACCGAGTCGAACCTCACCGTCATCCGGCAGAACACCGACCGCCTGCTGGAGCTCATCAAGCAGTTGCTGAACTTCCGCAAGGTGGACCAGGAAGGCTTCAAGCTGTCGTTCAGCGAGGAGGACATCATCCCGCTGCTGAACGGCATCATCAGACGATTCTCTTCCTCGTCGCCCTCGGTGACCATACACACCGACTTCCGACAGGAACACCTATTATATAATGTAGACACGGAAGCGCTGACGAAGATTGTCAGCAACCTGCTGACCAACGGATTCAAGTATGCGCGCACGGGCATCTGGGTTTCCGCCGGCGAGGTGGAAGTGGACGGCAGTCCTATGCTGGAGATCAGTGTGGGCGACGATGGTCCGGGCGTGTCGGAGACGGAATCGGCCAAGATATTCGAGATGTTCTACCGCTCGAAGGACAACACCTCGACGGAGACAGGCTTCGGCATCGGGCTGAGTCTGGTGAAGCTGCTGGTGGACAAGCACGGCGGAAAGATTGAGGTCGGGAAGAGCAGTCAGGGAGGATTCCTGATTACCATCCGTCTGCCTAAGATAGAAGCCAGTGCCCCCAAGCAGACTACCAACCCCACCCCTGCCCCCTATGAGCACGAGACCTCGGGCCATTATGAGCTGGGCGACTGCAACCTGTTAATTGTGGAGGACACCCACGACATGCTGGAGTTTCTGATGAAGAACCTCGGTTACAACTACAACGTGCTGGGTGCCACGAACGGGAAAGAGGCATTGAAGATACTGCAGAACAGCACGGTGGACATCATCATCAGCGACATTGTGATGCCCGAGATGGACGGATTCGAGTTGCTGGGCGCGGTGCGTGCGGACAAGATGTTGTGTCACATCCCGTTCATCCTGCTGTCGGCACAGAACTCGGTGAACTCGAAGATTACCGGACTGGAGTATGGCGCGGACGCCTACATCGAGAAACCTTTCTCGCTGAGCCACATCAAGGCGACGATAGACAACCTGCTGAAGAACAGGAAGGTGCTGTTCGAGCGCTTCGCCAACATGACGAGTCTGGAGTACGGGCAAGGAGAGATCAAACGGCCGGACTTCGAGTGGTTGGAGCAGGTGAACAACATCATCATCCAGAACTTTACCAACGAGAGCTTCACCGTCGATACGCTGGCATCGGAGATGGCCCTTAGCCGCTCGAACCTGCAGCGTAAGCTGAAAGGTGTGACCGGTCTGCCGCCCATCGACTACATCCGCCTTGTACGTCTGAAGTCCGCTGCACAGTACCTGAAAGAAGGTAAGTACCGGGTGAACGAGGTCTGCTACCTGGTAGGCTTCAGCAACCACTCCTACTTCGCCCGCTGCTTCCAAAAGCAGTTCGGCATGTTGCCCAAGGATTACATGAAGGGGAAATGAAGTCCCTTGACAGGCAACACTTACCCAAGTCCGGAATAAGATGCGGGCATAATGCGGTTAGCTGAATGTTGAGCCATCGCAGTCGCGGCGAAGACTGCTGCCCGATTTGCTGTAGCTATTGCCGTTGTCATCCAGCATTTGTCCATTGGGGTAACGGCGCACATTCACCGTATTTCCTTCCACATCTGTTACTTGTCGGTAGTCGGGACCACTGCTGGAAGAACTACTGCTACTGGGGGCAGTTATGAAACCAAGCGCAATTCGGAACATCAAATAATAGATGAATATTGTCACAGTCAGCACGATGAGGTAGCATATCATGACGTAAGAGAGAATGATCCACCATAGTTGCACCTTTGCGGCATGTTTTCCATAGAAACGTTTGGTCGTTTTGTAGTTTGACCTTAGCTTGAACGGGTTTTGAAGCGAGGACAATCGGTCTTCCGGCATGATGGGCGCGCCTGCTCTCTTATTCCAACGTTTACGCATCTTTTCCCACAGGAAGAGATACATGAATATCTCTATGACAATCCAAATGAGGACGACCTTTTGTAGTAGCCCGATTGCATATATCACGCCCATCACTATCCACCCCACAAGGCTGATGGATTCGTCTTCTTGGACATCGGTTTGAGAGGCTTCTTGCGTAGTGTCTTGCTCTTGAGCGGATGACGTGACGGACGCAGCGTCTTTCGTTCTCTTGCTTGTCGTTGTTTCTACGATGGCCTT
Source organism: Bacteroidaceae bacterium (assembly GCA_963643925.1). Lineage (GTDB taxonomy): Bacteria > Bacteroidota > Bacteroidia > Bacteroidales > Bacteroidaceae > Phocaeicola_A. Next base: position 26,342 of record CAVINS010000008.1, read on the forward strand.
TGGACTCCCGCCAGTCTGTTCCTTGGCCTCCGGAGCACTTTGGACGCTTTCAACCGCCAACCTTTCACAACAATAGGTAGCCACATAAGCCGTCTGACCATTGTATATAAACTTTATCATGTCGCCGTCAATTGCCTCTTCCTCTATTTCATAGCCCCGATGGATTACCCCCAACTTGTTGAGATAGTCGGGAGAACTCCAGACGGTGAGGTCTTGTTCGGACACCCTCCACCTGTCGCCTGTGTCGGCCATTGCGGAAAGCGAAGCGAACAGGCCTGTCAAAAAGAGAATTATTCGAACGCTGCAAGTCCTAAAGAATGGACTTAGGGGGGGGGTAGGAAAACGGTCCGAGAGCTCCCGAACTTTTGGATTACGACTAACGATAGAAGATTTCTTCATTTATCTTGAATATTTTACCGCATTTAGAGTACTAAATGTTGAGGGACAAAACAATAAAACGACGTTTCTCATGGGCAAAGGTATGACTAAAACATCAAACAGCCAAGAGAAGAAGAAGGAATGAATAGGCTTTAAGCATTTTTATAAATAGACGGCTCGAACTATACCGAATTTATCATTGAAATAGGGGTCTATTGGCAACGGGAGTGGACGATATCTCTGTACAAAGTCTTTGAACACACGTTTAGTGACTTTGTACATGTGTTTAAAGCCTTTGAACACACGTTCAATGACTCTGAATAAAGAGTTTGGAAAATGGCGTAGAATATTTCATTTGACGGGATTGACAAATCTGTCACTATGCGGGACGCTTTCACTTAGCGATGGTTCCGGGCCCTTTACGCCACAGCAAATATGCTACATTCGCAGCGTAAAAGCAAGAGAAATAGAGGAATACTTTGAAGCGAGGCAATGCGTACGGGCTTGCCACTACCGGTTTTGCCCCAAGCGTAAATACGATTCAAGAGGAGCATCCAGCCATTGCAGGACTGCTCCTCTTGAACGCGATATAGAAGCCTACTTATTTAATATTGGGCTCTTCCAGACCGAGACCTTTCTTCTTGTCCACAATCTTCAGGACAAAGCCGAGGATGAGGGCGGCCACACCCAGGCAGGCGAGCATCACCAACGGAGCGGTGTAGTCGTAGGAAACGGCGGCCTGCTCGGGACTGATGATTCCGTTCTGCAAGTCGGACACCAGTTGCGGGTTGGTCTTGTCGAGCACTTTGCCAATCAACAACGGGAAGAGCCAGAGGCCGATGTTCTGAATCCAAAAGATAAGAGCATAAGCACTACCGATAATCTTGGCATCCACCAACTTAGGCACGCTGGGCCACAACGAGGCGGGAACGAGCGAGAAGCTGGCACCCAGCACCAGGATGGTGATGTAGGCCACAACGACTCCACCAACGGCATTGCCCTTGAACTCCGGCAACACGAAGGCAAACGTAAGGTGACACACTATCAACAGTATGGAACCGAGGACAAGCATGGAAGCGGCCTTTCCCTTGTGGTCCACATAATTGCCGAGAATCGGGGTGATGCCGACAGCCAACAGCGGGAACACGGCAAAGATGGTCTCGGCGCTCTGGCGCATATAGCCCATGTAGCAGAACACCACAAGGGCCACAACGGCTACCACGAGGAGGCCGTACTGAAGACTCTTCTTCTTGCAGAAGTTGCTGGCGAAGGCTGCGGCAGCAACCACCAGCATGATGATGTACTGAATGATGGTGACCGCGTTGGTAGCCCAGAACGAGTCGGGCGACACCTCGGTGAACTCGAGGTTACACTGCAACATGTTGACGGCATACTTCTGGAAGGGGAAGATGGCGGAATAGTAGAGCACGCAGAGCAAAGCCACCAACCAGAAGCCGCTGCTGGTGAGGATGCTGCCCAGGTCGCTAATCTTGAAGGGATCGTCCTTCTCCTCGGCCTCGCCTGTCTGTGCATCGAGTTTCTTGTCCATGAAGAAGTAGACGATGAACATGATGAGGGCGATGAGCAACAGTATCACGCCGAAGGCTACGGAACGGGACACGTCGACAACGCCGCCCAGCTTGGCGAATACCGGCGAGAAGATCATGCAGGTGGCTACACCCAAGCGGGCCAAGGCCATCTCGGAGCCCATGGCCAAGGCCATCTCGCGGCCTTTGAACCACTTGACGATACCACGCGACACGGTGATGCCTGCCATCTCCACACCACAACCGAAAATCATGAAGCCCACAGCAGCGAACTTGGCCGAGGCTGGCATGCCGGCGTAGAAGGGCGAGATGCCCAGCTCGTCGAAGCCGGGGATGTAGTTGAGGTTGTTGGTGAACCAAGCCTCCAGACCGCTGCCCTGGAAACCTTCGGTCACAGCGTACCAGTTGATGGTGGCACCCACCAACATGACGGCACCGGAGAGGATGGCCGTGAAGCGGACACCCATCTTGTCGAGGATGATGCCGGCGAAGATGAGGAAGAAGACAAACACGTTGAGGAAGGTCTCAGAGCCCTGCATGGTACCGAAAGCGGTGGAGTCCCAACCGCGGGTAGCTTGCATCAGGTCCTTGATTGGAGAGAGGATGTCCATAAAGATGTATGAACAAAACATGGCCGAAGCCAACAGCAAGAGGGCTGTCCACCGGATGGAGGGCACGTCTCTCAGCAATTTTGTAACTTTTTCTGTCATAGCTATAGTATTGATGTTTCTAATTGTTTCGCAAAGATAGTGCAAATCGGATGCAGAACGTCAAGCTTAGCTGAATATTTTGCCACTGCAAGGCTTATCTGGTATGCGGTCGGTCGCATTGTTAATAAATCACCCGGCAGGGACTTTTTTCTCGCATATTATTGTACATTATACTTAAAAGACATACTTTTGCATCATAATTGAGTTACCAATAACGAAAGTACGAAAGTATAACATCAAAAACATTCTGATTATGAAAAGAACAAAATTGAGCGCCGCATGCGTGGCCTTGGCCGGAACATTGATTCTGTCCTCTTGTATTGGTTCATTCAAACTGACAAACCAGGTTCTCGACTGGAACAAGTCCGTATCCAACAAGTTCGTGAATGAGTTGCTCTTCATCGGTATGCACATCATTCCCGTGTACGCAATCACTGGCTTGGCCGACCTTATCGTGCTCAACACCATCGAGTTCTGGAGTGGCGACAACTCACTGTCTGAGGGTACAACCAAAGAGGTGAAAGGCGAGGACGGCAACTACATCGTCACCACTACAAAAGACGGTTACACCATCAACAAAGAGGGTGAGGAGCAGGCTGTAGAGCTGACTTTCAACAAGGAGAACCAGAGCTGGAACGTTGTTTACGACGGCGAGACATACGAGGTGCTGAAACTCAAAGAGAACGGTACTGTTGACTTGAACCTGCAGAACGGTTCATACATGAACCTGAACATGGATGCTACCGGCATCATGGCTGCCCGTCAGGCTGCTATGGGTTCTATGTACGTGGCTCGTTAATAGAATACTGACACCGAAACCGAGTAGGAGGTAAATGCCGGTCAAAAGGCATTTGCCTCCTATTTTCATATACACAAGTTCCTCACGCTACCCTGTGTGGGGCTACGCATACGGCGGTTCCTATGCCGGGGACCATTCGAGCAGCCCCATCAGGTTACATACATCAAGGTTGCATATCCGCCTCTATAAGGTCACCATTATTATGGCTCAAGGGAGGATGTCCTCTTCTTTCTGTGGAATCTTAAAGGCCGTTGATTTCCTCGGCTGAAAGCCCAGTGTATTTGACAATCAGGTCTATTGGCATGCCATCGGCTTTCAGGTTCTTGGCAATCTGATGTTTTACCACAGCCTTGCCTTCGGCCAGTCCTTCAGCTTTACCTTCAGCCAGTCCTTCTTTCCGGGCCGTACTGATGACATCGTTCTGAACCATTATGGCACTCACATGGCGATAGTAATCCGCGCGCTCGGCCTGGTTCATCCGCATCACCTGCAGACGCTGCTTCGCTTCCTGCAGTCCCGGTGCCGTGGTGTCGTCCTTGATGTGTCCGTTCTTGATGTAGTCAATCCACTCCTCCAGCGGAGTCTTGGCTACTTTGTTGAACTCGTTGACGCGTATGAGGTAATACTCCGGGAAGATTTCCTCCGGTGTCTTCATCTCGAGCGCCTCCTTTTCCTTGGACGTTATCTTCAGCTGGTCATGGGTGTGCACGCCAATGAAGTTGGTGTAGCCGTGATAGAGGTAGTCGGAGCCATGTCCGAGGTCGAAATATATGATGCTGATGGAGTAGACCTTCTTCACGTGGTCGTAGCGGTCGCCAAGGTGTATATGCTCCGTGATGGCCTTAGCCACGCCATAGAGTATCCGCTCGAGATAGTAGACCTCACGGGTCAGCTGCACCTCGATGATGATGATCTCACCCTTGCTGTTCTCCGCCTTGATGTCCACGCGGTTGAACTTGTCGGCAGGGTCCTCCTGGTTGCTTTCGCTCTCCAGTATCTGTTGTACTTTCACAGGTTCCCCGAGGAGCACCGTCAGCAAGCCCTCCAGCACACCAAAGTTCGCCTTGTCGCGGAGCATCCGCTTCATGGCCCAGTCAAACCGTATGTATTTATTGTCGTCGTCCATCGTTCGTGCCTTTAATGCGTATGGTGTATCGTATTATATATCACACGCAAAGATATGATATTATTTCCAACAAACGAATAAGTTGTAAGAAAAAGATAGATGCAAGATTCAGCGGGAACTCTCGAAGAGGACAGTTGTAACGAAGGGACTATGCAGAAAAAGATGCATCCTTCGCGAGGTGCATCTTTTTCTTCTTACTTGAGGTAAAGGACTATTCCTTTATATACTTTTTCATTCCTTTGGTGGCGTGTGTAGTGACCTCGCCTTGCGGGTCCACGTAGATGAAGTAGGCATCCATCTCGGGATGACGGTCGCAGACCATCAAGGCCGAGTCGAGCCCCAGCACCATGAAAGCGGTAGCGTAGGCATCGGCGGTGGCGCAATCGTCGGCCACGACGGTGGCAGAGAGGATGTTGCGCTGCACGGGATAACCAGTGCGCGGGTCGATGGTGTGGGCATACTTCTTGCCATCCTTATAATAGAAGTTGCGGTAGTTGCCCGAAGTGGCCATACCCTTGTCCGTCAGGCTTATCACGGACTGAAACTCCTGGTTTTGGTTGAGCGAGTCGTCCACAGGTTTGTTGATGCCGATGGTCCAATCGCCGCTGCGGCTGTTCTTGCCCTTCATCACTATCTCGCCACCAATCTCTATCATATAGTTGGCGATGCCCCGGGCATCGAAGAGACGCGCCACCACGTCGCAACCGAAGCCTTTGGCCACGGAGCTGCAGTCGAGCATCACATTGTCGAGCTGCTTGCAGATGCGCCCCTCCTCGCTCCACACCTTGTCGATGCCGATGAACTGGCGCAGGCTGTCCACGGTAGCGGAGTCCACGTCGATCCCCGTCTTGAAACCAAAGCCCCAGGCATTGACCAGCGGGGCCACGGTGATGTCGAAAGCGCCATTGGTATCCTTGGAGACTCGTTTGGAGAGGTTGAAGACGTGCATGAAGAGGCTGTCGGGCACCACGTCCTGATTGTTGTTGATGCGGGTGATGACGGAGGTGTCGTTGAAGGGCGACAGCGAGCCGTCCACACGCGCCAGCGCCTGCTCTATCTGGGCCTGCAGGTCTTCGTCGCTCTGATAGGCTATGTGGTAGAAGGTGCCGAACACCTTGCCTTGATTGGTCTGATAGGGCCGCGGGGCATTATGATGTCTCAGGATGAGCGCCGTTCCCACGATGAGGAACAACAGGAACGGGAGTTGCCAACGTTTGCGTTTACTGTTCATTGCGTATATCTTTATCCGATTAAATGTTCGTAGAGAATCTTGCAGCCGATGAGGATGAGGATGATGCCGCCCCAACGCTCGACAGGCCAGTGAAACCGTTTGCCGAAGAAGATGCCAATCAGCAGTCCGAGCACAGAGAAGAGGAAAGAGACCAGTCCGATGATAGCCACGGGCGAGGCTATCTTCGACAGGGTGTTCACGCCCAGACAGGCGAAGGAGATGCCCACGGCCAAGGCGTCGATGCTGGTGGCTATGGCCAAGGTGACGACCACCTTCAGACTAGTGGGATTGAAGGAGCCAGTCTCCTCCTCGGGCTTGAAGCTCTCCCACACCATGCGTCCGCCCAGAAAGGCCAACAGACCGAAGGCTATCCAGTGGTCGAAGCTCTCGATGAGGTGCTGAAAGGAATTGGTAAGTGTCCACCCTATCAGCGGCATGAGGGCCTGAAAGAATCCGAAAGCGAAGGCCATGATGAGCATCGGCCGCCACTGTATGCGCTTCAGGATGATGCCGCTGGCAATGGCCACCGTAAAGCAGTCCATGGCAAGACTCACGGCCAACAGCCATGTTTCCAGATAGTTCATAACACCACAGTTTTATTGTTGTACAATTACCAAGGCAGATAATAGATGAAGTTATAGGTCGCGCCGAAAAGTATGGCACGGTTCTCGCCATAGCCGGGCACATACCAGGGCTCCGCATTGGGGCCTTCCTTCACGCTGAGCCGACGCTTGTAGCGTAAGCTCCACCCCATGTGGAAGTTCTTGGCAATGGGAGTGCGCAGACCGACAACCAGTTCCGCCCACGTGGCGTTGGACTTCACCCCCTTGTACTCGAACGGTACGCTGCCGCCCCACACGGGATCGGTCAGAGCGGGTGCATCCACATCGAAGCTGAAGGTGCTGTATCCTACCCGAAGGCCACCGAAGATGATGCTCTGGGTCTCCTTCTTATGGAAGAAGTTATAATTGAGGCCTACCCGGAAGTAGGGAGCCGACACCTTGTAGTGGATGTCCTTGTCGTCGTCGGTGGAGTCCGTCGTGCCATAGCCTACCTCTACAACGGGATAGAACTTGTTGTGCAGATGAAGCTCGGCGGCCACCTCCATACTCTGAAAGTCGTTGCCGAAGAGTCCGCCCACCAGTCCGAACACATCGGCCGACAGGGAGAGTCCGTGCAAGCGGCTCTCCTTGCTGGGGATGGTATCCGTCTGCGCCAGCGAAGGCAGGCAGAGGAGCAGGCTACTCAGCAGAAGTAAAGTATATCTTAATGTTCTCTGTTGCATTGTAGGTAACTTCTGAATTGACGATTTTGATGGAATCAATCGCATTGTTGGTGCTACGCACCTCCTGCAGGTTGTGGTACATGCCTGTGCCGCAGTCCATCGACAGGAAGTGGGGCACATTCTCGTGGGTCACGAAGACAGAGTCCACCATCAACTCGGTGTACTGGATGACGAACGTGTCCACCAGGTTGGTGTAGGACAAGGGCAACTGAAACTGCGATGGGTTGGACTCCCGGTTTATGAGCACACTGTCTGTTCCTGCCGCCGTGACGGACACGGTGCCGGACATGCTGACGGCCTTGCCCTCTTGGTTGTAGAAGCCAAACAACGTGTACGAAGTATTCGTCAGCACACAGTCGGAATTGCCGCACGAGAGGAGTGCGGTCAACGCCAAACAAACCATCGGTATGAAAAAGAGCCTTCTCATCAAATAACCTTTTCTATTTTGTACTTGTTGCGTTCGGTAGAGTTGCGCGATATCAGCTCGCCAAGGAATCCGGCGAGGAAGAGCTGCGTACCCAGTATCATCAGCGTGAGCGAGATGTAGAAGTAGGGCGAGTCCGTCACCAGGATGTAGTGCATCCCGTTGTACATGGCATAGAGCTTGGAAGCGCCCACCACCACGATGGAGATGAAGCCGAGGATGAACATCATGGAGCCCAGGAAGCCGAAGATGTGCATCGGCTTCACGCCGAACTTGGAGAGAAACCAGAGCGACAGCAGGTCGAGGTATCCGTTGAAGAAACGGTTGAGTCCGCCGAACTTGGTCTTGCCGAACTTGCGGGCCTGGTGGTGAACCACCTTCTCGCCAATCTTAGCGAAGCCGGCGTTCTTGGCCAGGTAGGGGATGTAGCGGTGCATCTCGCCATAGACCTCGATGTTCTTCACCACATCCTTGCGGTAGGCCTTCAGTCCGCAGTTGAAATCGTGCAGATTGTGGATGCCCGACACCTTGCGCGCCGTGGCGTTAAAGAGCTTGGTAGGTATGGTCTTCGACAGCGGGTCGTAGCGTTTCTGCTTCCATCCCGACACCAGGTCGTAGCCGTCCTTCGTAATCATCCGAAAGAGCTCGGGAATCTCATCGGGGCTGTCCTGCAGGTCGGCGTCCATGGTGATGACCACGTCGCCCTCGGCCTTCTCGAACCCGCAGTAGAGGGCAGGCGACTTGCCGTAGTTGCGGCGGAACTTGATGCCTTTCACATGGGCGGCATCCTTCTGCTGCAACTCCTCTATCACTTGCCACGAGCGGTCGGTGCTGCCGTCGTTGACGAATATCACCTCGTAGGAGAAGCCGTTGGCTGCCATCACGCGGCTGATCCAAGCGTGGAGTTCGGGCAGCGACTCGTCCTCATTATATAAAGGTATAACTACTGAAATGTCCATACACTTCCAATATTAACGGGTTAGTTTGAACTTTCGGGCTTCTTGCTTCGCATCGTCACCAAGGCGGTGACGAGGGAGAACAAGGTGCCGTATATGATGTTTTGTGTTAGCAATTGCATTGTTATCTCGATGGGCGACAGCTGTTTGTAGAGGTCCAGTGTCTGCGACATCTGGTCGCAGAGATCTTTCAGTTCCGGTGTCTGCCCCATGAGGCTGAGGTACGACTCGTAGGTGGAGATGACGAAGCCGTTGTCGAGGAAGGCAAAGTAAACATAGTGCATCACCGCCGTCAGCAGCGATGCATAGAAGTAGAGTTGCCACGTGAAGGAGAATGCCCTGCGAAACGGGAAGTCCCCCGGATAGAAACGGTCGCGAAAGCGGCGGACCTGCACGTAGACAAAGAAGGGCAACACTACGGTTATCAGCAGGAAAAACAGCTCGAGCAAGGGATACTTCAGTCCCAAGGGGAAGAGCGGGAACTTAGCGCACCAAATGACACCGATGGCCGTACCAAAGCTCATGGCCGCTTCGCGTATGCTTATAGGTTTTCTTTCCATCACGATTTCGATAAACGGAACAAAGGTACTGCTTTTTGAGAGAAGTCTCCATAATTATCCACTTGAAAATAGTTAAACCTCCCCTATTGGGCATAAAAAAGTAGCATTTAGCGTACCCACGCATCCGTTTTATCTACTTTTCAGTCAGCGGGTTGGCTATCTACCCCACATCGGACGAGTAAAAAAGTGTGCCACACGCCTTGCGCAATAAAAGAAAATGTCTACCTTTGCAGCCGGGTAAGTCCTATACGGCCAGCTCCCTGTGAATCCTCCAGGGCTTGATCGCAGCAAAGGTAACAGGTCGTAGCGGCGCGATGTAGTAAGCTTACCCACCTGCCTCTTTAGCTCAGTTGGCCAGAGCACGTGATTTGTAATCTCGGGGTCGTTGGTTCGAATCCGACAAGAGGCTCACTCAGGAGAACGCTTCCAAGCTCACGCTTGGGAGCGTTTGTTTTTTCTCCAGTCAGGAAAATATATTTTTCCAACCAAGGAGAATATTACGACAGAAGGCCCGTCTTACGACGAGCCTTCTGCGGTTTGAGTATCTAATGCAAATAGATTACTTGTTGTCACGGTCGCGGCCTTCACGACGATCGCGGTCGGGACGCGGACGACGCTCGCGCTCTGCACGCGGCGCACGCTCAACGTAACCTTCCGGTTTCGGCAACAGGGCACGACGGGAGAGTTTGAACTTACCGGTCTTTGGGTCGATATCCAGCAGCTTCACCTGCAACTCATCGCCCTCTTTCAGTCCGGTCTCCTCGATGGTCTCCAGACGCTTCCAGTCATACTCGGAGATGTGGAGCAGACCATCCTTGCCAGGCAAGAACTCTACGAACACACCGTAAGGCATGATGGAACGAACCTTACCTTTGTAAACCTCTCCCACTTCGGGGATGGCAACGATGGCACGAATCATAGCCAAAGCCTTGTCGATGCAAGCCTTGTTGGTGCCGGCAATTTCGATGCGGCCTACGCCGTCAATCTCCTCGATAGAGATGATGGCACCAGACTCCTCCTGCATTCCCTGGATGACCTTTCCACCCGGGCCAATCACAGCACCGATGAACTCCTTCGGAATGGTCAGAGTTTCGATACGCGGAGCGTGCGGCTTCAGGTCTTCACGAGGCTCGGCGATGCAATCGGTCAGCTTGCCAAGGATGAACTCACGTCCCTGCTTAGCCTGCAGCAAAGCCTTCTCCAAAATCTCGTAGCTCAGTCCGTCGCACTTGATATCCATCTGCGTGGCGGTGATGCCGTTTACTGTACCAGTTACCTTGAAGTCCATATCGCCAAGGTGGTCCTCATCGCCAAGGATATCGGACAACACAGCGTACTTCTCTTCACCGGGGTTCTTGATAAGTCCCATAGCGATACCTGAAACAGGGCGCTTAATCTTCACACCGGCATCCATCAGTGCCAGCGTACCGGCGCAAACAGTGGCCATGGAAGAAGAACCGTTGGATTCCAGAATGTCGGAAACCACGCGTACGCAGTAAGGATAATCCTCAGGAATCATACGCTTCAGGGCACGCCATGCCAGGTGGCCGTGGCCAATCTCGCGACGGCCTACACCGCGCTGAGCCTTAGCCTCGCCCGTAGAGAACGGCGGGAAGTTATAGTGCAACAGGAAACGTTCCTTGTGCTGGTCGAGTACGTCGTCCACGAGTTTCTCGTCGGCCTTGGTACCCAACGTAACAGTACTGAGTGACTGAGTCTCACCACGGGTGAAGATGGACGATCCGTGAGGACCGGGCAGCGGGCTCACCTCGCACCAGATAGGACGAATCTCATCGGTCTTGCGGCCATCGAGACGTTTGCCTTCGTCGAGTATGCAGCGGCGCATAGCCTCTTTCTCCACGTCGTGATAGTAGCGGTCAATCATCGGAGCCTTCTCCTCGAGTTCCTCCTCGGTGTACTGAGCCTTGAACTCGTCGCAGATGGCGGTGAAAGCGTCCTCGCGCTCGTGTTTGTTGCGGTTGCCGCTGGCGGCGATGGCATAAGCCTTGTCGTAGCAAGCGTCGTGAACAGCCTTGCGCAGGTCTTCGTCGTTCTCCTCGTGGCAATACTCGCGTTTCACGGTAGAGCCAACCTCTTCCATCAGTTCCATCTGTGCCTTGCAGTGTACCTTGATGGCCTCGTGTGCTGCCTTCATGGCCTCGAGCAAGTCATTCTCGGAAACCTCGTTCATCTCACCCTCCACCATCATGATGTTGTCGTAGGTAGCGGCCACCATGATGTCCATGTCGGCCTTCTCCAGCTGCTGGAACGTAGGATCGATGACGAACTGTCCGTCCACACGGGCTACACGCACCTCTGAGATGGGGCCTCCGAACGGAATGTCGGAAACAGCCAGTGCTGCAGAAGCTGCCAAACCAGCCAATGCGTCGGGCATATCTACTCCGTCGGCAGAGAACAGGATTATGTTCACATACACTTCCGCATGAAAGTTGTCAGGGAAGAGCGGACGCAAGGCGCGGTCCACCAGACGGCAAGTGAGGATTTCATAATCAGAAGCCTTGCCTTCGCGTTTGGTAAAGCCACCGGGAAAACGGCCGAAAGCCGAATATTTCTCCTTATACTCTACCTGCAGAGGCATGAAATCAGTACCGGGAACTGCATCCTTGGCGGCACAAACAGTGGCTAACAACATCGTATTTCCCATGCGCAGCATCACTGCGCCGTCAGCCTGCTTTGCCAACTTTCCCGTTTCGAGGGTAATGGTTCTGCCATCACCAAGCTCGATAGTCTTAACAATTGGGTTCATAAAAAGTTTATTATCTGTATATCTCTAAAAAATTGTGGCAAAGATACATATTATTATATACACCAACTACAAAATCTGCCATTTTCTTGCTCCCGACGGAAAGATTGCCTTACTTTCCGATACTTCGGAGGCTGAACCAGTGTCCTCAGCAGCCGGCAGATGAAGGAAAATGAGGAATAATTTGGCCGTAAAAGTGCCATGCATTACCTTTGCAAGCAATTCAAAGCAAAAACATCATGAAAAGAAACGCGATTATCGGAACAGGCTGCCTGCTGTTGGCTCTCAGCCTGAACTCCTGCAAAGACCAAGGCCCCTGCTTCACCATACAAGGCAACATCGCCGACGCTAAGGGTGAGAAGCTCTACCTGGAGGCCTTGGGCATAGAGAGATTAGAGGTGCTGGACTCCGTGAAGCTAGGCTCGAACGGAGACTTCAAGTTCAAGCACAAACGGCCGGAAGCACCGGATTACTACCGTTTGCGCCTGGCCGACCAAGTCATCAACGTGGTGGTGGACTCCACCGAAACGATAGAGGTGAAGGCCAACAAGGCAGACATGGCCACGAACTACACCGTGACGGGATCTGACGAGTCGTCCGTCGTGAAGGAGTTGACCCTGAAACAGATGACCCTGCAGAGCAATGTGGACAAGCTGGTGAAGAACGATGCCAAGCTGACTCCGCAAACCATTCAGGACAGCTTGTTCAACATGGTCAACGCCTATAAGGACGATGTGAAACGCAACTACATCTTCAAGGCACCGAACAGCGCCTACGCCTACTTCGCCCTCTTCCAGAAGCTGGGCAACTATCTGATATTCGACCCGCTGAACAGCAAGGACGACATCAAGTGCTTCCAGGCCGTGGCCACAAGCCTCGACCAACACCATCCGGACGCCGTACGCACAAAGAACCTGTGCACAATAGTGATGAAGGGACTGCGCAACATGCGCGCTCCGCAACAGAAGGTGCTGCAGATCCCTGAGGACAAAATCAAAGAGGCTACCATCATCGACATCGCCCTGAAAGACCTGAACGGCAACACACGCCGACTGACCGACCTCAAGGGAAAGGTAGTGTTGCTCGACTTCACCGTATACCAGAACGCCGTCTCGCCGACCCGCAACCTGGCCCTGCGCGAGCTCTACGACAAGTATGCACAGAACGGGCTGGAGATTTACCAGATTTCACTGGATGCGGACGAGCACTTCTGGAAGACATCGGCCGACAACCTTCCATGGATTTGTGTGCGCGATGCCAACGGCATCTACTCGAACTACCTGGGACTCTACAACGTGACCAACCTGCCTTCGCTCTTCCTCATCAACCGGGCCAACGAGCTGAAAGTGAGAGGCGAGAATGTGAAGGACATCGAAGAGGAGATAAAGAAGCTCCTGTAGAAAATATATGTTACAAAGCATAAACGCGAAGTTTGATTAATTGAAAAACTTCCGCTACCTTTGCACAAGTGAACTAATGAAGGGTTCCGACATCAGTATCCTAATGTCGGGATTCTTTTTTATTATACTGTAACCCGTCAGGGTAAAATTAGGAGGAATTAGTATGGCTTACATGTCAGAAGAAGGCTACAAGAAGCTTGTAGCAGAATTAAAAGAGTTAGAAACTGTGCAACGTCCGAAGATTTCAGCGGCCATTGCAGAGGCACGCGATAAAGGCGACCTGTCCGAAAACGCCGAGTACGACGCGGCCAAGGAAGCACAAGGAATGCTGGAGATGAAGATCAGCCAGCTGAAGGCCGTCATCAGCGACGCGAAAATCATCGACACTTCGAAGCTGAAGACCGACACGGTGCAGATTCTCGCCCACGTGGAACTGAAGAACGTAAAGAACGGAATGAAGATGGCCTACACCATCGTGTCCGAGAGCGAGGCGAACCTGAAAGAGGGCAAGATTTCAGTCAACACCCCTATCGCACAAGGCCTGCTTGGCAAGAAGGTGGGCGACATCGCCGAGATAACCATTCCGCAAGGCAAAATCAGTCTGGAGATTATCAGCATTACGTTTTAACCCTTAAAGCAAAAAGGATATGGCATCCGTATTCAGCATGATTGTGGCAGGCGAGATACCGAGCTACAAAGTGGCGGAGAACGACAAGTTCTATGCGTTTTTGGACATCAATCCGCTCGTGAAGGGACACACGCTGGTCATCCCCAAGCGCGAGGTGGACTATCTGTTCGACCTGGAAGACGATGAGTTGGCACAGATTCAGCTGTTCGCCAAGTCGGTGGCCCGCGCCATCGAGAAGACATTCCCCTGCAAGAAGGTGGGACAGGCCGTCATCGGACTGGAAGTACCCCACGCACACATCCACCTGATTCCTATCAACAAGGAGTCGGACATGCTCTTCTCCAATCCGAAACTGAAACTCTCTCCGGAAGAGTTTGCCGACATCGCCAAGCGCATCAACGAGGCTTGGGTCGCCGCAAACAAATAAACGTTCCGCAGAAGACCTTATCGAGCAGGAGGCAAATGCTAATCATAAAAGGCATTTGCCTCCTACTTTCGTTTTATGCCGGTCAAACCCAGCCCCGCCCCACACACGGGGACCATCAGATCCATGCCTGCACCGGACGCAACATTTTATCCCAGACCAGACAGATGACCACACCAAATGCAACGCCTCACAACCGTCTGTTCCATAGCCACACCGGACGTGACGTTTCATGCCAAGCCAGGCCATGACCACTGCAGACGTACCACCACGAGAAGGGCCGCCCCGTGGGGCGGCCCTTGCTGTTGTATGCAAATTTTGCGCTTTTTACCGGTGACATTCCTTTCGCGTCACCTCTCTTTAGATAGGGGTCTTATCTATTAGCGATCATGCAATTTGTTTCAATTTCAGACGCCAACGGACTCCGTCGGGCACTTGCGACAAGCGTTACACGAAGGAGGTTGCCGAACATCGGCATCAGTCGTCACCGAAGCGGACCTGCACGTCGTTGACGAACTGACGAATGGCTTCCGTATCGTCTTTCCTGCAGACGACCAGCACATTGTCCTTCTCCACCACCATGTAGCCGTCCAAGTTCTTCAGCACCACCAACCGGTCGGGCGGTGTGGTGACCACATTGTTGTGACAATCATAGAGCAACGCCTTCGACCCGATGGTCACGTTGCCGTTTTTGTCCTTGGGCGACATTTCATAGAAGGTGTTCCAGTTGCCCAAGTCGCTCCATCCGAAGTCGCCCGTCAGCACATAGACGTTGTCGGACTTCTCCAACACTCCATAGTCAATGGAGATATTGGGGCAAGCGGGAAAATAAGTCTCCACAAACTTCTGCTCGTTCTCGCGGTTGAAGTGGTCCTTGCGCACCTTGTCCAGCAGCGAACCAATCTCCGGCAGAAACGTGTACATGGCGTGGAGTATAGCGTTCACATTCCACAGGAACAGACCCGAGTTCCAATAGAACTCGCCGCTCTCCACGAAGAACTTGGCGAAGTTCAGCTCCGGCTTCTCGGTGAAGCTCTTCACCTTATATATATTGTCCTCATGTTCCTCGTCAATCTGTATGTAGCCGTATGCCGTCTCGGGACGATTGGCCACCATGCCGACCGTCAGCAACTTGTCCGTACGCGACACGAAGTCGAGTCCGTGCTGAATAGCTTCGCAAAACTCGTCCTCTTTCATGATGAGCTGGTCGGCAGGAGCCACCACCATGTTGGCATTGGGGTTCGAAAGGTAGATGTGGTAAGCAGCCCAGGCCACCGAGGGAGCCGTGTTACGGCCGATGGGCTCCAACAACAGATTATCCTCAGGCAGTTGTGGAAGTTGCTCTTTGACGATGGCTTCATAAGCCGCATTGGTGACAACAATAATGTTCTGCTCAGGTACTATTTTTCTGAACCGTTGGTAGGTATGTTGCAGGAGGGTATATCCCGTACCGAAGAAGTCGATGAATTGCTTGGGATAATTCTTCCTGCTGTAAGGCCAGAAACGACTACCCACGCCTCCGGCCAATATGACGCAGTAGTTATCTATATATGACATAGTATCACTCATTAAAGTTTCGGCTAATGTAGCAGAAAAATCGACAACCATCAAATCAATCGGCATAAATTATGCAGAAAAGAGCAAATATACCCGCATGAAACCTCTAATTTAAGTTTTCTCTAAAATTTAGAGGCAATAAGTTTGCGGGTAACCAAAATATATCTATCTTTGCACCGCATTTGAACGGAATGCCCAGATGGCGGAATCGGTAGACGCGCTGGTCTCAAACACCAGTGGAGTTAAATCCATCCCGGTTCGACCCCGGGTCTGGGTACTAGGAAAGGCTGACAATCAATTGACTGTCAGCCTTTCTTCATTTTACCGGATATACATAAGGTATGCAAGACGAGCAACACTATACTATATCCATTGACGGAGACGTTGAGCGAGAACCGAAACACATGACACTTTCACCCACTAAACTTCTGCTGCCCCACGACACACATTCGAACACAAAAAGAGCTGAATGAAAGATTCACTCAGCTCTTCATAGTTGCGGAGGCTCGACTCGAACGAACGACCTTTGGGTTATGAGCCCAACGAGCTACCAACTGCTCCACTCCGCGATATTATCGTTTTCGGCTGCAAAGGTAGACATGTTTTTTCAATGCTCCAAATATTTCGGTGTCTTTTTTATACCAAATATGCACGCATGGATGTAAAATACTGTAAAACAACCTATCATTAGCGACCGCCATAGCTAACAAAATCAAATCATTTGTCATTTACTTGTTGGTTATCCATAAATGTAGTACCTTCGCATATCATTTAATGCATCTGTGCAATCTAGGATATGGCAATTTCAAAGACAAGAAATCAGTTGGTTGATGTGGCACGACAGCTGTTCGCCAAGAACGGTGTGGAGTACACGACCATGAACGATATTGCCGTGGCATCGAAAAAAGGGCGGAGAACCCTCTACACCTATTTCAAGAGCAAAGAGGAAATCTATCTGGCAGTGATTGAGACGGAGCTGGAGGCCCTGTCGGAGGAGATGAATAAGGTGGCGATGAAGGACATTTCGCCCGACGAGAAAATCATTGAGCTCATCTACACCCGACTGGAGGCCATCAAGGAGACGGTCTACCGCAACGGCACACTGAAGGCCGAGTTCTTCCGCGACATATGGGCCGTGGAGGCTTGCCGCAAGCGGTTCGACCAGAATGAGATAAAGCTCTTCAAGGAGGTGCTGGCAGAGGGAATAGAGAAAAACGTGTTCGACATCGACAACGTCAGCATCACCGCAGAGATTGTGCACTATTCCATCAAAGGCATAGAGACGCCCTTCATAAAAGGGCTGATAGGACGGGGACTGACCCTGGAAGAGAGTCGGGCCTACGTGGTGAAGCTGGTGCTGGGTGCATTGGGCAACAAGAATCTTAATAAGCTAAAATAGTAAACAGTTATGGGATTATTAACAAACAAAACAGCTATTATCACCGGTGCGGCTAGAGGCATCGGTAAGGCAATCGCTCTGAAATTCGCTTCCGAGGGAGCCAACATCGCATTCACCGATCTGGTGATAGACGAGAACGGCCAGAACACCGAGAAAGAGATTGCCGCATACGGAGTGAAAGTTAAAGGATATGCGTCCAACGCAGCAAACTTCGAGGATACAGAGAAGGTGGTGAACCAGATCAAAGAGGATTTCGGCAGCATCGACATCCTGGTGAACAACGCCGGCATCACCAAGGACGGCCTGATGATGCGTATGACCGAGATCCAGTGGGACGCAGTGATCGCAGTAAACCTGAAGTCTGCGTTCAACTTCATCCACGCCTGCACGCCCATCATGATGCGTCAGAAGAACGGCAGCATCATCAACATGGCTTCCGTCGTAGGTGTTCACGGCAACGCCGGACAGTGCAACTACGCCGCTTCGAAGGCCGGACTGATTGCTTTGGCCAAGTCTATAGCCCAGGAGATGGGCTCACGCGGCATCCGCGCCAACGCCATCGCTCCAGGATTCATCATCACCGACATGACAGCGAAGCTGAGCGACGAGGTGAAGGCTGAATGGTGCAAGAAGATTCCTTTGCGCCGCGGTGGTACGCCGGAAGATGTAGCCAACATCGCCACATTCCTGGCTTCGGACATGTCATCGTACGTATCGGGTCAGGTGATCCAGGTCGATGGTGGCATGAACATGTAATATCGTCACAACTCTTTATAATGAATGCAGCTTTGTCGCCTCCGTGCATAAGGCTGCATTCTATTTATCCACGAATTGAAGTACTGAGCATGCAAGTCATCTACGAAGACAACCACATCATCGTGGTCAACAAAACGGCATCCGAGATTGTCCAGGGGGACAAGACGGGCGACACTCCCCTATCCGAACAGGTGAAGGTGTACCTGAAAGAGAAATACAACAAGCCGGGCAATGTGTTCGTGGGGGTGACACACCGGCTGGACCGGCCCGTGAGCGGACTGGTGGTGTTCGCCAAGACCAGCAAGGCGCTGGGGCGGCTCAACGAGATGTTCAAGAACCACGAGGTGAAGAAGACCTATTGGGCCATCGTGAAGGAACGACCCGCACAGGAGGAGCAGCGGCTGGTCCACTACATGACGCGCAACGAGAAACAGAACAAATCGTACGCCTACGACAAGGAGGTGAAGGACAGCAAACAGGCCATCCTCAGCTATCGGGTCATCAACCGGTCGGACAACTACTACTTGCTGGAGGTGCAGCTGGAGACGGGCCGTCACCATCAGATCCGTTGCCAGCTGGCCAAGATAGGTTGCCCCATCAAGGGAGATCTGAAGTATGGCTTCCCACGTTCCAATCCCGACGGCAGCATCTGCCTACACGCACGACGGATAGAGTTCATCCATCCGGTTTCGAAAGAACTTATTCAGCTGGAAGCGCCCGTGCCCGAAGGCACTCTGTGGGCCGCTTTCGCAAAGTGAAGACACTGGACCAGATTGTGTAAGAATCCAGCCGAGCGGGGTGTATGGCAGTTGTCAAACAGGTGTACGGCAATTGCCATCCACGTGTACGGCAATTGTCAAACACGTGTACGGCAGTTGTCAAACAATCATCGAACCGGGGAGCTGCAATGTTTACATACCGATTCTTACACGGTTTCGTACACGCCGGCAAGGATATGTTGCTGAACAAAAAAGGAGCCTCCGTGGGATTATTCGCCAAAAGCGCCGGGCACTCGCTCGGCTATGTAGCCTCGTATGGCCGTCACGTCATCGGGATGGAACCAGCGAATGTCCGTGTCGCGCTTGAACCATGTGATTTGTTTGCGGGAGTAGATGCGTGAGTTCTGACGGATTTTATCGAGGGCAAAGGGCAGCGTCCACGTGCCGTCGAAATAGTTGAAGAGTTCCTTGTAGCCCACGGTATTGAGGGAGTTGAGGTGGCGCGACGGCAACACACGACGGGCTTCCTCCTCCAGTCCCTGCTCCATCATCAGGTCCACCCGGCGATTGATGCGGGCGTAGAGTTCCTCGCGGTCGCGCGTGAGACCTATCTTCACGATATCGAAAGGCCGCTCCTTCACGGAATTTGTGCGGTAGGAGGTGTAGGTGTGGCCGGTCATGTAGCAGATTTCCAGCGCATGGATCACGCGCTTGGGGTTTTTCAAGTCCACTATCTTATAGTATTCCGGGTCGGCCAAACGCAGTTCACCACAGAGGGCTTCGAGGCCTTCTTTCTCATAATGTTCGAGCATGTAGCGGCGGGTCTCGTCGTCCACAGTGGGGATGTCGTCGATGCCCTTGCACACGGCATCGATGTACATCATGGAGCCTCCCGTCATGAGCAGCACGTCGTGGGTGGCGAAGAGTTCCGTGCACAGTCGGATGGCTTCGGCCTCGTAGCGGGCGGCACTGTAGTAGTCCGTCAGTGCAAGAGTGCCGACAAAGTAGTGGCGCACCAGTTGCAGTTGCTCGGGCGTGGGTGCGGCGGTGCCGACGGGAATATCCCTGTAGATCTGGCGCGAGTCCGCCGAGATGATGGGCGAGCCCAGTCGTTGAGCCAACGAGATGCAAAGGTCGGTCTTGCCCACACCTGTGGGACCGAGTATCACGAGAAGAGTCTTCATTCGAACAAAGGAGATGAAAAACGGGATAAAAGCGGACTTCTCCAGAGGAAGAACGTACGCTCTTATCCCGATATTGCTACTATGCGTATGGTCTTTTAATAATCGCCGCCGTCGTCGGACGGAATGTCGGCGCCACCCATATCGAATCCTTCGGGGTCAAGCTCTTCGAGGTCGAAGTCCTGGTCACCATAGAAGTCGTCGTCCAGGACGAGTGAGTTGGTGGATTTCACCATCTCCTCGAAGTTCACCGTCTGCTTGGGGGCCTTGCCTTCGCTGCGTGAGCAGACAGGACGCTTCAGACTCTGGCGTGGAAGGATTTCGGAGAGTTCGATGAAGAAGACCCGGTCCGTCAGCGGGTCGAAGACGTAGAGCAGACGCTGTTTCTCGTCCTCGATGAGCTCGCTCAGGTGAGTGGTCTTCATCAGCCAAGTGTCCTCGTCGGAACCGGTGCCCATATCCTCCAGGGTTATCTCCTCTTTCTTCTCCCAATCGTCGTCGCAGATGAAGAAGGAGGTCATCTGGTCGTCCTTGTAATTGACAGCCTTGAGGATGGCCTTGTGAAAGTCAAAGAAAGTTGCTTCCGAATCAATTCTTATCTCCCGTATGAAGTTGTCGACTTCGTCCGAGATAATCGTGAATCTGTAAACCATAGTGATACGTATTAACGGATTATGCCTCGTTGTGACGACTGGATGAAGTCCACGATGTAGTCGATTTCCTTGCTTGCGGGGACATCGGCTTTCACCTTCTCCAGGGCGTCGCTCACATTGAGTCCACTCTGATAAATGATGCGGTATGCGTTGTGTATGTTCTCTATCAGTTCATTGGAGAATCCTCTACGGCGCAGGCCAACGATATTGATGCCGGCGTAGGTGATAGGCTCGCGGCCGGCGATGATGAAGGGAGGGATGTCCTTGCTGAAGCGGGAGCCTCCCTGAACCATCGTGTAACCGCCCACACGACAGAACTGGTGCATCAGCACCGAAGCGCTGAGGATGGCATTGTCGTCGATGACAATCTCGCCAGCCATCTTGGTGGAGTTGCCGATGATGCATCCGTTGCCGATGGTAGCGTCGTGAGCCACGTGCACACCCTCCATCAGCAGGTTGTTGCTACCGACTACGGTCTTGCCCTTGGCGGCCGTGCCACGGTTGATGGTTACGTTCTCGCGGATGGAGTTGTTGTCGCCCACCTCGGCCGTAGTTTCCTCGCCCCGGAATTTCAGGTCCTGGGGGATGGCACCAATCACCGCACCGGGGAAGATGCGGTTGCCATTGCCGATGCGCGCTCCGTAGAGGATGTTCGCATGTGGCATGATGACGTTGTTGTCGCCGATTACTACGTTCTTGTCGATGAAGACGAAAGGACCGATCTCCACATTGTTGCCAATCTGAGCCTCGGGATCAATATATGCTAAAGGACTGATCATACTTAATTGTTTTGTTGGTTATTTGTTTTTCACTATCTGTGCCATGAACTCTGCCTCGCAGACAATCTTCTCGCCTACGAACACGTAGCCTTTCATCGAGGAGATGCCGCGGCGTATGGGGGCCAGCAGCTCTACACGGAAGAGCAGCGTGTCGCCCGGCACCACTTTCTGGCGGAACTTCACGTTGTCTATCTTCATGAAGTAGGTAGAGTAGCGTTCCGGCTCGTCGACGGAGTTGAGCACCAGCAGGCCTCCGGTCTGTGCCATGGCCTCCACCTGCAGCACGCCAGGCATGACGGGTTCCTGCGGGAAGTGGCCCTGGAAGAAGGGTTCGTTGGCGGTGACGTTCTTCACACCCACGATGTAGTTGGCACCGATGGCAATCACCTTGTCCACCAACTGGAACGGATAGCGGTGCGGAAGGAGCTCGCGGATGCGGTTCACGTCCATCACCGGAGCCTCGCTGCAGTCATAGACAGGAGCTTGTATCTCGTGTTGCTTGATTTCGCGACGCAACAGACGTGCGAACTTGTTGTTCACCGTGTGTCCCGGGCGGGTAGCGATGATGCGGCCCTTGATAGGACGTCCCACCAAGGCCAGGTCGCCGATGATATCCAGCAGTTTGTGGCGGGCGGGCTCGTTAGGCCACACCAGCGGCTTGTTGTTCAGGTAGCCGAGCTTGGTAGCGTCGCGGTGTTCCACCTTCATCACGTCGGCCAACTTGTCGAAGTTCTCCTGCGGCATCTGGCGTTCGTAGATGACCACGGCATTGTCCAGGTCGCCACCCTTGATGAGACCGGCGCCCAACAGCGGCTCGATCTCACGTACGAAAACGAACGTACGGCTGGAGGCAATCTCCGTGGGGAAGTTAGCCATATCGTCGAGTGTAGCGAACTGGTTCGACAGGATGGACGATTCGTACGACACAAGCACGTTCACGCTGAAGTTCTCATCGGGAAGTACGATGATGGAGGAGCCTGTGGCCTCGTCCCTATACTCAATCTTCTTCTTGATGATGTAGAAGTCCTTCACGGCGCTCTGCTCCTCGATGCCTACACGTTGTATGTTGTCCACATAGTATTTGGCACTGCCGTCGAGGATAGGAAATTCCGGTCCGTTCACCTGTATCAAGCAGTTGTCGATGCCGGCTGAGTAGAGGGCCGCCAACGCATGTTCCACGGTGCTAACCTTCACGTCGCCCTTCGACAGGACGGTTCCGCGTGTGGTTTCGGTTACATTCTCGGCGATAGCATCGATGACGGGCTGGCCGTCCAGGTCGATACGCTGTATCTTGTAGCCATGATTGTCCGGTGCCGGATTGAATGTTACTGTCAGGCTGAGGCCCGTATGCAATCCTTTTCCACAGAGGGAAAAACTACCTTTAAGCGTTTTCTGTTTCAACATGGTTATTTAGTTTTGTTTATTTATTCGTTCTTTCAATGTCTGCACCTCTTTCTGCAGTTTGTCCAGCTCGAGGTACATGTCGGGCAACTTCTTGTAGACGGCTGAGCTCTTGAAGAACTGGCGCGCGTCTATCGCGGGGCTACCCATGATGCTGATGTTCTCACCCTTCACGGTGGAGGGGATGCCCGACTGGGCGCCCACGTTCACATGGTTGCCCACGCGGATGTGACCGGCGATGCCAACCTGGCCGCCGAACATACACCACTCGCCTACTTTCGTGGATCCGGCGATGCCAACCTGCGAGGCCATCACGGTGTTGCTGCCTACCTCCACGTTGTGGGCTATCTGGATGAGGTTATCCAGCTTCACGCCCTTGTGGATGACTGTGGCGCCCATAGTGGAGCGGTCCACACAGGTGTTGGCACCTATCTCCACATCGTCTTCCACCATCACGATGCCAATTTGGGGAATCTTCTCGTAGCCTTGCGGCGTGGGGGCGAAACCGAAGCCGTCGGCACCTATCACGCAGCCCGCGTGAAGGATGCAGCGGTTGCCAATCTTACAGTCGTGGTAGACGGTGACGTTCGGGTAGAGGATACAGCCATTGCCAACCGTAGCGTGTTCGCAGACGGTGGCGTGCGGATGGATGGCAGTGTTGTCGCCAATCACGGCACCGTCGCCGATGTAGGCGAAGGGAGCGATGTAGACGTCCTTACCGATTTTAGCAGTCGGGGCGATGTAGGCCAAACTGTCGATGCCGGTCTTCTTCGGCTTGCTCATCTCATAGAGCGTGAGCAGCTTGGCCACGCTCTCGTAGGCATTGTCCACCTTGATGAGCGTTGCCTTCACTTCCGACTCGGGCTGAAAATCCTTG
Source organism: Bacteroidaceae bacterium (assembly GCA_963643925.1). Classification (GTDB taxonomy): domain Bacteria; phylum Bacteroidota; class Bacteroidia; order Bacteroidales; family Bacteroidaceae; genus Phocaeicola_A. Next base: position 49,896 of record CAVINS010000008.1, read on the forward strand.
TTCACCAGCACGATGCTCGACTGGGTGTTATAGATGTAGTGTGTATACTTGGGGTTGGACAGAAAAGAGATGGCCCCGGGGACGCCCCCTTCTATCTTGGCGAAGGTGTGTACCGTTGCATTCTCGTCGCCTACGACAGTACCTTGTATGAACTCCGCGATTTGTTTTGCTGAAAACTCCATAATCGTGTTCTTTACTTATTTCTGAAATTACAACCGGAAAGCCTTGCGGACGCACCGTACGACGCAGCCCAAGGGATTCCATTTATGATGCAAATTACGTAATTTTATTTTAGATAACAGACATATCGACGATATTATTTCAGTCGAATGTCATAACCTAGGGGCGCAGATGTAATATTTGCGAACTTTTTTGGACAATACCGAGATGTTGAACATGTCCGATGCCTCGGCGATGTCCTTCGTCGTGCCGTCGCGGTAGAGTATCTCGATGCCTTCGTCCTCCTTGCTGTACATGTCCTTGCCGATGCAGGAGACGGACATGAAGTAGTGCGCTTCTTCGGGGCTGATGTGCAGCTTGTCGGTAATCCGTTGCCGCACCTCACTGATGTGTTCGTCCGTGGGCGGCGTGGTGGTGACCTCCACCTTGAAGAGGTGGCGGTTGACCAATCCCTCGCAGAGGAGTGAGAGTACGTGATCGGGGTGGTGGCTCCACACCTTCAGGGCGGTCCAGATGTCGTTGTCGTCCAGCTCGGTATAGTGCTGCAGGCAGAGAGGATTGGTACGGAACTCCTGCTCGTCGATGTCGCCATAGAGGAAGAACCGCAAGGCGGGCGAAGCGAACAGCTCCTCTCCCCTACCTGCCAGCTCCTTTGCCCGGAGCAGCGCACTGATGAGCATCTTCTCGGCAGCCACGGCGGTCTTGTGCAGGTATACCTGCCAATACATCAGCCGGCGGCTCATCAGAAAGTTCTCTATGGAATAGATGCCTTTCGACTCCACCACCAGGTGGTCGTCCATCACGTTGAGCATCTTGATGATGCGGGCGGAGCCGATATGCCCTTCGCTCACGCCGGTGAAGAAACTGTCGCGCTTCAGGTAGTCGAGCCGGTCCATGTCGAGCTGGCTGCTGATGAGTTGATGGAGGAATTTCTTCGGGTAGAGGTCTTTGAAGATTTGCAGGGCCAGGTTAAGCTGACCATTGTTCTCGGCGTTGATCTGCTCAATCAGCATCAGCGAGATGTCCTCATGCGAGATGCCCTTCACCAGGGTGTTCTCCAGCACGTGGGAGAAAGGTCCGTGCCCCACGTCGTGGAGCAGTATGCCTATCTGCACGGCCTCGGCCTCGCTGTCGAAGATGAAGTTACCCTTGGCCATGAGTTGCATGATGGCCTCGCTGGTGAGGAAGAAAGCGCCCAGTGAGTGTTGGAAGCGGGTGTGTTGTGCTCCGGGGTAGACAAACGACGAGAGGCCCAGTTGCTTGATGCGCGTCAGCCGCTGCATCAGAGGATGCTGCACGATGTCGTACAGCAATCCTCCGGGTATGCGGATGAAACCGAACACGGGGTCGTTGATGATCTTCTCGCCACTCATAGCCGGTCGCTTTTATGTTTTTTTACAGGATAGCCTTCAGCTGCTCAGCCATCTGTTGCTGCACCTTCTGTGCCTCCCGGGCGGCCACCTGGGCGAACTGCTCGGTATGGTCGGCGTAGATGATGGCACGGCTAGAGTTGACTATCAGTCCACACATAGAGTTCATACCGTAGCGGCACACCTCCTCGAGCGAACCGCCCTGTGCACCTATGCCCGGCACCAGTAGGAAGTGGTCGGGAACGATCTTACGGACGTCGGCGAACATGCTGCCTTGCGTGGCACCCACCACGTACATCATGTTGTCTTTGTTGCCCCACTCCTGTGAGCGGTGCAGCACTTTCTCGAAGAGGCGCTCGCCCTCGGCGTCGGCGGTCAGTTGGAAGTCGTGCGAGCCCCTGTTGCTGGTCAGTGCCAACAGGATGACCCATTTCTCCGGGTAGGTGAGGAACGGCGTCACACTGTCCTCGCCCATGTAGGGAGCCACGGTCAGTGCGTCGAGGTTCATCTCCTCGAAGAAGGTGCGGGCATACATGGCCGACGTGTTGCCGATGTCGCCGCGTTTGGCGTCGGCGATGATGAACTGGTCGGGGTAGTTGGTCTTGATGTAGTTGATGGTCTTCTCGAAAGCCACCCATCCCTTCAGACCCATGCTCTCGTAGAAAGCCAGGTTGGGTTTGTAGGCGATGCAGTAAGGCGCGGTAGCGTCCACGATGGCTTTGTTGAAAGCGAATATGGGGTCTTCCTCGCTGAGCAGGTGAGCCGGAATCTTCTTGATGTCGGTGTCCAGTCCCACGCAGAGGAACGATTGTTTCTTCTTTATGTTCTCAAAAAGTTGTTCTCTGTTCATATCTGATATTCTTTTATACGAAGGATTCTGTTACAGTTCGCTCTCTTTCAACCGCTCGGCGTTCTCGGCCACTATCAGGTGGTCGATGCAGTCCTGGATATTTCCGTCCATGAAGGCGGCCAAGTTGTAGATGGTATAGTTGATGCGATGGTCGGTAATGCGTCCTTGCGGATAGTTATAGGTACGGATTTTCGCGGAGCGGTCGCCCGTGGAGACCATGGTCTTGCGTCGGCTGGCGATGTCGTCCACGTACTTCTGGTGCTCCTTGTCGTAGATGAAGGTGCGCAGTCGCGACAGTGCACGCTCCTTGTTCTTCGGTTGGTCGCGCGTCTCGGTACATTCGATGAGGATTTCCTCCACCATGCCGGTGTTGGGGTTCTTCCAGTTGTAACGCAAGCGCACGCCGGACTCCACCTTGTTGACGTTCTGTCCACCGGCACCGCCCGACCGGAATGTGTCCCACTTGATCTCGCCCTCGTTGATTTCCACATCGAAGGGTTCGGCTTCGGGGAGCACGGCCACGGATGCTGCCGAGGTGTGCACACGTCCCTGGGTCTCTGTGGCCGGCACACGCTGCACGCGGTGCACGCCCGACTCGTACTTCAGGGTTCCGTAGACCTTGTCGCCGGTCACGCTGCAGACGATTTCCTTGAAGCCTCCGGCAGAGCCTTCGTTGGCGCTGGATACCTCCAGCTTCCAACCTTTGCTCTCGCAGTACTTGGAGTACATGCGGAACAAGTCGCCGGCAAAGAGGGCTGCCTCGTCGCCACCCGTACCGCCACGAATCTCGAGCACGGCATTGCGGTCGTCCTCGGGGTCGGCAGGTATCAGCAGGAGCTTGATTTCCTCCTCCAGCTCGGGCTGACGGCGCTGACAGGTGTCCAGCTCGTCGCGCGCCATCTCCTTCAGTCCGGGGTCGGTCTCTTGGGCCAGCATCTCCTTGGCATCGTTGATGTTGCTCAGCAGCTGCACATACTCCTTGCGGGCCTTCATCAGGTCGTTCAGCTCCTTGTATTCCTTGGTCAGCTTCACGTACCGCTTCTGGTCGGCAATCACGTTGGGGTCGGTTATCAGGGTCGACACCTCCTCGTAGCGGGCAACCAGGCCCTCCAGCTTTTCCAGTATCGTATTGTTGTCCGCCATCTGTCAGTATCTAAATTCACCAAACTCCGAACGGATAATCAGTTCTTTCTTGTCGCTCTCCTCGATGCGGCCTATCACCTGTGCGTCGATGTTGAAGCTCTTGCTAATGGCTATCACCTGCTCGGCAAACTCGGGAGCGAGGTAGACCTCGAGCCGGTGTCCCATGTTGAAGACCTTGTACATCTCGTCCCAGTCGGTGCCGCTCTGCTCCTTGATGGTGCGGAACAGGGGCGGTATAGGGAAAAGGTTGTCCTTCACCACGCGCACATTGTCCACAAAGTGGAGAATCTTCGTCTGCGCACCGCCCGAGCAGTGTACCATACCGTGGATCTGCGGGCGCAGGGCATCCAACAGTTTCTTCACCACGGGAGCGTAGGTACGGGTCGGCGAGAGCACCAGTTTGCCGGCGTCCAGCGGGGAGCCTTCAACGGTGTCGGTCAGCTTCAGCTTGCCGCTGTAGACCAGCTCGTCGGGCACAGCCTTGTCGTAACTCTCTGGATATTTCTCAGCCAGGTATTTGGCGAACACATCGTGACGGGCAGAGGTGAGTCCGTTGCTGCCCATGCCGCCGTTGTACTCCTTCTCGTAAGTGGCCTGTCCGTACGATGCCAGACCGACGATGACGTCACCCGGACGGATGTTGGCATTGTTGATCACGTCGCTGCGCTTCATGCGGCAGGTCACCGTGCTGTCCACGATGATGGTGCGCACAAGGTCGCCCACGTCGGCCGTTTCGCCACCGGTGGCATACACGCCCACGCCCATCTCACGCAGCTCGGCCAGCAGTTCGTCCGTGCCGTTGATGATGGCGGAGATGACTTCACCCGGCACCAACAACTTGTTGCGTCCGATAGTGGATGAGACCAGAATATTGTCCACGGCCCCCACGCAGAGCAGGTCGTCGATGTTCATGATGAGCGCGTCCTGGGCGATGCCTTTCCACACACTCAGGTCGCCCGTCTCTTTCCAGTAGAGATAAGCCAGGCTCGACTTCGTGCCGGCTCCGTCGGCATGCATAATGTTGCAATATTCGGGGTCGCCTCCCAAGATGTCTGGGATAATCTTGCAGAAGGCTTTCGGATAAATACCTTTGTCGATGTTCTTGATAGCGTTGTGCACATCCTCTTTGGATGCTGACACACCGCGTTGCATATAGCGTTGATTGCTACTCATATCGTATGTAATGTTTTTAGAATAGTTGCTAAGTGATTACTTGTGGAGTCCGGCGGTTAGAACTTCGAGCCTGCACCGCCACCGCCGAAGCTGCCACCGCCGAAGTGACCTCCAGGGGAGCTCGGGGTTCTTCGTGAAGAGCCCTTGCTGCCAACGATTCCGCCTAAGCCACCGATAGCAGCACCGCCAGCCGCACCATTGGAGCTGTTGGTCGATTCCTCGTCACGCTCCTCGGTGTAACCGCACTTGGAGCATTTGTAGGTAGCCTTGTAATGTTTCCGGTCACCTTCCTCAGACACAAGTTCCGAAGAGACACGTTTGAAGCCACGCTTCTTGCATTGCGGACAGCGCTTGCCACGTCCGAGGAACCAGATGAGCACTCCGAAGAAGACTACACAACCGACCAGCACTCCAAGGGCGTTGCCGGAGCCTTTCTTCTGCTGCTCTTTCTCTATCTCCATGGACCCGTTGAGGTAGCCGTGCACAGCCTTCATGCCCTCGAGCATACCTTTGTCCCAGTCGCCCTCGGCAAAGTGGGGGTTCATATACGTTTCCTGTATGCGTTTGCAGATAGCATCAGGCAGGATGCCTTCGAGGCCATAGCCGGTGAGGAACTGGACGCAGCGTTGCTCTGTGCAGAGCAGGACGATGAGTCCGTTGTCTTGTTTCTTCTTTCCTACACCATATTTCGAGCCCATGTCGAGTGCGAACTGGTAGCAGTCGCCGTCCTCGATGTCGCTGAGGGCCAGCACCACCACTTCTATGCCGGTGGTATGTTCCAGCGCAAACAGCATCGTGTCGATGGCCGTCACCGTGGGCTGAGTGAGAATCATGTCGGGATTGCAGACGTACTTGGTACTGTCCTGCAGGTGCACCATCGGCACGTCCTCGACTTTATAAACTTTTGCCTGTCCCAACAGGGGGAACAGCAACAAACTAACAATGAGTGTGAGAAACCATCTTTTCATAATGCTGCAAAAATACGAATTCTTTTTTAGATAATCCTATTTATTGTTCACGTATCATCCCCGAAGGGTCTATAAGCCAGCCGTCAGCAGCGCACCAGAGGGAGCGGCCAAGGGAAGGGTCACTTCTCCCAGACATCCCAAGCGGCGAAGGCTTGCAGGAGGAGCATCTCCAGTCCGTTGCGGGTGGTTGCCCCGTGTTCTTCGCCCTTGCGCAGGAAGAGTGTCTCGTTCGGATTGTAGATCAAGTCGTAGAGCAAGTGGTTGGGCGTGATGTACTCGTAGGGGATGTCCGGACACTGGTCGGAGTTGGGATACATGCCCACGGGCGTGCAGTTCACGATGACGGAGTACTCTTCCATCACCTCTTTCGTCAGTTCCTCGTAGGTGAACATCTGCGGACGCTCATGGCGCGACACCTGCGTCACCTCCACGCCCAAGGTCTTCAGTCCGTAGGCGACGGCTTTCGAGGCACCGCCCGTACCCAGCACGAGGGCTTTCTTGTGATGCGGTTCGAGCAGGGATTCTATGGATTTGGAGAAACCCGTCAAGTCGGTATTGTAGCCTATCAGTTTAGGGTCAGCCCCCTTCTGGCGAACCACCTTGACGGTGTTCACCGCACCCACAGCCCGTGCGTCCTTGTCCAGTTCGTCGAGGTAAGAGATGACCTTCTCCTTGTAGGGACTGGTCACGTTGAACCCCTTCAGCTCGGGATTCTCCGCAATCACCTGGGGCAAGTCGTTGATGGAAGGGATTTCGAAGTTCATGTAAACAGCGTCGATACCTTCGTTGGAGAACTTTTCGTTGAAATAGTTCTTCGAGAATGAGTGGCCTAACGGATAGCCTATTAATCCAAATTTGTCCATAGTTATAGTTTATTAGAGTTATTTCTTTGCGTCATAAAATGTGCAGACCCCCATCGTCAGCCGACGGAACTCCACTTGTGAGAAACCGGCCTTCAGGAGTATCTCCTTCATCACCTCGCCCTGCGGGAAGGCCTCTATCGTCCGGGGCAGATAGGTGTAGGCGCTGTAGTCCTTCGACACCAACTTACCCACCAACGGCAGCACCAGGGCCGAATAGAGGTGAAACAGTTGCTTCATCGGGAAATTCTTGGGCGACGAGAGTTCCAATATAATAAGGTGTCCACCGGGAGCGAGCACCCGGCGAATCTCACGCAGGGCATCGTCCAGCCGGGCGAAGTTGCGCACGCCGAAGGCCACTGTCACAGCGTCGAAGCGGTCGTCGGCAAGCGACATGGCCGTGCAGTCCTCCTTCGCGAAGCGAATCATCGAGTCCAGTCCGGCCGTGTGCACCTTCTCGCGGGCTATCTGCATCATGCCTTCGGAGATGTCCACGCCCAGCAGTTCCTCGGGCTGCAGGCTTTTGCCTATCAGCAGGGCGAAGTCGCCCGTTCCCGTGGCAATGTCCAGGATGCGCCTCGGACCGTAGCTATTGAGTCGCTTCACAGCCTTGCGCCGCCAGCTCCTGTCTATTCCCCACGAGAGGATGTGGTTGAGCGAGTCGTAGGTGGAAGCGATGTTGTCGAACATCTGCTCCACCTGCTCACGCTTCTCACCATCCCCGCTATAGGGTTTTATGTCTTCCTGCGCGTAACTCATGCTTTATTTGCTCAAGAATGCGTTCACATTCTTCTCGATGCGGTTCAACAGGTCCTCCGAGTCGCTGGTCACGAACTTTTCACCAGTGATGTGCTCATAGAGCTCCATGTAGCGTTCGCTGATGGACTTCACGATCTCGTCCGTCATCTCGGGCACCTGCTGTCCGGCCTTGCCTTGGAATCCGTTGTCCATCAACCATTCGCGTACAAACTCCTTGGAGAGTTGCTTCTGGGCCTCGCCCTTCTCGAAACGCTCCTGGTAACCGTCGGCATAGAAGTAGCGGCTGGAGTCCGGTGTATGGATTTCGTCCATCAGATAGATTTCGCCGTTGTGCTTGCCGAACTCATATTTCGTGTCGACCAGAATCAGTCCGCGTGAGGCGGCAATCTCTGTTCCTCTCTTGAAGAGTGCGAGAGTATACTTCTCCAGAATGGCGTACTCCTCGGGGGTTGCCAGTCCTTTCTTCAGGATCTCTTCCTTCGAGATGTCCTCGTCGTGTGTACCAATCTCACCCTTCGTGGTCGGCGTAATGATGGGTTCGGGGAACCTTTCGTTCTCGCGCATACCGTCAGGCAGCTTCACTCCACAGATCTCACGCACACCGTTCTTGTAGGCACGCCAGGCACTACCACAAAGGTAACCACGTACAATCATCTCTACGGGGAATCCTTCGCACAGCACTCCGACAGTCACCATCGGGTCGGGAACATCGAGTTTCCAGTTGGGGCAAATGTCCGTTGTAACATCCAGAAACTTTGCCGCTATTTGGTTCAGTATCTGACCTTTGAAAGGAATACCTTTGGGCAGTATCACGTCGAATGCCGAGATGCGGTCGGTAGCCACCATCACCAGCTTCTCGCCGTTGATGTTGTACACGTCGCGTACCTTACCATGATAAACTCCTTTTTGTCCTGGAAAACTAAAATCTGTCTTTACTAAAGCTTTCATAATTATTTGGATTTTGTTGATTTGATTCTTTCTTGCTGTTCTCATACCGCTCGTATGCCTCCACGATGCTGGTCACCAGTTTGTGGCGGACAATGTCGCGCTTGTCCATCTCAATGAAACTGATGCCCTTCACACCCTTCAGAATCTTCTGGGCCTGAATCAATCCAGAGGTCTGCGAAGAGGGCAGGTCCACCTGTGTAATGTCGCCGGTGACTATCATCTTCGTGTTCATGCCCATGCGGGTGAGGAACATCTTTATCTGCTGCACTGTAGTGTTCTGTGCCTCGTCGAGGATAACCACCGCGTCGTTCAGTGTGCGTCCGCGCATAAAGGCCAGTGGAGCTATCTGGATGACATTCAGTTCCATATACTCCTTCAACTTGGCGGGAGGGATCATGTCCTGCAAGGCATCGTAGAGCGGCTGCAGATAGGGGTCTATCTTGTCCTTCATATCACCTGGCAGGAACCCGAGCTTCTCACCGGCTTCCACAGCAGGGCGACTTAGTATGATTTTGCGTATTTCTTTGTTTTTCAGCGAGCGCACTGCCAGAGCGATGGCCGTGTAGGTCTTTCCCGATCCTGCGGGCCCTGTGGCGAAGAGCATGTCGTTCTTGTCATACTCCTGTACCAGTCGCTGTTGGTTGACGCTACGCGGAGTGATAGGTTTGCCGGTCACGCTGTAGACAATCACGTCCGCGGACTTTTCTTCCGTCACGGACTGTCCTTTCATGATTTCTATCAGGGTCTCTTCCTTCAGGGAATTGAAGTGGGCACAATGTTGCTCCAGGGTGAGTATACGTTCCTCGAAGGCGCAGATTTCACTCTCGTCACCCATCACCTTGATGACATCACCTCTGGCCACAATCCTCAGCTTCGGGTACAATGCTTTGATAATCTGCAGATTCGCATTGTTGATACCGAAGAAGATCACCGGGTCAACATCTTCTAAGACAATATGCTTTTCAATCATTCAACCTACCGTATCAATATAAACTATAGTTCTGAATTTGCAAATTTAGTCATTCGTTACAATCTGCAAAAATTTATCGTACAACTTTTATCGGGTGAACTCCTGCTTAGCGACTTGAGGGGGGCTAGCTCATGCCAGCGCGGACCCGCATGAAAAGAAGAAGCCCCGGAGGCCATTGTGACCTTCGGGGCGTT